>JAAYLR010000212.1 GCA_012521815.1 Acidobacteriota bacterium
AGATGGTGAGCTGCTCCGCAGCCGCTCGGCGGCGCGATCGGCCGCCTCGGTGAGCGGGAAGTGGTCGAGCACCGTTTCGAAGGCCGCCCGCGCCCCCTCGGGGTCGCCGGCCCGGGCGCGCAGGACGCCGAGCTGGAAGAGGGCGTCGGGAACCTTGTTGCCGGCCGGATAGCCTTCGATGAGGGCGCGCATCGTCGCCTCGGCGGCGGCGTCATCGCCGCGCTTCATCTGCGCCGCGCCGATCCAGAAGAGGGCGTTGTCGGCGAGCTCGCTCTCGGGGTACTGCGTCACGAGAGCGCGGAACGCGGCCTCGGAGGCGGTGAGATCGCCGGCGTCGTAGAGGGCCAGAGCCGCTTCGTAAGAGCTCCGCACGTCGCCCCCGAGTGGCACGGCCGGGGGTGGCGGGGCGCTCGGGAGCAGGAGCTCGGAGGCTTCGACCGCGGGCAGCGGCGGGGTCGCGGTCGCCGCCGGGATCTCGACCAACGGCGGCGCCTCGACGCCCGCCGGCGGGGCGGCGGCGCGCGGCACGGCCGGCTCGGCGCGCAGCCGGGCGAGCTCGGCCTCGTGCGCCGCCACCTTTTCCTCGAGCGCGCGGACGCGATCGGCGAGGACCGTGACGTCGTGATGGGCGCGCCGGGGCCCTCCCCAGGAAGCGCATCCTCCGAGCAGGAGCGTCGCCGCGAGGAGGAGCGGGACCGGAACGCGCCGCGCTCTCATCCCGCCTCCTTGGCGGCGCGGCGGGTCCAGTCGCTCGCGGGGTAGCTCTCGCGCAGCCGCGCGAGGGTCTGATCGGCCTCCTCGCCGCGGTCGAGCCGGCGGTAGGCGACGGCGAGGCGGTAGAGGAGCTCGTCGTTGCCGCTGAAGTCCGGGTATTCGGCGAGCACCCCTTCGAACCGCTTGACCGCGGCCTGCGGCAGCCGGAACCGGGAGTAGAAGATACCGACGCCCATCTCGTGGGCCGCGAGCCGGTCGCGCACCGTGCGCAGCTCGGCGTGCGCCTGCTCGGCTTCGGGGGTGTCCGGATAGATCCGGAGCAGCTCCTCGAGAGCTTCGCGCGCCTGATGGGTGACCTTCTGGTCGCGATCCGGCCGCTCCATGCGCCCCGTGAGGCTGCGGGCGATCTGAAGCTGCACGTACGCCGCGCGATCGCTGGTGGGGAAGCGGTTGCGGAAGTCGCGGTACCGCGCCTCGGCCTGGATGAAGTTCTCGTCGTGTCCCTGGAGGAAGAGCGAGTCGGCGGCGAGCAGGAGCGCTTCGCGCCCGCCCGGCGAGTTCGGCTCGACCTCGAAGGCGTGGGTGAAGTACGGCCGGGCGGCCGCGTACTTGTCGAGCGCGAAGAGGCGCTTGCCCTCGGCGAGGGCTTCGGCCGCCGAGAGGCGCAGGATCGGATCCTCGCGGCGAGTGCGGCCGCTGCAGCCGAGCGCGAGCGCGACGAGCGCGAGCAGGAGCAGGGTCCGGGCGGGTCTGGAGCTCATCGGGCGGTCTCCTCGATCCGGGCGCGCAGCCGCCGGATGGCGGCGGCCGGATCGGCGGTGGCGAAGACGGCGGCGCCGGCGACCACGGTGTCGACGCCGCTGGCGATCACCTCGCCGACGTTGCCGTGGTCGATGCCGCCGTCCATCTCGATCTCGGTCTGCAAACCGCGGGCCGCGAGCGCCGCGCCCAGCTGGCGCGCCTTGGCCAGGCTCGCGGGCAGGAAGCGCTGCCCGGCGAAGCCCGGGTTGACCGACATCAGGAGCACGAAATCGGCGGTGGCGAGAACCTCTTCGAGCAGCGCCACGGGGGTCGCCGGGTTGACCGCCACCCCCGCCTGCGCGCCGCCGTCCCGGATCTGGGTGAGCAGGCGGTCGAGGTGGACGGCCGCCTCCCAGTGCACGGCCACCCGGTCGGCGCCCGCCTCCAGGAAGGCGCCGAGGAGCCGCTCGGGCCGTTCGATCATCAGATGGACGTCGAGCGGCAGCGGGCTGTGGCGTTTGAGCGCCGCCACCATCGGGATGCCGAAGGTGAGGTTCGGCACGAAATGCCCGTCCATGACGTCGACGTGGACGAGGTCGGCGCCGCCCGCCGCGCACTGCCGCACGGCGGTCGCGAGATCGGCCGGATCGGCCGCCAGCACCGAGGGGGCGATGCGCACCGGCCGCCTCACGTTTCGCGGCCCCCAGGTCCGGAGACGACGAGCGAAACGGTACGCCGCCGCGGCAGCGGATGGCCGGCGGGGGGATCCTGCCGGAGCACGATGCCCGGCGGCAGCCCCTCGTACGGCTCGAAGATGACGTTGCCGAAGCGGATGCCGCGCGCCTCGAGGAGGCTGCGGACCGGTTCGTAGCGGCGGTTGACGAGGTCGGGCATCAGGTAGCGGCCGCGGCCGACGCTCTCGCTCGCCACCAGCAGGTCGACGCCCCGTTCGCGCGAGATCGTGCTGCCGGCGGCGGGACTCTGGCCGATCACGCCGCCGCGCGCCGAGGCGCTCGCGACGTGGAACGCGTGTCCGATCCCGAGCCCTTCGGCTGCCAGCGTCACCTGGGCGGCGGCGAGCGCCTGGCCGGTCAGGTCGGGCACCCGCGCGAGCCGGGGACCGAGGGAGACGGTCAGCTCGAGCCGCGCTCCGCGCTTGACCAGGCTGCCGGCCGGCGGCCGCTGCTCGAGGACCCGTCCCGCCGCCATCCGGTCGTCGTAGCGGCCGGTGCCGGCGCCGGTGGCGCGACGCACGTCGAGGCCGGAGTCGTTGGCGAGCGCCGCCGCTTCCGTCTCGGTGAGCCCCACGAGCTCGGGCACCCGGGTCACGCCCCGCCGGACGAACAGGCTGAACGAGACGTAGGCGCTGACCATGAAGAGCATGGCGAGCAGGAATGCATAGGCCGCCCGGAGCGGCCATCTGAGCCAGCGCGAAGCCATCGGGGCCGCAGTCTAGCAGCCCGGCCGGTCCCGCTCGCGCGAATAGACTCTGCCGCCATGGTGGAGCTGCCCCCGCTCGGCGCGCACGTCTCCGCCGCCGGCGGTGCCGCGGCGGCGATCGGCCGGGGTGTCGAGCTCGGCTGCACCGCGCTCCAGATCTTCGTCAAGAGCCCGAACCAGTGGCGGGCGCGCCCGCTCCCCGCGGCCGCGGCGGCCGAGTTCCGTGCCGCGCGGGCGGCGAGCCCGATCGGCCCCGTGGTCGCGCACGCCGCCTACCTGATCAATCTCGCGGCGCCGCCGGGGGAGACGCGGGAGCGCTCGCTCGCGGCGCTCGCCGACGAGCTCGGGCGGGGCGCCGCGCTCGGTCTCGACGCCCTGGTCGTTCATCCCGGCGCGCATCTCGGCGCCGGCGCGGAGGGCGGGCTCGTCCGCGTCGCGGCCGCCCTCGACGAGGTGCTGGCCGCCGTTCCGGCCGGTGCGCCGCGGCTGCTGCTCGAGATCACCGCCGGTCAGGGGACGGTGCTCGGCTCGCGGCTCGAGGAGCTCGCCCGGATCGTCGAGCTCGCCGCGTGCGGCGAGCGGCTCGGCGTCTGTCTCGATACCTGCCACGCCTTCGCCGCCGGCTATCCGCTCCACGAAGCGGCCGGCCACGAGGCGCTCCTCGCGGAGCTCGACCGGCTCCTCGGGCTCGCCCGGCTCGGGGCGATCCACCTCAACGACTCGCAGGGGGCGTGTGGTTCGCGGCGCGACCGCCACGCGAACATCGGCGAGGGGGAGATCGGGACGGCCGCCTTCCGGCGGCTCCTGCGCGACGAGCGCTTGCGCCGGGTGCCGATGCTGCTCGAGACGCCGCTCGGCGACGACGGCGCCGGCCACGCCCGGGACCTCGCGACGCTGCGCCGGCTGGCCGGCGACGTGCGGCTCAGCGGCCGCGGTCGACGCGCCGCCCGACGAGCCGGTTGATCACCGCACGCGGATACGAACCGCGAGCCGGCGCGATGGCGGCGAGGGCCTTGTCGATCTGCGCGAGCGCGGCGTCGAGGCCGGCGACGGGGTTTTCGAGCCAGAGGAGCTTGCCGTCGCCGCCGACGAGGAAGAGCGCCGGGGCGGGCGCGGGCTCGCCCTCGCCGCCGGCCGGAACCCCGTAGGCGGCGGCGAAGTCGCGGTCGTCACAGAGCAGCGGGAAGCCGAGGGCGAGCTCGCCCTGCAGCGCCTTGAGCGTGGCGAGCGGCAGCGGCGAGAGGCCGAGCGGCCGGGCCCGCTGGCGGGCGAGCGCCGGGCGGGCGCGGGCGAGTGCCTGGAGATCGGCGCGCACCCGCGCGTCGGCCTCGCCGCGGAAGACGTAGAGCACCACCGCGTACCACGGCAGCTCGTCGCGCAGCGAGAGGAGCGCGTCCTCGGTCGAGGTGAGGTCGAAATCGGGAGCCGCGTCGCCGGGGGAGAGTGGCATCGGTTTCCTCCTCGTCGGCCGTCCGCGCGGGCCTCAGGAGCCCGGCCGCAGCACGGCGGGCAGGTTCTTCGCGAGATCGAAGTAGAGCACGGTGAGCATGAGCAGCACGATCAGCGCCAGCCCGGTCTGGTTGACCCGCTCCTTGACCCGGTCGGGCAGGTCGCGCCGCAGCGTCGACTCGACGAGCAGCAGCGCGATCTGGCCGCCGTCGAGCACCGGGATCGGGAAGAGGTTGAGCAGCCCGATCGAGGTGCTGATCACCGCCATCAGGTAGACGAGGCTCTTCCAGCCGGCGCGGGCCGCCTGGCCGCTCTGGGCGGCGATCTCGATCGGGCCGGCGAGCGCGCTGCGCGCCTTGACCTCGCGGGTGAAGATCTTGCCCACGACCACCAGGCTCTGGCGGGCGATCTCGCCGTTGAAGCGGAGGCTCTCGACGAAGGCGCGCGCCGGGCCGTAGCGCTGCTGGAGGGAGAGCAGGACGCCGATCCGCCCCTTGCCGTCCACCGTCGCGGGCACGACCGTGATCGCGAGCGGCGCGCCGCCGCGCACGATCTCGAGCCGCACCGGGGTCCCGGCCCGCGTCTCGATGTGGGCGATCAGCTCGGCGGCGTTGGCGAGGCTGCGGCCGTCGACCGCCCGGACCTCGTCGCCGACCCGCAGGCCGGCTTCTGCCGCCGGGGCTCCGGCCACCAGCTGCGCGATCCGGGGCAGCAGGCGCGGGTAGATGCCGGCGTCGCCGATCTCGTACTCTGCGAGCCGGGCGGGCACGACGGTGAAGAGCAGCCGCTCGCCGTCGCGCTCCACCTCCACGGCGAGCTCGCGCCCCACCGAGGTCATGATCGCGAACGCCACCTGTTTCCACTGCTCGACCGGACGGGCGTCGATGGCGACGATCCGGTCGCCGGGGCGGATCCCCGCCGCGTCGCCCGGCGAGCCCGCCTCGACGGTGCCGACCTCGGCGGGGATCGACTGGAGCGCGGGCACGTCGACGCCGACCATGAAGAGCCCGGCGACGAGCAGCACCGCGAGCACCCCGTTCATCGCCGGCCCGGCGAGGTAGACGAGGATCCGCTGCCAGCGCGGCCGGTTCGGGAAGTCGCGCGGATCGTGCCCCTCCTCGTCCGGATCCTCGCCGGCGAGCTTGACGTAGCCGCCGAGCGGCACCGCGGAGATCCGGTAGTCGGTCTCGCCGCGCCGCCGGCCCCAGAGCCGCTTGCCGAAGCCGAGCGAGAAGGTGAGCACCCGCATCCGGAAGGCCTTGGCCACGAGCAGGTGCCCCGCTTCGTGCACGAAGATGATCACCCCGAGGGCGAAGACGAAGGCGAGGACGTTGCCGAGAATATGGAGCATGGATCCGAGGCCGCGCCCGCGGCGCGGCGGCCCAGCCTATCGCGGCCGGCGATGGCGCGCCAGGACTTCCTTCGCCTCGCGCCGCCCCCAGGCGTCCCAGGCGAGCGCGGAGGCGAGCGTGGCGACCGGCTCCGGGCGGTGGCGGTCGAGGACCTCGGCCACGCTGTCGAAGATCGCCGGGAAGGGGAGCTCGTCGGCGAGGAAGGCGGCCACCGCCTCCTCGTTGGCGGCGTTGAGCACCGCCGGCGCGCTCGGTCCCGCCGCGAGCGCCTGCCGCGCCATGCGGACGCTCGGGAAGCGGCGGTCGTCGAGGGCGAGGAAGGTGAGCTGACCGAGGGCGGCGAGGTCGAGGCGGGGGAAGGTGTTCTCCCACCGCTCGGGGTAGGCGAGCGCGTACTGGATCGGGAAGACCATCTCGTTGCCGGCGAGCTGGGCGATCCAGGAGCCGTCCCGGTACTCGACGAGCGAGTGGACGATCGACTGCGGATGGACGACCACGTCGATCCGCTCGGGCGGGAGGGCGAAGAGGTGGCTCGCTTCGATCAGTTCCAGCCCCTTGTTCATCAGGGTCGCCGAGTCGACGGTGATCTTCGGCCCCATCTTCCAGGTCGGATGCCGGAGTGCCTCGGCGGGCCGGATCGCCTCCCAGGTCGCTTCGTCGCGGTGCAGGAACGGGCCGCCGGAGGCGGTCAGCACCAGCCGGCTGACCTCCTCGGGGGCTCCGGCCCGCAGCGCCTGATGGAGCGCCACGTGCTCGCTGTCGAGCGGCAGGATCGCCGCGCCGGTGCGCGCCGCGAGGGCGGTGAGCAGGCCGCCGGCGACCACCAGCGACTCCTTGTTGGCGAGCGCCACGTCCTTGCCCGCCGCGAGCGCCGCATGCACCGGCTCGAGCCCGGCGGCGCCGACCATCGCCGCGACCACCCGGTCGACACCGGGGTCGGTAGCGAGCGCAACGAGGCCCTCCATCCCGGCGAGCGCCTCGGTGCCCGGCGGCAGCAGCGCGCGCAGCGCCGGCAGCGCGGTCTCGTCGTAGACGGCCACCCGGGGCACCCGGAGCTCCCGGGCGAGCGCCGCGAGCTCCTCGAGGCGGTGTCCGTGCGCCGCGAGCGCCCGGACCGCCAGGCGGCCGGGGTGATGCCGCACGACCTCCACGGCGCTGGCGCCGATCGAGCCGGTGGCGCCGAGCAGCGCGAGCTGCTGGCTCATGGCCGGGCCGGCACGCCCAGCCAGAGGAGCCCGGCGAGCAGGACGGGGGCGGCGAAGAGGAGCGCGTCGAGGCGGTCGAAGACGCCGCCGTGCCCGGGGAAGATCCCGCCCGAATCCTTCACCCGCGCACCGCGCTTGAGCAGCGACTCGACGAGATCGCCGGTCTGCGAGGCGAAGGCGGTTGCGGCGCCGACGAGGAGCAGCTCGCCACGCACGGCGCCGAGGTACCAGAGGCTCCAGACCGCGGTGGCGGCGACGCTCGTCACGAAGCCCGCGATCGCCCCCTCCCACGACTTCTTCGGGCTCACCACCGGGGCGAGCCGGTGGCGGCCCCAGGCGGTGCCGATGTAGAACGCCGCGCTGTCGCCGAGCCAGACGATCGCGAAGAGGAGGAAGACCCACCACGGGTCGAAGCGGGCGAGCGCGTAGAGGCTGGCGATCGGCAGCGCGAAGTAGGGGATCCCGAAGCAGAGCACCGCGAGCGCGGGCAGCGCCTGTTCGACCGGGGTGCGGGCGAAGAGCACCAGCATGGCGCAGCCGACCGCGAGCAGGAGGGCGGCGGCGAGGAGGACCGGACCCGCCGGCCAGGCCGGCCCGGCGTCGAGCGCCGCGGCGAGCCCCCAGGCGGCGAGCGGGGCGAGCGGCACGAGGGCGCCGAGCGGGGCATCCGGCGCCACCGGCCGGACGAGGCGGACGAACTCCCACGCCGCCCAGGTGATGAAGAAGGCGACGACGACGAAGAAGCCCGCCGCCGGCAGCCGGAAGAGGGCGAGGAGCGCGAGCGGAACGCAGACCGCGGCCGTGAGGAGGCGCTTCATGGCGGCCCGCGCTACGGCGCCGTCTCCCGCTGATCGCCGGGCGACTCCGCCTCCGGCGCGGTGACCCCGCCGAAGCGGCGCTCGCGCTCCTGGTAGGCGAGCAGCGCCGCGAACAGCTCCTCGCGGCGGAAGTCGGGCCAGAGGGTCGGGGTGACCCAGATCTCGGCGTAGGCGATCTGCCAGAGGAGGAAGTTGCTGATCCGCAGCTCGCCCGAGGTGCGGATCAGGAGGTCCGGATCGGGCTGGCCGGCGGTGTAGAGGTACTCCGAGAGCGTCGTCTCGTCGATCTCGACCCGCTTGCCGCTCGCCCAGTCGGCGACGATCCGGCGGCAGGCGTCGACGATCTCGCACCGACCCGAGTAGTTGAGCGCGATGTTGAGCGTCATCCGCTCACCCGTGGCGGTCGCGGCGAGGGCGTGCTCGAGCGCCCGCACCACGGACGGGTCGAGCTCCCGCCACCGCCCGAGGATGCGCAGCCGGATCCCGTTCTCCACCAGCGTGTGCAGCTCCCGGCGGACGTACTCCTTGAGGAGGTTCATCAGGGTCCAGATCTCGAAGCGGGGGCGTTTCCAGTTCTCCACCGAGAAGGCGTAGAGGGTCAGCGCCCCGATCCCGAGCTGGGCGGTCGCCTCGACGGTGTCGCGTACCGCCTCCACCCCGTGCCGGTGCCCTTCGACGCGCGAGAGCTGGCGCGTCTGCGCCCAGCGGCCGTTGCCGTCCATGATCACGGCGATGTGGCGGGGGAGCCGCTGCGGGTCGAGCCGTCGCGCGAGGAGGGCCGCCGGCGATCCGGGCGGGGCGAGACGGTCGAAATCGATCATCCGGGGAAAGCTAACACAGGGCGCCGGAGCGGCGATCCGGCCGGGCTCCGGCCTCCCACTCCGGCCCGCCCAGCGCGGCGGGGTAGCAGACCCGCTCGAGGCAGAGCCCGTGGGCCGGCGCGGTCGGGCCGGCGGCGGCGCGTGCCTCCCCGGCGAGGAGCGCCGCGATGCTCGCCGGCTCCCGCCGCCCCTGTCCGACCTCGATCAGGGTGCCGACGAGGCCGCGGACCATGCCGCGCAGGAAGCCGTCGCCCACGAGGCGCAGCGCGAGCTCGTCGTCATCCTCCTCCCAGGCAGCGTGGAGGAGGGTCCGCACGCTCGTGCGGTGGGCACCACCGGCGAGCGCGAAGGCGGCGAAGTCGTGACGGCCGACCAGGAGGGCAGTGGCCGAGCGGATCGCGTCGAGAGCAAGCGAGCCGTCGAGCTGCCAGGCGAACGGCGCCCGGAACGGATCGACGACGCGGGCGCGGACGATCCGGTACCGGTACTCCCGGGCGGTGGCCGAGTAGCGGGCGTGGAAGCCGTCCGTGGCAGGAGCGGCGGCGAGGATCCGCACGCTCGCGGGCAGGTGGTGGTTGAGGCCGTGGACGAGGGCGGCGGCGGGCAGCGGCCGGTCGAGGTCGAGGTGGACGACCTGTCCTCGCGCATGGACCCCGGCGTCGGTGCGGCCGGCGGCCACGGTCGCGACGGGGATGCCCGCGAGCTTCGCGAGCGCCTCCTCCAGGGTCGCCTGCACGGTCGGGGCGTTCGGCTGCCGCTGCCAGCCGGCGAACGGCGCGCCGAGGTGGGCGAGGGTGAGGCGGAAACGCACCGGGAAAGCGTAGCAGCGCCTTCCGCGCCGTGCACCGCCGTCACCGGTAGACTCTCCCCCGATGCCCGCGGCCATCGCGCTCTCCGGCGCCACGATCACGCTGCGGCCGGTCCAGCCGGCCGACGCCCCCTGCCTGCTCGCTTGGCGGCGGGAGCCGAGCGTCGGCCGGCACCAGCCGTTGCGGGAGATGACCCTGAGCGAGCTCCACGCCGAGCTCGCGACGCTGCGCCCTTCGGAGCTCTGGCAGGGAGAGGGCTCGCGCTTCCAGTGGCTGGTGCTCGCCGACCGGAGGCCGGTCGGCTGGATCACCCTCTTCGTGGTGAGCTGGGAGCACGGGCTCGCCGAGATCGGCTACGCCCTCGGTACCGAGCATCAGGGGAAAGGGTGGATGCGGCCGGCGCTCGCGCAGCTCCTGCGCGAGCTCTTCTCCCGGACTTCCCTCTACCGGATCGAGGCCCGCTGCGCCTGCGGCAACGTCGCCTCCCGGCGGCTGCTCGAGCGGCTCGGCTTCCGGGAGGAGGGGGTCCTGCGCGGCTACTTCCGGCTCCGCGGCGAGCGGCTCGACAACTGCCTCTACGCGCTGCTGCGCCCCGACTGGGCCGCCGGCGCGTTCGCCGGACCGGAGACCGCACGCTCCTGAGAGGCCGGGCCATCCCGACCCAAGGCCTCAGAGCGGCTCGAGGTTGGCGTACCGGGCGACGAGCTTGCGCTTGCCCGCGCGCTCGAAGAAGACCGTGATCTTGAGCGCCTCCCCCTCCCCTTCGAGGGCGAGCACCGTGCCGGTGCCGAGCGAGGGGTGCCGCACCCGGGCGCCGCGCCGCACCCCGGACCGCAGCGACGGCTCCTCG
>JAAYLR010000213.1 GCA_012521815.1 Acidobacteriota bacterium
CTCGTAGAAATCGATCTTCAGGACCGTGTTCGGCAGCATGAAGCCGAGGGCGCACCCGTGGGGATCGAGCTCCCGAACACCGTGGTGCTCGAGGTCGTCGAGACGGAACCCGGCATGAAGGGCGCCACCGTCTCGTCGTCGTACAAGCCGGCCAAGCTCGAGACCGGCATCACCATCCAGGTGCCGCCGTTCATCGAGGCCGGGACCCGGATCGAGATCGATACCCGGGAGAACAAGTACCTGCGCCGGGTCTGACCCCGCTTCGTTCGCCTGCCGGATACGAAAAGGGCCGGCGTGACCACCTCGGGTCCCGCCGGCCCTTCCTGTCAGGCAGCGTGACTCAGGAGCCGCCGATCTTCTTCGGCATCGACGTCTTCTTCTTCGCGGCTCCCGCTCCCCGTCCCGGGGCGGGCTTGGCCTCCCTGGCCGGCTTTCCGGCCTTCTTGACCTCCGCGGGCGGCGCCTTCTCCTTCTTCGGCTTCGCGGCGGCCGCGGCTTCCTCTCCCGCGGGCTTGGCCGGAGCCTCGCTCTTGGCCTTGGTACCGCTCTTCTTGCCCGCGTCGAAATCGACGAACTCCAGCACCGCCATCTCGGCGCCATCACCCTGCCGGCCGCCGAGCTTCACGATTCGCAGATAGCCCCCGGGCCGTTCCGCGTGCCGGGGCGCGATCTCCTCGAACAGCTTCTTGACGAGCGTACGATCGGGGAGCCAGCGGCTCACCAGGCGCCGGGCGTGAACGGTCCCGGCCTTGCCGTGGGTGACCAGCCGCTCGGCGAGCGGACGCAGCTCCTTCGCCTTCGGGAGCGTGGTGATGATCCGCTCCTCGGCCATCAGCGACGCGAGCTGGTTGCGGAAGAGGGCGAGCCGATGGGAGGAGGTCCTCCCGAGTTTGCGGCCGGCGACGTTGTGCCTCATGACCTCGTTCCTTCCATTCTGCTACTCGGCACCCGCCGAGAGGTCCATGCCGAAGGAGAGGCCGAGACGGTCGAGCAGCGCCCGGAGCTCGTCGAGCGACTTCGAGCCCAGCCCCTTCGTCTCCTCCATCTCCTTCTCCGAGCGCGAAACCAGATCGCCCAGGGTGAAGATGTTCGCGTGCTTCAGACAGTTCGCCGAGCGCACCGAGAGCTCGAGCTCGTCGACCGGGCGCGTCAGCAGCAGCGCGAGCCCGTCGCCGGCCTCGCCCGCCGCCGCGGACGGCGCTCCCGGCTCCGTCTCCTGGAAGATCTCGAGGTGCTCGGCGAGGAGGCCCGAGGCGAGCGTCAGCGCTCGCTCCGGGGTGATCGTGCCGTCCGTCCAGATCTCGAGGATCAGCTTCTCGTAGTCGGTCATCCGCCCGAGCCGGGCGGCCTCGACGCGGTAGTTGACCCGCCGCACCGGACTGTGCGCGGAGTCGACCGGAATCCAGCCGATGCCCAGCGCGTCGTCGAGGTTCTTCTCGGCGGCGATGTAGCCACGTCCCATCTCGACCCGGGCCTGCAGCTTCAGACGCCCCTCTTCGTTCAGGGTCGCGATCGGCAGGCTGGGATCGCAGATCTCGACCTGGGCGTCGCCGACGATGTCGCTCGCGGTGACCACCGCCGGTCCCGCGACGTCGATCGACACGATGCGGGGCTCGACGGTGTGCAGACGGATCGGGATCTGCTTGAGGTTCAGGATGATGTCGGTCACGTCCTCGACCACGCCCGGGATCGAGGAGAACTCGTGCGCGACACCCTCGATCTGGACGGCGGTGATGGCCGCCCCGTCGATCGAGGAGAGCAGGCTGCGACGCAGGGCGTTGCCCACCGTCGTACCGAAGCCCCGCTCGAACGGCTGCGCCGAGAACCTGCCGAAGGTCGGGGTCAGGGTCTCCGCCTCGGTCTCGACGCGCTTGGGGCGCTGGAAATCGTTCCATGACATGGCGATCACTCCTCTCACTGGCGATCCGCCGTCAACGGCTGTAGAGCTCGACGATGAGCTGCTCTTGGACCGGGATCTTGATGTCCTCGCGCGTCGGCAGGCTGACGACCTTGCCCGTGCAGTTCTCCGCGTCGAGCTCGAGCCAGCCGGGCACCCCCCGGCCGCGCGCCGTCTCGACGCTCGCCCGGATCTGCAGGTTGTTGCGGCTGCCCTCGCGGATCGCCACCGTCTGTCCGGCCCGCACCTGGAGCGAGGGGATGGATGCGGTCTTGCCGTCGAGCAGGACGTGGCCGTGGCGGACGATCTGACGGGCCTGGGCGCGCGAGGCGGCGAAACCGAGGCTGAAGACCACGTTGTCGAGACGCCGCTCGAGCGCGATGAGGAGATTGTGGCCGGTGATCCCCTTCTGGCGATCGGCCTCGGCGAAGTAGAGGCGGAACTGCCGCTCGAGCACGCCGTAGATCCGCTTCACCTTCTGCTTCTCTCGCAGCTGCAGGCCGTAGCCGACGATCCGGCGGCCGCGACGGGTGCCGTGCTGGCCGGGCGGGTTCTCACCGCGTCGCTCGATCGCGCACTTCTCCTTGAAGCAGCGGTCCCCCTTGAGGAACAGCTTCATCCGTTCGCGCCGGCAGAGCCGGCAGACTGGACCGGTGTAGCGAGCCACTGTCGTTGACCTCCGAGTTCGTCTTGTCCCCGACGCTACGGGGACTCCAGCTCGAGCAAGACGACCGGCGAACCCCGGCACACCCGTGGAATCGCGGCAGTCCTGAATGGCGGGGTCCGGCCCCGCCCCGATTCATACCCGCCGGCGCTTGCGCGGCCGGCAGCCGTTGTGCGGAATGGGGGTGAGGTCGCGGATCGACTTCACCTCGACGCCCGACTGCTGGAGCGCCCGGATCGCCGACTCGCGCCCCGAGCCCGGGCCGCAGACCTCCACGTCCACCGTCCGCATGCCGATGTCGCGGGCCTGGTTGCCGGCGCTCTGCGCCGCCACCTGCGCGGCGAACGGCGTGCCCTTGCGCGAGCCCTTGAAGCCGATCCGCCCCGCCGAGGACCAGGCGAGGACGTTGCCCTCGGGATCGGACACCGTGATGATCGTGTTGTTGAAAGATGCCTGGATGTGGGCCACCCCGTGCGGCACCAGCCGGCGCTCCTTCTTCCGCGCGCCCTTCTTGTCCTTCTTCGCAGCTCCCGCCTTGGCCATGATCGTCGTTCTTCCCTACTTCTTGGTCAGCTTCTTCTTGGTGGCCACCGTGGCGCGGCGGGGACCCTTGCGCGTGCGCGCGTTCGTGTTCGTGCGCTGGCCGCGCACCGGCAGCCCGCGGCGATGCCGCACGCCACGATAGCTGCCGATCTCCATGAGACGCTTGATGTTCTGGGTGACCTCCTTGCGCAGGTCGCCCTCGACCATCCCTTCGTCCTGGATCACCTTCCGGATCCGCTGGGCCTCGTCTTCGGAGAGATCGCGCACCTTGGTCAGCCCGTCCACACCGGCAGCCGCCAGGATCTTCCCGGCCCGCGATCTGCCGATGCCGTGGATGTAGGTCAACCCGATCCAGATCTGCTTGTTCTGAGGCAGGTCGACGCCTGCGATTCGTGCCATGGCCGCTCCCTATCCCTGACGCTGCTTGTGCTTGGGGTTCTCGCAGATCACCCGAACCACCCCGGCCCGGCGGACGATCTTGCACTTCGGACAGATCCGCTTGACTGAAGACCGAACCTTCATGGTCACACCATCCTTGTCACTTGAGCCGGTAGGTGATCCGGCCGCGCGAGAGATCGTAGGGCGACAGCTCCACCGTCACGCGGTCACCGGGAAGGATGCGGATGAAATGCTTGCGCATCTTGCCCGAGATGTGGGCGAGCACCTGATGCTTGTTGGCGAGCTCGACCCGGAACATCGCGTTCGGCAACGGCTCGATCACCGTGGCCTCGACCTCGATCGCCTCTTCCTTCGACAAAACTACCTCCGGCTGCCGGCCCTCAGGCGGCGACTTCCAATCCTAACACTCGCGGGCCGTTGGCGGTCACCGCGATCGAAAACTCGAAATGGGCCGAAAGCGACCCGTCCCGCGTCCGTGCCGTCCAGCCGTCCCCGTCCATCTTCACTTCGGGGCCGCCGGCATTGACCATCGGCTCGACCGCGACCACCAGCCCCTCGCGGAGCCGCGGCCCGCGCCCGGGCTGACCGTAGTTGGGCACCTGGGGCTCCTCGTGGAGCGCCGTCCCGATGCCGTGGCCGACGAACTCCCGCACCACCGAGAAACCGTGTCTCTCCACGTGCCGCTGGACGACGGCGCCGACGTCCGACAGCCGCCCGCCCGGAACGAGCTTCTCCACGGCGAGGTGGAGCGACTCCCGCGTCACCGCGAGCAGCTTCTCCGCGAGCGGCGACGGGGTTCCGACCGCGAAGGTCCTCGCCGCGTCGCCGTAGTAGCCCTTGTAGATCACCCCGCAGTCGACGCCGACGATGTCCCCGGCGGCGAGCGGCAGGTCCCCGGGGATGCCGTGGATGATCACGTCGTTCACCGAGGTGCAGAGCGTCGCCGGAAAGCCCCGGTAGTTCAGGAAGGCCGGGATCGCCCCGGCGCCCCGGATCTCCGCCTCGGCGAACCGGTCGAGCTCCCGGGTCGTGACGCCCGGCGCCACCAGTTTCTCGATCCCGTCGAGGACCCGGTGGATGATCCGGTTCGCCTCGTCCATGAGCTCGATCTCGGCCGGGGTCTTCAGCACCATTCAGTCCGCCCCCAGCGCCGCGATGAGCGCCGCCGTGACCGTGGCCACCGGCTGGTAGCCGTCCACCGTCGCGAGCAATCCCCGCTCCCGGTAGAACGAGATGAGCGGCTCGGTCTTTTCCCGGTAGACACGGAGTCGCTCGCGGATCACCTCCTCGCGATCGTCGGCCCGCCCGCGCCCGAGCGCGCGGCGGATCAGCTCCGCTTCCGGCACCTCGAGCAGGAGCACCCGCTCGATCTTCACCCCGGCGCGCGCGAGGATCCCGTCGAGGGTCTCGGCCTGTCCGGTCGTCCGCGGGTAGCCGTCGAGGATGAAGCCCGCCCGCACGTCGTCGCGCTCGAGCCGGCTCGCCACCACCTCGCCCATCAGGTCGTCGGCCACCAGCGCCCCGGCGGCCATCACCCCTTCGACCCGGGCTCCCAGCTCGCTCCCGGCGGCCACCGCCTCCCGGAGCATCTCTCCCGTCGAGATCGCGGGCACCGCGAGCGACTCCGCGAGATGCAGAGCCTGCGTCCCCTTGCCCGACCCGGGCGCTCCGAGCATGATGACCCGGCGCACCGGCAGCCCGCCCTTCACTTCAGCCACGCCGCCCACGTATCCGTCCTCGCTTGAGGAACCCCTCGTAGTTGCGCATGACCAGCTGACTCTCGATCTGCTGGAGCGTGTCCATCGCCACGCCGACCACGATCAGGAGCGAGGTCCCGCCGAAGAA
>JAAYLR010000214.1 GCA_012521815.1 Acidobacteriota bacterium
ACGACGGCCGCGAGGTGACGAGCGCGCTCACGCTCCCCGGCCTCGAGGAGCACGTGATCCTCGTCGACAGCCTCTCGAAGCGCTTCTCGGCCTGCGGCCTCCGGCTCGGCTGCCTCGCCACCCGCAACCCGGAGGTCTACCAGGCGTCGCTGCGCATGGCGCAGGGGCGGCTCTCCCCGCCGGGCCTCGCCCAGCTCGCCGCCCTCGGCATCGACGAGCTCGACGCGAGCTACTACCAGGGAATCGTCAAGGAGTACCAGGCCCGCCGCGACGTCCTCTTCGAAGGCCTCTCCGCGATCCCCGGCCTCTTCCTGCGCAAGCCGGAAGGGGCGTTCTACTTCGTGGCCCGGCTGCCGATCCAGGACGGCGACGACTTCGCCACCTACATGCTCTCCGAGTACTCGCTCGACGGCGCCACCGTGATGGTGGCCCCCGCCAAGGGGTTCTACGCCTCGCCCCACCTCGGCGCCGACGAGGTGCGGATCGCCTACGTCCTCGAGAAGCGCGACCTCGAAGCTTCCGTGCGGATCCTCGCCGAGGCGATCCCCGCCTACCGCGCCGCGCGCGGGCTCGCCTGAGGCGGCGGGCAGGCCTCTCTCCCTCCGGCCCCGGATCGCCGCCTGGCGGTCCGGGGCCGTTTCCTATCGTCGGGCGAACGCCTTCCGGGTCTCCGGCCGGGTGAGGACGGCGAGCGCCTCGAGATCGTCCTGCAGCTCGTCGACCGGTGTCGTGTTCATCGCGCTACCTCCGGTGACCGGTGAAGCTCACCCGTCCGCGCTTCCGTGGTGTTGCAGGAAGACGGCGGCCTCGGACTTCGAGACCGCGCCGCTCGCCACGCCCACGACGAGCCCGGTGACGGCATCGTCGCCGGCTTCGACCGTGAAGCCGTTGAGGCCGAGGAAGACGAGCGCCGCGGCGAGCGCGGTGCGCTTGTTGCCGTCCACGAACGGGTGGTTGCGAGCGAGATGGAAGAGACAGGCCGCCGCCGCCTCCCACGGAGTCGCGTGGAGGGGCTCGCCGCCGAACGTCGCCCGCGGCATCGCGAGCGCCGAGGCGAGGAGCGCCGGATCGCGCAACCCTGGTGCCCCCCCGAACCGCCGGATCTGCTCCGCGTGGAGGGCGAGCACCTCCTCGAGAGCGAGGAAACGCACGGCTCTCCCTACTCGGCCAGGCGGCGGAAGACGCCGGCGTACCGCTCGGTCACGGCGGACGCGACGGCCCGGAAGCGCTCGCGCTCGGCCGGATCGCGCACGGGGCTGATCACGATCACCTCCCCGTCGGTCGAGATCTCGAGCGAGGTCTCGGCGTCGATCCCCGTCGCCTCGAGCAGCGGCCGGTCGAGGATGAGGGCGAGGCTGTTGCCGGTGCGGCTGAGCGTCTTGATCATCTGAACCTCCGTACGAACGTTACCATCGTTTCGTACGAACATCCCGCTTCGGCATACCACCGGCCGTCGTCACGCTCCTCCGGCCCCGGGCGGCGCCCGCGCTCAGATCTCGAAATCCGCTCCCGGCGGAACGGGGGCGCGGAAGCTGAGCCCGACCGGTTTCATGCCGACGCGCGAGCGCTCCGGGACGGAGCGGGTGAGGAAGACCGAGCCGCCGACGACGCTCTCGGCCCCGATCACCGTCCGGCCGCCGAGCACGGTGGCGTTGGCGTAGAGCGTGACGTCGTCGCCCACCGTGGGGTGCCGCTTGGTGCCGCGCACCACCCGGCCCGACTCGTCGCGCGGATGGGAGAGGGCGCCCAGGGTGACCCCCTGGTAGAGCTTCACCCGGTCGCCGATCTCGGTCGTCTCGCCGACCACCACGCCGGTGGCGTGGTCGATGAAGAAGCTCCCGCCGATCGTCGCCCCGGGGTGGATGTCGACGCCGCTCCGGGCGTGCGCCCACTCGCTCATGATCCGCGGCATGAGCGGCACGCCGAGCCGGTAGAGCTCGTGGGCGACCCGGTGGACGGTGATCGCGAGCAGGCCCGGGTAGGCGAGGATCACCTCGTCGAGGCTCGTCGCCGCCGGATCGCCGTCGTAGGCCGCCTGCACGTCGGCGATGAGCCGGTCGCGGATCGCCGGGAGCCGGTCGAGCAGCGCCGCCGCGGCCGTCCGGGCCGCCTCGGCGCACCGCTCCCCGCACTCCTCCGGGCTCCTCTCCCCCCGGTGGGCGAAGCACATGCAGATCTCGATCTGCCGCTCGAGCTTCTCGCGCAGCGTCGAGAGGAGGGTGCCGACGTGGTACGGCAGGGTCTCGTCGGTCAGGTCCTGCCGCCCGTAGTAGCCCGGGTAGAAGAGCTCGAAGAGGAGGTGGACGACCGCGTGGATCTCGGCGCGCGCCGGCAGCGAGCGGTGGTTCAGGTGCCGGCCGCGGGGATCTCTCCGGTAGCTCGCGACCAGGCTCTCGACGAGCGCCCCGAGCGGCGGGGCGGCGGCTTTCCCGGTGGCGTCCATCTCAGCTCTCCGCGCGGGCGTTTTCGACCGCGGTGAACAGCCCTTCGAAGAGGACCGTCGAGAGGTACCGCTCGCCGGCGTCGGGCAGGACGACGACGATCGTCCGCCCGGCGAACGCCGGATCGTGCGCGAGGCGCAGCGCCGCAACGATCGCCGCCCCGCTGCTGATCCCCGAGAGGATCCCCTCCTCGCGCGCGAGGCGCCGGGCGGCGGCGATCGCCTCCCCGTCCTCCACCCGCTCGACGCGGTCGACGAGGGTGAGGTCGAGGTTCTTCGGCACGAAGCCGGCGCCGAGCCCCTGGAGCTTGTGGGCCCCGGGCTGCGGCGGTTCACCGGCAAGCGCCTGCGTGATCACCGGCGAGGCGGCCGGCTCCACCGCCACGGTGAGCAGCTCGCGCCCCCGGCGCTTCTTGAAGTAGCGCGCGACGCCGGTCAGCGTGCCGCCGGTACCGACCCCGGCGACGAAGACGTCCACCGCACCCCCGGTGTCCTCCCAGATCTCCACCCCGGTGGTCGTCTCGTGGATCGCCGGGTTGGCCGGGTTCTCGAACTGCCGCATCGGCACGTAGAGGTCGGGCTCGGCGGCGCAGAGCTCCTCGGCCCGGGCGATGGCGCCCGGCATGCCGAGCGCCCCGGGGGTGAGCACCAGCTCGGCGCCGAAGGCGGTGAGCACCTTGCGCCGCTCCATGCTCATCGTCTCCGGCATCGTGAGCACGCAGCGGTAGCCGCGCGCGGCGGCGGCGAAGGCGAGCGCGATGCCGGTGTTGCCGGAGGTCGCCTCCAGGATCACCTTGCCGGGAGCGAGCAGACCCTTCTCCTCGGCATCCCAGACCATGGCGGCGCCGATCCGGCACTTGACGGAGTAGGCCGGGTTCCGGCCCTCGATCTTGGCGAGCAGCCGCGCGGGCGCTCCCGCACTCATCCGGCGAATCTCGACCAGCGGCGTGCGGCCGATCGAGAGGGAATTGTCAGCGTAGACGGGACTCATCTCTTTCTCCTTCCGAATCGCAGCCGGGCGTCACCCACCCGCCGCGGATCCTCCCGAGACTACGACAGGAGGGCCGGCGCCTCGCGAGAACCGGCTCCCGCGCGCCGCTCTCCCCGGCTCCCCTCCGGTTGGAGGACATCCATTTCAGTTCAGCTGCGAGCGGTTTCATGGAGCAGGTCAAGGAGGCGGTCGGGGTGCCTGTCTTCTTGGCATCGGCGATAGCGTGGAGTCCTGCAATGACGGATACGAATCGCCTGACTTTTTCATTTACTGTTGGGTATCCTGCACGGACACTGGTTGCGAAGCGGGAGCTGTCTGCGCGAATGGCAATCAAGTGAGCTGTGAGGAGCGTATAAGGCAGGAGGAGGAGACAGCGGGGTGTATTGCTACGACACAGGTGGGTGGATAAGTGAATCCCAGAGTTGCCTCGACTGAGGACGCTCCCGAAATGCTGCGCGAGCCCGGTCGCAGCGGATGGTGTGCTACTGGTCTGTTCAGAGCGCTCCTGCTGCTCGGCTTGAGCGGCCTGGTGATCCAGAGCTCGCCCGCCCAGGGCACCCACGAAGAGAATGTGGCTTCCGGCGTCGTTCGCCCGGCTCCGGGGAGCGCGTACAGCGTCGAGCTGCTGGCCTATCCGCCACCCCCCGGTTCGGTCGAGGCGACCTGGCCCGTGGGGCAACTGCCCGCGTACAGGGCGCGCGAAAGCGTGCCACCGGAAGGGGGATCATTCGACCTCTCCGTGGGCATCCTCCAGCTGGTGCGCGTCCGGGCCCTCCTCGGGGATCGGCCTCTGGCCGAGCTCGCGGCCGTCCCGCTAGCCGGTTGGCGCGAGTTGCCAATGCTGCGTCTGTCCCGAGTCGGCGATCTGAACCTGGTCAGTATCCCGGAAGCGATTGCCGATTCGCCAACTCCTGTCGTCCTCCACTTGCAGGGCGAACGTCCCTCTGACTCGTGCCGCGTGGCGTGGCGGCCAGCGGAGCGCACCGAGCGCATCCGACCCGACTCGGGGCGCATGGTCCTGCCTGCCATTCCCGGCGACGTTCTGCTCCATCTCTTTCATCCGTTGGCCGGCGTGGTGCGGGTCAGTCCCGGAGAAACTCGCTGGGTCTGGCCCCTGCATTCGCCCGTATCGCGCCTCGTCCGTGTCGTCGATGCCGAAGGACATCCTCGGGAGCACGCCCTCGTCCGCTTCGGGAAGACCTCCGTGCCTCTCGCGACTACCGGCCGCGGCGGCCTCGCGACGGTAACCCTCCCGGCCGGCGACTGGCATCTCGAGGTGTTGGACACCTCCGGAGAACGCGGCGCTTGGTCAGGAAGTGTCGAGAGTGCCAGTGAGGAGGTCCTCGAGATCCGTCTCGGCGGCACTGTTGTGTTCCGGGGCAACGCGCAGGACGCGCGCGGGCAGGCTCTTCCAGGGGTTGTCGTCTGGCTGGCTGAGGAGCCAGCCATCGCCACCAGCTCTGACGCCCTCGGGAGATTCCGGCTTTCTGTGCCGCGGGCGCCGGCGGGCATGACACTCTGTCTGGCTTCTCCCTGGCAATCGCAGCGGACTGTACCCCTGCGATTCTCGAGTGATTCCGAGACAGACCTCGGGAACGTCGTCCTCGAAGGCGCCCCGCGTCAGGAGGGCGAAGAGCGCGGCGGGCTGCGGGGACAGCTGATGGACGAGGCAGGGAGCCTGCTCGCTGGCGCCGTGGTGGAGGCTTATCCGGCGGCGCAGAATCTGGCGGTCGCCCAGCGGCTCGCCGGCCGGCCGCGGAGCTCGCCCCCGCGGGCAGTTGCGAACGCCTCCGGGATCTTCGAGCTCGCGGGGATCGAGGAGCCTGGCGAGCTGCTCGTGGTGGTCGTGGCCCCCGGCCTCGCCCCGGCGCTGCTCGCTCCCGTCGAGCTCTTCCACGAGCATGATGTCGCCGACCTCGGCGTGGTGACGGTCGCGGCGGGGCGCACGCTCTCCGGCCGCGTGCGGGAGAGCGACGGCACGCCCGTGGCCGGGGCCCGGGTGCAGGTCTCGGTCGAGCTCACCGCCGGCTCTCGGGCCGAGTCCTTGATCGCCGGCGCGCGCGCCGAGTCCGCGGCCGAGGGCGAGTTCGAGCTCACCGGCCTGCCCACCGGGGTGGACCTCCGGCTCCGCGCCCACAAGGAGGGCTTCGAGCCGGTCGAAGAGGTCGTCGGCGCCCGCGAGCGCGGCTCCGGCCTCGATCTCGTGTTCGCCCGCGGCTACCGCGTACGGGGGACGGTCACCGACCCCGCCGGCACCCCGATCGAGGGCGCGACGGTCGCCCCCGAAATCGCACCTTCCGACGCTTCGACTCCCCCGGCCCTCTTCGCGGAGCGGACCGCGGCGGACGGGTGGTTCGAGATCGCGTCGCTCCCCTGCGCCACGCGCGCGGTGCGCGTCGCGGCCCCCGGCCGCTTCGCGCACTCCGAGCCCCTTCCCGCCGTCCCCTGCGGCGCCGAGATCGAGCTCCACCTCGTCCTCGAACCCGGCTCGCGCCTGGCGGGGAGCGTGCGCTCGGAGGAGGGGGCTCCACTCGCGGGGGCCTCGGTGTTGCTCCGGGGCCGCTCCAGCCGGAGCCGCGACGACGGCAGCTTCGAGGTGGACCTCCCGTTGCCCGGCCCGAATCCGGTCCGCGTGCAACACCCCGGCTGCGAGCCTCTCGAAACGGTGGTGGTAGCGGTCCCGGGCGAAGTTGTGCCCGCGGCCTTCGCGCTGCGCTGCCCGGCGCCACGCTGACCCACCGCCTTGCCCGCCTCCCGGCGCTCGGCCAGAGGTTCATGACCCGCAGCCGGCGCCGACGCCACACCCGCGATGGCGATGGCGATCGCCGCCCGTCGCGCCGCCACCACCGCCGCCCCGGTGGCCGGCGCCTCGTCGCAGCGCGCCGGGCTTACTGCATCTCGCGCCAGGCGGCGAGAGCGTCGGGGAAGGGGCCCAGCGCGCGTTCGAAGAGGCCGAGCGACCAGGCGATGGCGAGGCCGAAGTTGGTGACCGGCACGCCGGCCGCGCGGGCGCGGGCCTGGCGGGAGATCATCTCGCGGCGATTGAGCATGCAGCCGCCGCAGTGGATCACCAGCCGGTAGGTGGCGAGGTCGGCGGGCCAGTCGCGTCCCTGGAAGTGGGTGGTCGCGAGCGGGCCACCGACCCGCTGCGCGAGCCAGGCGGGGATCTTCACCCGCGCGATGTCCTCCTCGATCGGGTGGTGCGAGCAGGCGTCGACGATGAGCACCCGGTCGCCGGGGCGGAGGCGGTCGATCGCCGCGGCGCCGCGGACCATCTCCGCGAGATCCCCCTTCGCCCGGGCGAGCAGGATCGAGAAGGAGGTCAGCGGCACCTCCGGCGGCGTCTGGTCGGCCACCCGGCGGAACGCCTGCGAGTCGGTGACGACGAGCGCCGGCGGCTCGCGGAGCGCCGCGAGCGCGGCGCCGAGCGCCTCGTCCTTGACCACGAGGCACCAGGCGTCGTGATCGAGCAGGTCCCGGATCGCCTGGACCTGCGGGAGGATCAGCCGCCCCTTCGGGGCCTCCTTGTCGATCGGGACCACCAGAACGACCGCCTCGCCCGGCCGGACGAGATCGCCCACGAGCGCCTGCGGGCGGAGGAGCTCGCCGGGCACCGCGGCCACGATCGCCGCGCGCAGGTCGGCGATCCCCGCGCCGGTGACCGCCGCGGTGCGGACCACCGGCAGACCGCGCGCCGCGAGCCGGGCCGCGAGCGCCTCGTCGGGCGGCTCGCGGTCGCACTGGTTAAAGACGACGATCACCGGGGTGCCGCGCTCGGCGAAGCCGGCGACGACCTCCTCTTCGAGATCGCCCCAGACGCCGCCGGTGACCACGAGCAGGGCGAGGTCGGTGCGCTCCACCACCCGGCGGCTGCGCCCGGTCCGCTCGGCGCCGAGCGTGCCGGCGTCGTCCAGGCCGGCGGTGTCGATGAAGAGCACCGGCCCGAGCGGCAGCAGCTCGAACGCCTTCTCCACCGGATCGGTCGTGGTGCCGGCCACCGGCGAGACGATCGCCACCTCCTGGCCGGCCAGCGCGTTGAGGAGCGACGACTTGCCGACGTTGCGCCGGCCGAAGAGGCCGATCTGCACTCGCAGGCCCCGGGGGGTCGCCTTCATGCCT
>JAAYLR010000215.1 GCA_012521815.1 Acidobacteriota bacterium
ACGCCCGCGCGGGCGTAGGCGCTGTCGGATCTGCGGGAACGAGCCATCGGTCAGGAGAGGGAGAGCGTTCGCACCCCGGCTCACCGCTCGTCGTCGGCGAGCGGAAAGAGCGGCGCCTGGGCCGGATCGCCTCCGGTCGGAGCCACCCGGTAGTCACCGGACCAGCAGGCGGTACAGAAGCTCTCGGCCGGGCTGTCCACCACGCCGAGCAGGCCTTCGAGCGAGAGATAGCCGAGCGAGTCCGCCCCGATGAACTGCCGGATCTCCTCCAGCTCGCAGCGCGCGGCGATGAGGTCGGTCCGCCGGGGCGTGTCCATGCCGTAGTAGCAGGGCCAGCGGGTGGGCGGGGAGGAGATCCGCAGATGGACCTCCCGCGCTCCGGCTTCGCGCACCATCTGCACGATCTTCCGGGAGGTGGTGCCGCGGACGATCGAGTCGTCGACGAGCACGACCCGCCGCCCCGCGATCACCCCGCGCACCGGGTTGAGCTTCACCTTCACGCCGAAGTTCCGGATCGTCTGTTTCGGTTCGATGAAGGTCCGGCCGACGTAATGGTTCCGGATCAGCCCGAACTCGAGCGGCAGGCCGGATTCGCGGCTGAAGCCGAGGCCGGCGAGCAACCCGCTGTCGAGCACCGGCACCACGAGGTCGGCCGCCGCCGGCTGCTCGCGAGCGAGCTGGGCGCCCATGCGGCGGCGCACCTCGGCGACGCTCTCGCCGAAGAGGAGGCTGTCGGGGCGGGCGAAATAGACGTGCTCGAAGATGCAGCGGGTCGGCCTCGTGCTGCCGCACAGGCGATGACTCTCGATCGCGCCGGCGCCGTTGCGCAGCGCGATCACCTCGCCGAGCTCGACCTCCCGCACGATCCGCGCCCCGAGCAGGTCGAACGCCCCGCTCTCGGAGGCGAAGCAGGGCGTGCCGTCGAGATCGCCGAGCAGCAGCGGGCGGAAGCCGTGGCGATCCCGGGCCGCCACCAGCACCTCCTCGCCGAGGAGGAGGAGCGAGAACGCTCCCTCGACCTGTTCGAGCGCCACCATCAGCGACTCCACCACGTCGCGGCGCGGGTTGCGCGCCATCAGGTGGAGCACGACCTCGGTGTCGCTCGTCGTCTGGAAGATCGAGCCCGACCGCTCGAGCTCGCGGCGCAGCTCGCCGGCGTTGGTCAGATGGCCGTTGTGGACGACGGCGAGAGTGCCCATCGAGGTCCGCACCGCGATCGGCTGCGCGTTCATCAGGGCGCTCGCGCCCGCCGTCGAGTAGCGGGTGTGGCCGATGGCCCGGCGGCCGGGGAGACGGCGGAGCACCTCGCCGTCGAAGATGTCGGCGACGTGCCCCATGCCGACCTTCACGGCGAACCGGCCTTCGTCATCGGCGGTGGCGATGCCGGCGCTCTCCTGCCCCCGGTGCTGCAGGGAGTAGAGCCCCAGGTAGGTGAGGTTCGCGGCGTCGTCGTGACCGCCGATACCGAAGATGCCGCACATCGCGCCGAGCCTATCCCGACCGCCGCATCCGGCCCAGCGGCCCGCTCACCGCCCGAGCGCCCGCGGCAGCGCCGTCGCCCATTCCCGGGCGAGCGCGGCGACCTCGACCCGCAGCCGGCCGCCGTCGAACTCCACGCTCAGCTCCTCGCCACCCACCTCGCCCGCCTCGTGGACCGGCACCCCCGCCTCCTCGGCGAGCCGCAACGCCCGCTCGACGCTGCGTGGCGGCACCGCCACGAGCGCCCGCGCCTGGCTCTCGGAGAAGAGCGCCGCCGCCCCCAGCGCGGGGAAGCGGAGGGTAGCGCCGAGGCGACGGGGGAAGGTGGCTTCGGCCAGCGCCACCGCGAGCCCCCCTTCGGCGAGATCGTGCGCGGTGCGCACCAGCCCGGCGCCGACGAGCTGCCGCAGGAGCCGGGCGAGCCGCGCCTCGGCCGCGAGGTCGACCGCCGGCGGGAGGCCCTGCTCGCTCTCGTAGCAGTGCCGCAACCAGGCCGCGCCGCCGAACTCCTCCCCGGTGGTGCCGAAGAGGAGCACCCGGTCGCCGGGATGCGCGAAGCCGGGCTCGGGCAGGTTGCCGAGGTCCGGGATCAGCCCCACCATCGCGACGGTCGGGGCCGGATGGATCGAGCGGTCGGCGGTGGTGTTGTAGAGCGAGACGTTGCCCGAGATCACCGGCACGGCGAGCGCCCGGCACGCTTCGGCCATCCCGAGCACGCACTCCCGGAACGACCACATCACCTCCGGGATCTCCGGGCTGCCGAAGTTCAGGCAGTCGCTGAGCCCCACGGGTTCGGCCCCGACGCAGGCGAGGTTGCGCACCGCCTCGGCCACCGCCTGGGCGCCCCCACGGCGCGGATCGAGATGGCAGTAGACCGGGTTCACGTCGCAGGTCATCGCGAGGCCGGTAGGCGTCCCCTTGAGCAGGAGCACCGCCGCGTCCCCGCCGGGGCCGGCGACGGTGTTCGTCCGCACCGTATGGTCGAACTGCCGGTAGAGCCACTCCTTGCTCGCGAGCTCCGGGGTGGCGAGCAGCCTCTTCAGATCCCCGGCCGGATCGGCGGACACCGGGACCGCGGGCGGCGCCTGGCGGGCGGCGAGATCGGCGGGGGCCGCCACCGGACGGCGGTAGACCGGCGCCTGGTCGGTGAGCGGCCGGATCGGCAGGTCGGCGGCGAGCCGCCCCTGGAAGTGGACCCGCACGCGCCCGTCGGCGGTCAGCTCGCCGATGCGCGCCGTCTCGACGCCCCACTTCCGGAAGACCCGCTCGACCTCCTCCTCGCGGCCCCGCTTCACGACGAGCGCCATCCGCTCCTGCGACTCGGAGAGCATGATCTCGTACGCCCCGAGCCCGGCGCCGCGCAGCGGCACGCGGTCGAGGTCGAGGCGCAGGCCCATCCCCCCGCGCGCGGCCATCTCGAGCGTCGAGCTGGTGATCCCGGCCGCCCCCATGTCCTGGACGGCGACGATCGCCTGCGACCGCATCGCCTCGAGGCACGCCTCGAGGAGCACCTTCTCGGCGAACGGATCGCCCGCCTGCACGATCGGCAGCTCCTGCTCCCGCCCGTCGTCGAAGCTCCCGGAGGCCATGGCGGCGCCGTGGACCCCGTCGGCGCCGGTCCGGCTGCCGGCGTAGAGCAGCGGGTTGCCGACGCCGGCCGCCCGGGCGCGGAAGATCCGCTCCCGGCGGGCGATGCCGAGCGCGAAGGCGTTGACGAGGATGTTGCCGTCGTAGCTCGGGTGGAACCCCGTCTCGCCGCCGACGCACGGCACCCCGACGCGGTTGCCGTAGTCGGCGATGCCGCGCACGACGCCGTCGACCAGCGCCCGCATCCGCGGCGCCTCGAGCCGGCCGAAGCGGAGCGAATCCATGCAGGCGATCGGCCGCGCCCCCATCGTGAAGATGTCGCGCAGGCAGCCACCCACCCCGGTGGCCGCCCCCTGATACGGCTCGAGGAAGCTCGGGTGGTTGTGGCTCTCGATCTTGAACACCGCCACCCAGCCGTGGCCGATGTCCACCACCCCGGCGTTCTCCCCCGGCCCCTGGACGACATGCGGCCCGCTCGTGGGGAACTCGCGCAGATGGACCTTCGACGACTTGTACGAACAGTGCTCCGACCAGAGCGCCGAGGTGATGCCGAGCTCGGTCCAGGTCGGGGTGCGGCCGAGCAGCTTGACCAGCCGCTCGTACTCCTCCGCGACGAGACCGTGCGCCGCGGCCAGCGCGGCGTCGACCCGCGGCTCCTCCCGCTTCTTCATCGTCCGCCTCCCGCCCCCCGGGCCGCTCCGACCGCGCCCGCGAAGAAGGCTAGCCCGGCCGTGTTGCCCAGGATCTCCTCGGCGCAGCGCTCCGGATGGGGCATCAGGCCGAGCACGTTGCCGCCGGCGTTGCAGAGTCCCGCGATCGCGTTCGCGGCGCCGGTCTCGTCGGCGGCCGCCTCCGGTACCGTGCCGTCGGCCTCCACGTAGCGGAAGACGACCTGCCGGGCGGCCTCCAGCTCGGCGAGCGCCGCCGGCCGATGCGCGTACCGTCCGGCGCCGTGCGCGACCGGCATGCGGACGATCTCCCCCTCGCGGTAGCGGCCGGTGAACGGCAGGTCGGTCCGCTCGACGCGCAGGTGGACGTCGCGGCAGACGAAGCGCCCGCTCCGGTTCGCGAGCATCGCGCCGGGGAGCAGCCCCGCTTCGAGGAGGATCTGGAAACCGTTGCCGATCCCCGCGACCAGCCCGCCCCGCTCGGCGTGCCGCCGCACCGCCGCCATCACCGGCGCCTGCGCGGCGAGGGCGCCGGGGCGCAGGTAGTCGCCGTACGAGGCGCCGCCCGGCAGCACCACCAGGTCACACCCCTTCAGGTCGCTCGCCTGGTGCCAGAGGAAGGTCACCTCCTGGTCGAGGACGTGCTTGAGGACGTGGTAGACGTCATGGTCGCAGCTGGCGCCCGGAAAGACGACGACCCCGCATCTCATGACCGCGGCCGCCCCTCCACCTCGATCTCGTACTCCTCGACCATCGGGTTGGCGAGCAGCCGCTCGCACATCTCGCGCACCCGCTTGCCCGCCCGGGCGGCGGTGAGGTCGCCGAGATCGAGCTCGAAACGCCTGCCGGCGCGCACTTCGCGCACCTCGGAGAAACCCAGCCCCGCGAGCGCCTCGCGGATCGCCTTGCCTTCCGCATCGAGGATCTCGCGCCGCGGGTAGATCGTCACCGTCGCCTTCACTCTGTCACCTCCAGCCAGGGAGTCGCCGTGAACTGATCGCTGATCACCACCTCGGCACGGGAGCCGAGGCGGTCGAGCTGCTCGCCGAGCGCCGCGGCCGCGAGCGCCGGCAGGTTGTTGGTGCGGGAAAGGTGGTAGCCGACCACCCAGCGCAGGCGGCTGCCGGCGAGCTCGGCCAGGCCGTCGGCGGCCTGGTCGTTCGAGAGGTGGCCATGCCGCCCGGCCACCCGCTGCTTGAGCACCCACGGGTAGGGGCCGCGGCGCAGCATGCCGAGGTCGTGGTTCGCCTCGAGCAGGAGCAGGTCGATCCCGGTGAGGCGCCCCCAGGCGAGCCGGCTCGCGCAGCCGAGGTCGGCCACCAGCGCGAGCCGCCGGCCAGCATCGTCCTCGACCACGTAGCCGACCGGCTCGCGGGCGTCGTGGGGAAGGGCGAACGCCTCGACCCGGAACCCGGGCACCTCCACCGTCTCTCCGGAGCGGATCCGCCGGCCGCGGTCGCGCAGCTCGGCCCCGGCTTCGCCGCCGGCCCAGGTCCCTTCGGTGGCCCAGACCGCGACGCCGTGCCGCCGGGCGAAACGCTCCGCCCCGCGGACGTGGTCTTCGTGCTCGTGGGTGAGGAAGAGGCTCCCGATGCTCGCGGGATCGACCCCGCGGGCGCGGATCCGGCGTTCGAGCTCACGGCAGGAGAAGCCGGCGTCGAGCAGCAGCCGGTGCGGGCCGGAGCTGACGAGGACGGCGTTCCCGCCGCTCCCCGATCCGAGCACCGAGGCGCGCAACCCCGGACCGCCCTCCGGCCCCGCAAAGCTCACCGATTCATGCTACCACCGGCTCTGCGGCCGGCGCCGAATCCTAGAACTCGTAACCGCGGCCCTGCTCGAGAAAGTCGATGTCCGGGTTGCCCAGCGCCCGGATCTCCTCACGGATCCGGGTCCGGCAGGGGGGCTTGAGGTGATGCAGGAGGATCGGCACCCGCCGCTCCAGCTTCCGCAGCTCGCTCTCGAGCGTGCGGGGGGTGAGATGGAGCGAGACGTCGGCCACCCGCTGCAGGCCGTTGTCGAAGCTGGTGTCGAGGCAGATCGCCTTGAGGTGCGGGGTGGCGTTGGCGATCTCCCAGAGCCGCCGGGTCGGACCGGTGTCGCTCGACCAGAGCACTGCCGATTCGCCGTCCTCGATCAGGAAGCCGTGCGTGGGCACCAGGTGATCGACGGGGATCGGCGTGAAACGGACGCCGCCCACGGTGACCGGCCGTTCGTCGACCAGCTCGTGGAAACGGACCGCGGGCAGCAGGTGGTTGGGCAGGCGGGTGAAGTCCGGCCAGGTGTCGTTGTTGAACAGATGCTTGCGCAGCGCGTAGATCGTCGCCGCCGAGGCGTGGACGTCGACCGCCTCGCGCACCCGGCCGAAGACGTTCTCGACGAAGAAGGGCAGCGAGGTGGTGTGGTCCATGTGCGAATGGCTGAGCACGATCGATTCCACCGCCTGCTGCCGCTCGATCGAGAGCGCCTGCGACAGCGAGCCGGCATCGAGGGCCACGCGGTCGTTGACCAGCAGACAGGTCATCCGGCAATCGAGGCTTTCACCGCCGAACACGCCCAGGGTTTCGATCTTCATCGTGTGTCCACCACTCTAATCGGTGTCGGGGTGGCCCGACAAGGACGCCAGCAGCTCCTCGCCCGCCGCGAGCGTGAGCTCACCCCGTTCGTACAGCCTGGCGAACGCCGCCACGACCTCCGGCGCGTGCTGTCGGCCAGCCTGGCCGATGATCTCGGCCGCCGCCACGCCGGGGTCGAGACCCCGGCGGTAGGGCCGGTCGGAGGTCATCGCGTCGTAGGTGTCGGCCACGGCGACGATCCGCGCCGCGAGCGGGATCGCCTCGCCCGCGAGGTGATCGGGATAGCCGTTGCCGTCGATCCGCTCATGGTGGTTGCGCACCACCGGCACCAGCGGCCGGAGGCTCCGCACCCGCGCCACGATCTCCGCGCCTTCGAGCGCGTGCCGCTCCATGGTGGAGCGCTCCTCGTCGTCGAGCGGGCTCTCCTTGCGCAGGATGGCGTCGGGAATCGCGATCTTGCCGATGTCGTGGAGCGCCGCCCCCACCCAGAGCCGCTCGAGCTCGGAACGCTCGAGGCCGAGCTCGCGGCCGAGCAGCAGCGAGTAGCAGACCACGCGCCGGATGTGCCCGCCGGTGTACGGGTCGCGCTTTTCGACCGCCTCGGCGAGCGCGGTCACGGTATCGATGAACTGGCGCTTTTCCGCCTCGTGCAGGCGGGCGTTTTCGAGCGCGTGCGCGAGCGGCCCGGCGAACAGCCGCAGCCGGCGCAGGTCGTCCGCGTCGAACGCCTCCCGGTCGAGGGCGTTGAGGAGCTGGAGCACGCCGATGACGCGGCCGCGCGCCACCAGCGGGACCGCCAGCACGCTGCGGGTATGGAACTCCGAGGCCGCATCCCCGCGCCACCGCGGATCCCGTTCGGCGTCGGTGACGAGCGCGGGCTCGCCGCTGACGGCCACGGCGCCGACGATGCCGGTGCCGAGCGGCACCCGGAGATCCCGGATCCGGCCCGCGACCTGTCCGCGCACGACGCGGAAGAAGAGCTCGCCGCGCTCCTCGTCGAGCTCCCAGATCGACCCCGTCTCGGCCCGGCAGAGCCGCTCGGCGTGCTGGAGCGCGAGCTCGAGGACTCGCTGCCGGTCGAGCGTGCCGGCGAGCTCGACCCCGATCTCGAGCAGCGTCTCGTACTCGGCGAGACGCTGCCGGAAACCGGCGGCGCCCTCAGAAGGAGGTGCCGATCCAGAAGGAGGTGCGGAAGCCACCGCCGATCGAGTCCTTGAAGTCCCAGCGCTGCGCGAAATCCCAGTTCAGATCGAGCCCGCCGAACTGGACCGTGAGCCCCCAGCCGTAGGAGGAGACGCCGTCCGCCAGCCGGCGCTCGTCGCTGTTCCAGAAGCGGAAGCCCTGGCCGGCGTAATCCCACCAGGCCCCGCCCACGTCGAGGAAGATCCGGCCGCGGACGCCGCGGATCCCGAGGATCGGGGTCGCGAGGACGTCGACGAGCGGGAAGCGCAGCTCGAAGTTCGCGAAGAAGGCCCGGTCGCCCGCCAGCTCGCGGAAGTCGAGGCCGCGCAGGGTGTTGAGGCCGCCGAAGTAGTACGGCGTGGGGAGGTTGCCGTTGGCGACCCCGGCGAAGAGGCGCAGCGAGAGGTTGCTCCGCTCCGTCAGCTGCACGTACTGCCGCCAGTCGAGATCGTAGTTGGCGCTCAGCGTGCCGTGGCCGTCGAGGTCGGGCGCGTAGCTCGCCGAGAGCCGGTAGCGGCGCCCCGCGATCGGCCCCCACGGAGCGAACACCGCGGTGTCGCCCACGAGGGCGGCCTGCACCATCGGGAAGTCGTCCTTGTACGTTTCGATCGTGTAGACCGGCAGCTGGGTCTGGGGGTCGAAGATCAGCCGCTGGAAGTCGTACTCGCGGAAGATGTACCCCACCCCGAGCTCGAGCCGCCGGTAGAAGTCGAACGGATACTCGAGCGATCCGACCAGCCCGGTCACCGAGTAGGCGGCCCGGCCGCGCTGCCGGATGCCGCGCGACTCGTCGATGCCGAGGTAGAACGTGCGGTCGTCGAAGGCGCGGAGCGACCAGTTGAGACGCCGCGAGAGGTTCGTGTAGACGATGTCGAAGTTCGAGAAGCTCTCGATCGAGCTGAAGGCCGCGATCAGCCGCCGGTCGCCGAGGTAGTCGCTGAAGGAGAGGTAGGTGTAGCCGAGGAACGTCTGGTCGTCGGTCACCCCGACGGAGGCGCCACCGTCCTCGAGGAAGAGCTTCATCCCCCGGTAGGGGGTGAGGTTGGCGTCGTCGAGCGTGACCCGGATGTCCGGCTCGAAGGCCGCGGTCGCCGCCGGGGCGACCGGTTCCGCCGCCGGTTCGGTCTCCGGCTCCGCCGCCGGCTCCGCAGCCGGTTCGACGCGGAGCGGCTCGTCGAGATCCGCGAGGTAGAGCTCGAACTGCCCGCGCCAGAAGCCGGTGTAGACGAGCCGGTCCCCCTCCGGCGTGCGGAGGATCGTCGGCATGAAGCAGCCGGTGACGGCGTTGGTGTGCTTGGCGAGCTCGCCGGTCGCCAGATCGAGCGACCAGATGTTGTCGGCGCCGCTGCGGTCGGAGGTGAAGTAGAGCCGCTGGCCGTCACTGCCGAAGACGGCGTCCTTGTCGCTCCACTCGCCGCTGGTCAGCTGGACGCGCTCGCCGCTCGCCAGGTCCAGCCGGTAGAGATGCGCGTGTTCGCCGTCGGGCATTCCGCTCCAGACCAGCGTCTTGCCGTCCGGGGAGAAGACCGGCGCCCCGTCGTAGGTCCCGTCGTCGGTGAGGTTGGCGAGCTCGCCGGTCGCGAGGTCGAGGGTGAAGATGTCGAAGCTGCCGCCGCGGTTGCCGGAAAACGCCACCCGCCGGCCGTCCGGGCTGAACGCCGGCCCGTGCTGCTGTTCGACCTCCATGTCGATCACCCGGTCGAGCTTGCGGGCGAGCACGTCGACGAGCACCAGGCTGCGCCCCCGCTCCCGCTTGGCGAAGACCGCGAGCCGGTTGCCGTCGGGCGAGAAGGCGAGGTCCCGCCCCATGCGCGCGCCGCTGGTCACGAACTGGCTGACCAGGTACTGGTAGTCGCTCGAGAAGCCGCGGGTGAGGTTGCCCACCGGCAGGCGCTTGCGGGCATCGAAGAGGATCACGTCGACGTCGTCGCGCACCGTCGAGAGCGCCGCCACGAGGTCGCCCGAGGGCGAGGCCGCCGGCGAGAGCGTCTGCCCTCGCTGCCCCTCCTCGTACCGGAAGCGCCGGCCGAAATCGGAAGGCTCGCCGGTGGCCACGAGCTGCGGCAGGTACTGCTGGCGCAGCCAGCGCCGGAACTCGGCGTCGAAATCCTCGGCGCTGATGCGAAACGCCCGTTCGACCGCCTTCTCCACCCGCCCGCCGAGGGTGTTGCGGAACTCGTAGACGAAATCCCGGAACCCCTCCTTGCCCCAGCGGTGCTCCATGAAATCGAAGGCGGCGTGCCCGAAACGGTAGGCGAAGAAGCCCGTGACCCCGCGCTGGACGATCGAGGGAACCCGGTCGTTGACCACCGCGTCGCGCAGGAACATCCGGTCCGACGTCCCCTCGTCCTTGGCCATGTAGCTCGCCATCCCCTCCATCACCCACTGGGGGACGCCGAGGCCGCGGCTGAGCTGCCCCTGGAAGAGGATCTCGTACTGGAAGATGTGGGTAAGCTCGTGCTGGATGAGCGCGAAGAGCTCGCCGTCGGGCAGGTCGACCGGCAGCACCATCCGGTTGCGCACCGGGCTGGCGAAGGCGCCGACCCCTTCGGGGATGAAGTTGACGATGATGTTGTTCTGCTCGAACGCGGAGTGGGTCTCGTAGAAGACGAGCGGCGTCGGCTTCTGGATCTGGAAGTCGAACCCTCGCGAGAGCCGGTCGTAGGCGCTCTCGGCGAACGAGACGATCTTCTCGAGCTGCGCCGGGTCGGTGGTGTAGTGGTAGACGTCGAAGTGGGGCGAATGGTAGATCCGCCAGTCGAACTCGCGGTACTGGATCTTGTTCTTGCCGAACGACGGGTAGAGGCTCTGCGCCGCGACCCGCGCCGCGCTCGGCGGCAGCACCACGAGGAGCGTGATCAGAAACCGCAGCAGCCGGCCTGGACGGTGCACACCCACGGAAGGCTCCTTTCGCTCAATCGGTCAGCAACAGCCGCGAGGCCTCGACCTGCTTCTGGGTGAAGACGCCCGCGATCCGGTCCTCGAGCGCGCGCAGGTTCTCGAACATCCCCAGCAGCGGGTCCGCCTTCTCCCCTTCGATCTGCTTGAAGTCCTTGAAGTTGTCGTGGAAGAGCAGCTCGCCGGTGCGGCCGTCGTAGACCTGGAAGACGATGTCGTACTCGAAGCCGGTCTGCTCGACGAGCACCTGCCGGTAGTAGGTGCGGCCGTCGTAGGGGGAGACGTACTCCTCGGTCCGGTAGCCGCTCTTGTCCTGGACGTCGAAGTCGAGGCTGCCGGTCAGGATGAGATCGGTCTGCAGCCGCTCGCCAAGCGCCCGCCAGAAGTCGCGGTTGCGCGAGAGCAGGTCGAGCTCGTAGGTCGGGTAGTCGACGCGGCCGCTTTCGACCAGCTTCAGATCGGTCTCGCGCCGCAGCAGCTTGGTGAGGTGGCGCTCGAACTCCTGCTGGACGTCGACGCTCGACTCGGACTGGCGGCCGGCACCCTCCCGCCCGACGGTGATGAAGGGGGCGATCGCCACCGTGCGGCGGCCGGCGAGGTCGATCTTGGCGCGCACCGGCAGCTTGATGCGCACCTCCACCACGCCGGCGGCGAGCGGCGAGGCGCCGAGCAGGAGCGCGAGCAGGAGGGCGGCGGTGAGCGGTCGCGACATCGGCGGGCTCCTTCGGATCGGGCGGCGCGAGCGGCAGCGATGGCGGAACCGGTTCGTGACGCGCTCCGGGCTGTCAGGGAGTGGGGGCCGGCGCCGGCGGCGGAGGCCGGAACCCCTGGTAGAACTCGTTGAATCGATTGAAGTTCTGACGCACCTGGCGGTTCTCCGGAGCGAGCCGCAGAGCCTCCCGGTACGCCGCCAGCGCCTCGTCGAAGCGGCCGAGCGCCTCGAGCGCCACCGCCTGATTGTTGAGCAGCCGGGCGTCGTCGGGGCGCGCCCCGCCCGCGGCCTGGAAGCGGAAGAGGGCTTCGCTCCAGAGCCCGCGGCGGGCCATCTCGATGCCAAAGCGGGCCTGCGAGGCGGCGTCCTTCGCCGGACGCGCCGAACCGCAGCCGGCCATCGCCAGCGCCAGCGCCATGAGCATCAGGATACGCCGTGCGCTCTCTGCCATCCCCGTTGCGCTCCTCTCCGTTCCGGAACTGCCGGCGCCGAGTATACCCAAGCGCCGGCACGGGTCCCGGAGGGCAAGGCGAGCGATCCACCGGGCGTCCGGCGTCCTTCTTCTTCCCGGAGATCGCCATGGAACGCCTCCCCACCGACCGCCAGCTCCTTATCGCCCTCCACGCCGACGAGGGCCTCTCGCGGCCGGCCGCCTGCGCGCTCGGCGTCTCGCTCGCCGCCTGGCGCGACGCCGGGCCGGAGCCGGGGCTCGCCCGCGCTCTCGGCGTGCCCGTCCGGCAGCTCGCGCGCGGCCGCGAGCTGCTGCCCCACGCCGCCGCCCTCGCCGCCGCGGCCGAAGCGCGGGCGGCCGAGGCCGGGGCCCGGATCGTCACCCTCGCCGATGCGGAGTACCCCCGGGCGCTCCGCGACCTGCGGCTGCCGCCCCCCGCCCTCCAGGTCGCGGGCGAGCTCCCCGCGGCTCCGGCGGTGGCGATCGTCGGCTCCCGCCGCGCGAGCCCCTATGCGCTCGAGGTCGCCGACTGGCTCGGCCGGGAGCTGGCCGCCGCCGGGCTTGCGGTGGTCTCCGGCTTCGCCCGCGGGGTCGACGCCGCCGCCCACACCGGAGCGCTCACCGCGCCCGGCGGCCGGACGGTCGCGGTTCTCGGCTGCGGGCTCGGGATCGACTACCCCCGGGGGCACCGCGACCTCGGGCGGCGGATCAGCGGGAGCGGGGCGCGGATCTCGGAGTTCCCGCCCGCCACCCGGCCGGAGGCGTGGCGCTTCCCCGTTCGCAACCGGCTGATCGCCGCCCTCGCCCGCGGCGTCGTGGTGGTCTCGGCGGCCCCCCGTTCGGGCTCGCTCGTCACCGCCCGCCTCTCCCTCGAGCTGAACCGGGAGGTCCTCGCGGTGCCGGGGCGGATCCTCGACGAGAGCTCGCTCGGCCCGCACGAGCTGCTGCGCGACGGCGCCGCCCTCGTGCGCCACCCCGCCGACGTCCTCGAGGCGCTCGGCCTCGCGAGCCCGGCCGGCAGGGGGGCTGCTCCCGCCGGCGGCGCGGCTCCGCCTCCCCCCGCCGACCCCCTCCTCGCCCTCCTCGCGACCGAGGGTCCGCTCTCTCCCGACGCCCTCGCGGTCGCGCTCGCTACCCCAATCGAACAGCTCCTCACCCGGCTGCTCGAGCTCGAGCTCGCCGGGCGCCTCCGGCGTCTGCCCGGCCCCCTCTACGCCTGCATGGGATGATGAGCGCCGGGAAGACGGCGAGTTGCGACCCGGTCCGGCGCGGTGCTACCCTGCGCCGCCCGACGGACCGATTCCCCTCCGGAGCTCTGTCGCGAACCGTCTTCCACCCGAAAGGGCGTATCCGTGGCCAAGAACCTCATCATCGTCGAAAGCCCCGCCAAGACCCGCACCCTGCGCAAGTTCCTCGGCCGTGACTGGGCCGTCGAGGCGTCGGTGGGGCATATCCGCGACCTGCCGAAGAAAGACATGGGTCTCGGGGAGGATTTCGAGCCGAAGTACGCCGTCCTCGCCGAGAAGAAGGAGGTCGTCAAGCGCCTCAAGGAGGCGGCGAAGAAGGCGGCGGCGATCTATCTCGCCCCCGACCCGGACCGCGAGGGGGAGGCGATCGCCTGGCACATCGCCGCGGTGCTCGGCCGCACCGGGGGCGAGATCCACCGGGTGACGTTCAACGAGATCACCAAGCGGGCGGTGCTCCGCGCCCTCGAGAGCCCCGGCAGCCTCGATCAGCACAAGGTCGACGCCCAGCAGGCGCGGCGGGTGCTCGATCGCCTCATGGGGTTCAGGCTCTCGCCGCTCCTCTGGGAGAAGATCAAGCGCGGGCTTTCGGCCGGACGGGTCCAGAGCGTCGCGCTCAAGATGGTCTGCGACCGGCAGGCCGAGATCGACGCCTTCGTCCCCGAGGAGTACTGGGTGCTCGGCGCCGAGCTCGCCGCGGCGGCCCCCCCGACCTTCCTCGCCCGCCTCCACACGATCCGGGGGCGGAAGGCGACGGTCGGCAACGGCGAGCGCGCCACGACGATCGCCACCGAGCTCGAACAGGGGCGCTTCACCGTCGCCGCCATCGAGCGGAAGGAGACGAAGCAGCACCCCGCGCCGCCGTTCATCACCAGCCGCCTGCAGCAGGAGGCGGCCCGCCGCTTCGGTTTCCCCGTCAAGCGCACGATGGCGCTCGCGCAAGGCCTCTATGAAGGGCGGACGATCGGCGACCGCGGGCAGATCGGTCTGATCACCTACATGCGCACCGACTCCACCCGGATCGCCGCGGAGGCGATCGACGGCGTGCGCGAGGTGATCGCGGCGACCTGGGGGAAAGAGAGCCTGCCCGAGAAGCCGAACTTCTACCGCTCGAAGAAAGGCGCCCAGGACGCCCACGAGGCGATCCGCCCGACCTTCTTCGACCTGCCGCCCGAGGCGGTCACCGCCTATCTGAAGCCCGACGAGCTGAAGCTCTACCGGCTCATCTGGGACCGCTTCGTGGCGAGCCAGATGCGGCCCGCGCTCTTCGACGTCACCCGGGTCGACGTCGAAAACGGCCCGTACCTCCTCCGCGCCACCGGCAAGGTCCTCAAGAGCCCCGGCTTCCTCGCCGTCTACCGCGAGCTGAGCGACGAGGAGAACGGCAACGGCGGCGACGCCCCCGGCCTGCCGCCGCTCGCCGAGGGACAGGAGCTGCGCCTCGTTCGCCTCGAGAAGGAGCAGAAGTTCACCCAGCCCCCCGCCCAGTACAGCGAGGCGACGCTGGTCCGGGCGCTCGAGGAGAACGGGATCGGCCGCCCCTCGACCTACGCCCAGATCCTCACCACCCTCACCGAGAAGGCGTACGCCGAGAAGGTCGAGGGGCGCTTCCGCCCCACCCCGCTCGGGAAGGTGGTCAACCGCTCCCTCCAGAGCGGCTTCGCCGACATCATCAACGAGGGGTACACGGCGCTGCTCGAAGCGGAGCTCGACAAGATCGAAGAGGGGCAGATGCCCTGGAAGCAGGCGGTGCGGGAGTTCGACGCGAAGTTCGCGCACGACCTCGCCCGGGCCGACGAGCACCTCCCGAACGTCAAGCGCGACGGGGTGCCGCTCGACGAGCCGTGCCCGCAGTGCGGCGCGGAGCGGGGCGGGCGGCTGGTGATCCGGTTCGGCCGCTACGGCGCGTTCGTCTCCTGCAGCCGGTACCACGACGAGCCGCCGTGCGACTACACGCGCGACCTCGAGCCGGCCCCCGAGGCGCCGGCGGGCACCGCCGAGGAGGTCCCCGTCTGCGAGGCGTGCGGCCGGCCGATGGCGCTCAAGCGGAGCCGGTACGGGCCCTTCTACGGCTGCACCGGCTACCCCGAGTGCAAGCAGACCCGCCGGATCGGCCCCGCGCCGGCACCGCCGAAGGAGACCGGGGTGGCCTGCCCCGACTGCGGCGAGGGGACGATCCTCGAGAAGCGCTCCCGGCGCGGCAAGCTCTTCTACAGCTGCAGCCGCTACCCGAAGTGCAAGTTCGCCCTCTGGGACCGGCCGCTGCCCACCCCCTGCCCGCGCTGCGGCGCCCCGTTCCTGGTGGAGAAGACGACGAAGACGAAGGGAACCCGCCACCTCTGCATCCGCGAGGGGTGCGGCTTCGAACAGGAGGCGCCCGCCGGGAGCTAGCGCTCGCGCCCGGCCACCCGTCGCCATGTCCGCCACCGCCATCGTCCCGGGTGCGCCCCGCCCCGCCTGGCTCGAGCCGCTGCTGCCGGCGTTCCGCCAGGCGCTCCTGCGGCGCGCCTTCGACGGCGGCAAGCCGCCGCTCCCCCGGCGCGTCTTCGTGAACCGGAACCTGCGCCTCGAGCGGATCCGCCACGTCGGCTTCGACCTCGACTGGACGCTCGCCGAGTACGACCGGGAGGCGATCGACGCCGCGATCTTCGAGCTCGCGCTCGACTTCCTCATCGCCGAGAGCGGCTATCCGGCCGAGCTGCGCGCCGAGGCGGAGTTCCGTCCCGGCTTCCCGCGCCGGGGGCTGATCGTCGATCGCCAGCTCGGCATCGTCCTCAAGATGAGCCGGCACCGGTACGTCGGGCGCGCCTATCTCGGGCGCACCCCGCTCGACCGGGAGGAGCGGTTCCGCCGCTACCGGCTCGAGCCGCTCGACATCGGCAGCGACCGCTTCTACCGGGTCGACACCCTCTTCGAGCTGCCGGAGGTGAACCTCTACAGCGAGCTCGTCGAGAGCGGCCGGCGCGATCCCGCGCGGATCGGCCACCGCACGCCGCAGGCCCTCTTCGACGACGTGCGCCACGCGGTCGATTCGATCCACGCCAACGGCTCGCTCAAGGCGCGGATCACCGCCGACCTGCCGCGCTTCGTGCCGCGCGATCCGGAGCTCGCGCTCGCTCTCGTGCGCCTCGCGCTCGGCGGCCGGCGCCTCTTCCTCCTCACCAACTCCGACTTCGCCTACACCGACCGGATCTGCTCCTACCTCTTCGACGGGGCGCTCCCGGGGCTCGGCTCGTGGCGCACCCTCTTCGATCTCGTGGTGACGAGCGCCGCCAAGCCCTCCTTCTTCCGCCGCGAGCGCCCGTTCGTGCCGCTCGCCGCCGACGGCAGCGAGGGCCCGCCGGTGGCGGCGCCGGCCTGGGGCGGGATCTACCGGGGCGGCTCGCGCGAAGGCCTGATGACGCTCCTCGAGGGGCCCGGCGAGCAGGTCCTCTACGTCGGCGACCACATCCACAGCGACGTGCTCACCTCGAAGCTGCGCACCACCTGGCGCACCGCGCTCATCGTGCGCGAGCTCGAAGAGGAGCTCGAAATCGACGCCGAGGTGGCGCCCGAGCTCCGGCAGCTCGCGTCTCTGCGCGAGGAGCTCTCCGGCCTCGGCCATCGCCTCGACGACCTGCGCGACGTCGTCCAGCTCGCCGGCGAGAGCGGGGAGAACGGCGAGCTGTTCGCGGCCGCCCGCACCCGGCTCGCCGAGCTCGAGGAGCGCCACCTCACGCTGCGCCTCCAGGCCGGCGAGCTCCAGGCGCGCATCTCCGCGCGCCACCACCCGATCTGGGGCCCGCTCTTCCGGCAGGGGAGCAACCAGAGCCTCTTCGGCGCCCAGGTCGAGGATTTCGCCTGTCTCTACACCTCCCGGGTCAGCAACTTCGCCCGCTACGGCACGAACCATTACTTCCGCGTGCTCGAGGACCCGATGACCCACGACCTCCCCGGGTAGCACCCCCGTGTCCGGCCCCGGCCCCTCGAGCGTCCACGTCGTCGGCGGCGGCCTCGCCGGCACCGAGTGCGCCTGGCAGCTCGCCCGCCGCGGGGTGCCGGTGGTGCTCCACGAGATGCGCCCGGAGCGCTCGACGCCGGCCCACCAGACCGGCGATCTCGCCGAGCTCGTCTGCAGCAACTCGCTGCGGAGCGACGACCCCGACCACCCCGCCGGGCTGCTCAAGCGGGAGATGGAACGGTTCGGCTCGCTCGTCGTCGGCGCCGCCCGCGCCGCGGCGGTGCCGGCCGGCGGGGCGCTCGCCGTCGACCGGGAGGCGTTCGCCCGCGGCGTGACCACCGCCCTCGCCGCCGCCCCCGGGATCGAGATCGTCCGCGCCGAGGTCACGGCCCTGCCCGCAGGCGAGGTCGTCATCGCCACCGGTCCGCTCACCTCGCCGGCGATGAGCGCGCTCCTGCAGGAGCTGCTCGGCGGCGAATGGCTCTACTTCTACGACGCGATCGCCCCGATCGTGGAGGGCGAGACGCTCGACCGGACGCGGCTCTTCCGCGCCTCGCGCTACGGCAAGGGGTCCGGCGAGGATTACCTCAACTCGCCCCTCGACCGGGAGGGCTACCGCGCCTTCCGCGAGGCGCTCCTCGCGGCCGAGGTGGTGCCGCTGCGCGATTTCGAGCAGGCGCTCTTCTTCGAGGGCTGTCTGCCGATCGAAGAGCTCGCCCGGCGCGGCGAGGAGACCCTGCGCTTCGGCCCGCTCAAGCCGGTGGGCCTGCGCGCCCCGGACGGGAGCCGGCCGTGGGCGGTCGCGCAGCTGCGGCGCGAGGACCTCGCCGAGAGCCAGTACAACCTCGTCGGTTTCCAGTCGCGCCTGAAGTGGCCCGATCAGCAGCGGGTCCTGCGCCTCCTGCCGGGGCTCGAGCGGGCCGAGTTCGTCCGCCTCGGCCAGATCCACCGGAACACCTTCGTCAACTCGCCCCGGCATCTCGACCCGTTCTACCGCCTCCGCGTCGCTCCACGGGTACGCCTCGCCGGCCAGCTGACCGGGGTGGAGGGGTACCTCGAGTCGGCGGCCACCGGGCTCGCCGCCGCCCTCTACCTCGCCCTCGAGCGCCGGGGCGTGCCGGTCACGCCGCTGCCGGCGTCGACCGCCCTCGGGAGCCTCGCGCGCCACCTCACCGCCTCCGATCCCGCGCACTTCCAGCCCGCCAACGTGAACTACGGCCTCTTCCCGCCGCTCGGCACGCGGCTGCCGCGACGGGAACGGCGCGCCGCCTTCGCCGCACGCGCCCACGCCGACCTCGCGGCCTGGATCGCCGCCCACCCCGGCGTGGCGGCCTGAGGAGCGCCCGGATGCGCACCCTCGTCTTCCGCTACCTCGAGCACCTCGACCGGGAGCGGAACTACTCGCCCCACACGCTGCGCGCCTACGCCGGCGATCTCGACCGGTTCCTCGACTTCCTCGGCACCGACTACCTCGGCCGCGATCCCGGAGCGATCCGTCCGGAGGAGGTCGACGCCGCCGCGGTACGCGCCTTCCTCGCCTGGCTCGCCCGGCGCGGCACGAGCCGCCAGAGCCAGGGGCGGGCGCTCGCCGCGGTGCGGGGGCTCCTGCGCTACGCCTGCCGCTCCGGGGTGCTCACGGTCGACCCCTCCCGGGGGATCCGCGCCCCGAAGGCCCCGAAGCGGATCCCCGAGCACCTCCGCCCCGGCGAGATCGAGAACCTCCTCGAGGCGCCCGCGGGCGACGAGCCGCTCGCCCGGCGGGACCGGGCGCTCCTCGAGCTGCTCTACGCCACCGGGCTGCGCGTCTCGGAGCTGGTGAGCCTCGACTGGGGGGATCTCGACCTCGGCCACCGGGTGCTGCGGGTCGTCGGCAAGGGGCGCAAGGAGCGGATGGTGCCGTTCGGCCGCCCGGCCGCCGAGGCGCTCGCCGCCTGGCGGGAGGTCTGGCCGGAGCGGCTCGCGCCGGGGAGCGAGGAGGAGGCGGTCTTCCTCAACGCCCGCGGCGGCCGGCTCACCGACCGCTCGGTGCGGCGCCGTCTCGACCGGGCGGTGGCCGCCACCGCGCTCGCCCGCGGGGTCCACCCGCACGTGCTGCGCCACACCTTCGCCACCCACCTGCTCGAGCGGGGCGCCGACCTGCGGGCGATCCAGGAGCTGCTCGGCCACGAGTCGCTCTCGACCACCCAGCGCTACACGCACGTCGACCTCGAGCGCCTGCTCACCGTCCACCGCGAGGCGCACCCGCGCGCCCGCCGCCAGGAGTGAACCCCGTGCGCATCGCCCTCGTCACCTCGGCCGCGCTGCCCGCCCTCGATCCCGACGACCGGCCGCTCATCCCGGCCTTCGCCGCCCTCGGCGCCCGCGCCGAGCCGGTGCGCTGGGACGACCCCGCCGCCGTCTGGACCGACTTCGCGGCGGTGCTCCTCCGCTCCCCCTGGGACTACTTCCACCGCCTCGACGAGTTCCTCGCCTGGTGCGAGCGGACGGCCGCCGCGGTGCCGCTCTTCAACCCGCCCGCGCTGGCGCGCTGGAACCTCGACAAGCGGTACCTCCTCGCCCTCGCCCGCCAGGGGGCGCCGGTCGTGCCGACCGCCCTCTGCGAAGCCGGAACCCGCACCGACCTCGCCGCCCTCGCCGCCGAGCGGGGCTGGCGGGAGGTGATCCTCAAGCCCGCCGTCTCGGCCGACTCGTGGGAGACGCTCCACGTGACGCCGGAGCGGTACGCGGAGGGACAGGCGCACCTCGACCGCCTCCTCGCCTCCCGCGCGATGCTCGTGCAGCCGTTCCTGCCCGCGGTCGAGAGCCACGGCGAGCGCTGTCTCGTCTTCCTCGACGGGGAGTACGCCCACACGATCCGCAAGAACCCGCTCACCCGCGGGGGGCGGTGGGCGGGGCTGCCCGAGGGGATTCCGGTCACCCCGGAGCCCGCCGAGCGGCGGGCGGCGGAGGCGATCCTCGACCTCGCGGTTCCGGAACGCCCCCTCTACGCCCGGGTCGACCTCGTACGCGGCGCCGACGGCGCCCCGCTCCTGCTCGAGCTCGAGCTCATCGAACCGACCCTCTTCCTCGCCCCCCACCCCGGGGCGGCGGACCGGCTCGCGGCGGCACTCCTCCGCCGGGCAGGCCTCGCCGGCTGAACCCGATGCCGGACCGGCGCCACCCCGGGGAGGACGAGGAGCTGCTGCGGGCGGCGCTCCCGGACGTCGAGCCGCTTGGCAAGAGCGCTCCGGAGCGGATCCGGCGGCGACAGAGCACCGGCCGGCGCGCGCCGGAGCCGGCCCCGCCTCCGCTTCCCGCCGGCTCTTTTCGAGTCGAATGGCAGGGGGAGCGGGTCTCCGGCTGGTGGGGAGAGCTGCCGCCAGCGGCGCTGGCCGCGCGCACCCCGATCGCCGCCGCGGCTACGCTCGACCTCCACGGCCTCGACCGGGAGGCGGCGCGGGAGCGGCTCGGCCGCTTCCTCGCCGAGAGCCATCGCGCCCGCCGGCGGGCGGTGCGGGTGATCACCGGCCGGGGCCGGGGACGCGCGGCGGGCGGGGTACTCCAGCGCGAGGTCCCCGGCTGGCTCGCCGCCCCGCCGCTCGCCGCCTGGGTCCTCGCCTTCGCCTCGGCCCCCGCGTCGGAGGGGGGCGCCGGCGCGCTCCGGATCCTGCTGCGCTCCTGAGCGCCCGCGCCCGGAGGCCGTTGCTATGATGCCGGCCGTGTCCACCCCCCTCCACTCCACCACCGTGCTGCTCGTCCGGCGGAACGGCGCGGTCTGCCTCGCGAGCGACGGGCAGGTGACGCTCGGCAACACCGTGCTCAAGCGCGGAGCGAGCAAGGTGAAGCGGGCCGGCGGCGGCAAGGTGCTGGTCGGCTTCGCCGGCGGCGCCGCCGACGGCCTCGCGCTCTTCACCCGCTTCGAGGCGAAGCTCGACGAGTACCGCGGCAACCTCGAGCGGGCGGTCGTCGAGCTGGCCAAGGACTGGCGGACCGACCGGATGCTGCGGCAGCTCGAGGCGATGATGATCGTCGCCGACCGCGAGAAGAGCTACCTCGTCTCCGGCACCGGCGACCTCCTCCAGCCCGACGAGGACGGCCTGCTCGCGGTCGGCTCCGGCGGTCCGTACGCGCTCGCCGCCGCCCGCGCCCTCGTCCGCCACACCGAGCTGCCGGCGCGCGCGATCGCCGAGGCGGCGCTCGGGATCGCCGCCGGGATCTGCATCTACACCAACGACCGCCTCACCATCGAGGAGCTGTGAGCGCGGGCGCCGGAACCCCCGTGGCGCTGGAGGAGCTCACCCCGCGCCAGATCGTCGCCGAGCTCGACCGCCACGTCGTCGGCCAGGCGGCGGCGAAGCGGGCGGTGGCGATCGCGCTGCGCAACCGCTGGCGGCGGCAGCGGCTCCCGCCCGAGGTGGCCGAGGAGATCCTGCCGAAGAACATCCTGATGATCGGCCCCACCGGCGTCGGGAAGACCGAGATCGCCCGGCGGCTCGCCAAGCTCGCGCGGGCACCGTTCGTGAAGGTCGAGGCGAGCAAGTTCACCGAGGTCGGCTACGTCGGGCGCGACTGCGAGGCGATGGTGCGCGACCTGATGGAGATGGCGGTGGCGATGGTGCGCGAGGAGCGGCGCGTCGCGGTGCGCCCGAAGGCCGCGGCGCGGGCCGAGGAGCGGCTGCTCGCCCTCCTCCTGCCGCCGACCCCGGCGCCGGGCGCCGTCACCACCTCCGCCCCGGTGGCCGAGGAGCCGTCGGCCACCCGCGAGAAGCTCCGCGAGCGGCTCCGCAGCGGCAGCCTCGACGACCGGCCGGTCGAGATCGAGGTGGACGACCGCTCGGGCCCGAGCCTCGAGATGATCGGCCCGCAGGGGATCGAGGAGGTCGGGATCAACCTGAAGGAGATGATCCCCGGCTTCTTCGGCCGCAAGAGCCGGATCCGGGTCACCGTCGCCGAGGCGCGCGAGCTGCTCGAACAGGAGGAGGCCGACGCCCTCATCGACCGCCAGCAGGTCGCCCGCGACGCCCGCCACCGGGTCGAGCAGGCGGGGATCATCTTCCTCGACGAGATCGACAAGATCGCCGGCCGCGAGCGCGGCCACGGCCCCGACGTCTCGCGCGAAGGGGTGCAGCGCGACCTCCTGCCGATCGTCGAGGGGACGACGGTGGCGACCAAGCACGGGCCGGTGCGCACCGACCACATCCTCTTCATCGCCGCCGGCGCCTTCCACATCGCCAAGCCGTCGGACCTGATCCCCGAGCTCCAGGGACGCTTCCCGATCCGGGTCGAGCTCGAGGCCCTCGGCGAGGCGGAGTTCCTGCGCATCCTCGTCGAGCCCGAGGCGTCGCTCACCCGGCAGTACACGGCGCTGCTCTCGACCGAGGGGGTGACGCTGCGCTTCACCGACGGCGCGATCGCCGCGCTCGCCCGGCTCGCGGTGGAGGTCAACGCCGCGACCGAGAACATCGGCGCCCGCCGCCTCGCCACGCTGCTCGAACGCCTCCTCGAGGAGATCTCCTTCGCCGCCCCCGACATGGCCGGCGTCGAGCTGGAGATCGACGAGGGGTACGTGAGCCGGGCGCTCGCCGGGATCGCCGAGAACCAGGACCTCTCCCGCTATGTGCTCTGAGCGCCACCCGTCCCGCCGCCTCCTGCTCCTCCTCGCGACCCTCCTGCCGCTCGCCGCCGCCTGCGGCAAGAAGGGGGATCCGCTGCCGCCGCCGCGCGCGGTGCCGGCCCGCGCCGAGCAGCTCACGGTGCGGCAGCGCGGGGCCGAGCTCCTCCTCGACTTCCCCTATCCGCAGACCACGGTGGCCGGTCTCGCCCTCGGCGGGATCCACGCCGTCGAGGTCGAAGAGGCGGTGCGGCCCGCGCCCCCCGAGGGGCAGCCGCTCGCCGTCGACGGCCGGGAGTTCGCGGCGGTGGCCAGGCCGCTCCTGAAGCTCGCCGAGAGCGAGCTGCGCGGCGCTACCTCGGGCGACCGGATCGTCCTCCGCTTCCGGCTCCCCGAGCCGCTTCCCGAGCCGCCCGCGGCCCGCTTCTACGCGGTGCGCACCCAGGGACCGAAGGGGGAGTGGTCGGATCGCTCGGCGCTTGCGGGGATCGTCCCCCGCGAGCCCCCGGCTCCGCCGCAGCCGCTCCAGCTCACGGCCCGGGCCGAGGGGATCGAGATCGCCTGGGGAGAGGTGGCGGGGGCCGCCGGCTACCACGTCTACCGCCGGGAGGCGGCCTCGCCCGTCTACGGCGCCCCGCTCCACGCGGCCAGCGCCGGGGAGCGCACCTTCCTCGACACCGGAGTGCGGCACGATGGCCGCTACGTCTACACCGTCTGCACGCTGGCCGCTCGCGAGCCGGTCATCGAGAGCGCCCCGGCGGGCGAGCGGGAGCTTCTCTACGAGGACCGTTTCCCGCCCCCGCCGCCGGCCGGGCTCACGGCGCTGCCGCTCGCCGGCGCTGCCCGGCTCCTCTGGGAGGCGAGCCCGGCCCCCGATCTGGCTGGCTACCTCGTCTACCGGCGGGATCCGGCGGGCGAGCTCCGCCTCCTGACCCCGGCGCCGATCACCGCCCACGAGTTCCTCGACAGCGGCCTCGCGGCCGGCTTCACCTTCTCCTGGCGGGTCACCGCGATCGACACCCAGGGGAACGAGGGCGAGCCGGCCGCGGTCGAGCTCGCCCTCCCGTGAGCCGCCTCTACCGCCTCTCGGGCGCCGGCAACGACTTCCTCGCGCTCGCCGCGCCGGCGGCCGCCCCCCCGGCGGCGACGATCGCCGCCTGGTGCCGGCGCGGCCTCTCCCTCGGGGCGGACGGGCTCTTCGCGCTCCACCGCGACGGCGACGCCGTCCGGATGGAGTACTGGAACGCCGACGGCTTCCCGGCACGGCTCTGTCTCAACGGCACCCGCTGCGCGGCCCGCCTCGCCTTCCACCTCGGCTGGGGCGCGGCCGAGGTCGAGATCCGGACCGGCGCCGGGCCGATCCGCGCCCGGGAGGTCCCGGGGGCACCGGCCGAGATCGCGCTCGTCCTCCCGGCCCCGGAGCGGCAGCACCGTCCCCTCGCCCCGGAGGTTGCCGGCACGCGGTGCGCGGGGTGGCTCGTGGACGCGGGCGTCCCGCACTTCGTCCTCCCCTGGCCCGAACCGCTCGGCGCGGCGCCGGTCGCCACCCTCGGCGCCGCGCTCCGGCGCCATTACGCCTTCGGCCCCGGCGGCACGAACGTCGACTTCGTCCGCTTTCCCGACCCCCACCGCCTCGAGATCCGGAGCTTCGAGCGCGGGGTGGAGGCCGAGACCCTCGCCTGCGGCACCGGCGTCCTCGCCGCGGTCGCCGCCGGGCTCGCGCAGGGTGCCCTCGAGCTCCCGGTGCGGGCGCTCACCCAGGGCGGCTGCGAGCTCGCGATCGCCCGCGAAGCCCCCGGCCCGCCCCCCCTCTGGACCCTCACCGGCGACGCCCGCCTCCTCGCCACCCTCGAACCGACCCCGGAAGCCACCCGGCTCCCCCCACCCCCGGCCTGGTCGTAGCACCCTTCCCAGGGTGCCAGGCGATTTGCGGACGGCACCCCCGAAGGTGCCAGCCGATTTGCAGCCGCCCTTCGGCTGCAAGGTTGGCGGGGGGATTGCTGAGGAGTCAGCGATCAGCCCCCTTTGGGCTGAACGCTGGCTAGGTACCCGCGTATGCCAAATGGAGCGCTCGAAGCCCGGCGAGACACACGACAACCGCGCCAACGAAGCTGAGGGTCACCATTCGCCTCGGGGACCCCACCGGCCGGCGAGCCAATCGCTCGATCCCCAGCCCGGCGAGAGCGCTCGCCGGACCGATCGCCGGAAACAGAAGCCGACCCTGTGGTTGCCAGTCGGTGGTGGTCATGTAGACGAGGAGTAACGCGAAGGCCCCGCCAGCCGCGGCGAGACACGCGACACCCGCCACGGTTCTGCCTCTCAGTGCCGCCCACACCCCCGCGGCGAGAGCGGTCGCCGGAAACAGGAACCAAGCGTACAGCGGAATGGGAAGGTGCACGTTGAACCAACCGAGCTTCGCCCACGTTCCGAGCCAGAGGGTGACGAGCCAACCCGGTTCGGTGATGAGAGCGCCGGGTGAGCCGCCGCCCCCCCCCCACGAGGGAGGCACGGCGTGCCCGAGAGGGATGCCGCGGGTCGCTTGGTAGAAGAGCAGGGCCGAGAGCATCGCGAGCCAGGCCGCTCCCGTGACGGCTGCGATCCGGCGGCGAGGCCAACGAGTCGCGACGACCATCAACGGAAAGAACAGGAAGGCCGCCGTTAGCTTGGCCCAAAGTGCGAGCCCGCAGAAACCGGCGGCGAGGAGTAACAGGGAGTCGGAACGGCGGCGGTTCGATTCGAGTACCAGCGCGAAGGCGAGAGTCGAGAGGCTGATGACAGCGGCGTCGTTGTTGAAGGTCCCGAACGAGAAGATCACCTGTGGCGTGAGCCCGACCAGAAAGAACGCGGCCGAGCCTGCACTGACTTCCCGGACCATCGCTCCGGCACAACTCCAGAGGGCCGGGACGAACAGGACGGCCCAGAAGCAGCTCACCAGACGAGGAGGCCACCATCCTCTCGACCCGACTGCGCCATCCACGTACCGCTTCGGCGGCTGACTGAAGTCGAACTCCGCAGATCGGTGGAGCTCGGGCAGGGGCCTCCGGTGCTGCGAAACCCGGACCACCGCCGCAGTGAGAGCGTAAGCCAGTGGTGGCTGGTGGAGTTCGTAGGCGACCTCCCCCGGGCTTCCCGGTACCGCAGGGATCTGCTCCGTCTCGAGGAGGAGTCGCAGGTACTCCAGGTGTGCCGGCTCGTCCGGAGCCTCGCCGAGCGGTGTGAGCCTCGAGTAGGCTAGCGCCAGGGCGACGAAAGCTACGACTCCGAAGAGGAGCCAGCCAGATTTCTCGGGCAAGATGGAGCCCAACGCCCGATAGAATGGCCGCTCAGTCACGGTGCCGAAACACTCCAGGCGGACGTCGATCCCGACTCGAACCCATCGGAGAAGATCACGATGGGTGCGATATGAACCCTGCCGTCGGCAGGCATCGCGACACTTGCCAAGACGTAACCCTCGGTGTTGGCCGCAACGGTCGTCGACGAGTACGTTCCGGTCGCGAAATTGTCGATCCTTATCAGCACGGGCATCGCCTGGGCGAAGCCGCCCACCGCCAGCGGGAGTGTGTGCGGAGCGTTGCCGAAACCAGGGATCCCGGTCTCCGGGTAGGTCTCGACGGTCACGTCCGGGTATGGATTCTTTCGTGCTCTGACGTTGTAGAAGTGCTTGCGGAAGTGCAGGCGTTGAGCACCCAGCTCGTCCACGTGGGTGGGAAGCTGAGGCTCGAGGTGCAGGCCCTGTGGGCCGACTCGATACCCGAGGAATCCATAGAGGGTCGCGAGGGGAACCAGGGCGTTCTCGATGAATTCGCAGTCCAACCCTATGTTGCCGGCCGAACCGCAGCCCTGGAGGAGGCCGGGGTTGCTCTGGTAGTAGTTTCGGAAGCCACCAGCAGCCTGGGTCGCGGCGTACCAGGTGCGTATCTGGTCAAGGCGACTCCAGGCGTCATCCGGCCCGCGTATGCGTATCCTGGAGACCAGATCGTAGAACGAGAGCCAGAACCAGCCGCCTCCATTCATGACCTGCTGATCCCAGAGAGCGCCTGGGGGAACCGTGAGGTTGCTGCCGAACCAGATGTACATTGGCCAAATGTACCAATCTGATACGTCCACCGTATTGGTCCGCGGACCAAAAGTCCAGCCGTAGATCTGAGAGCCGACGGCGTCGTCGCCGGCGACAGTTCGAGTCCCTGCGATCCAGTCCATCACGATCGGCTTCCGTTGAGGTAGCAACGCATCGTAGAAGATCGCCATGAGGTTCAGCCCGACATGACCGATATCTCGAAGATTGCCATTGATGTCCCGGACCGCCCCCAGGCGCCCAGAGCTCGAATCCCAGAATCGCTGATCGATGAGCGCCTTGGCCTGCGCAGCCTGCTGACGGTAGGTAGCCGCAGTCTCGCCATAGGGATTCGGTGCCACGCCCCATTGCGGATTCGCGGCTGCTGCATCCTCGAGGTCGGCCAGCGCCAAGAGCGCCGCGTAGTAGTGAACCGAGGCATAGGCATCCTCGCGTCCGCTCGGCCAGATATCGTAGATGCTTCCCTGGATGCCGTGACCGAAATTGAGCTGGCCAGAGACCTTGCCCGGCAATCCGTCGTGACCCGGCCAATCCAGATAGACGTACCCTTGTGCGGTACCGCCCATCTTGGTGTTCACGAAGTTCATGGCCTGCCTGGCGCGATCGAGGATCGACCCCTGTGGTGTTCCCGTGTCGGTGAAGACCTGAGGCTCTCCCGTGTTGAAGTAAAAGAGCGCAGCACTGAGGATGTAGTTCAGGTTGTTGACCGTGCTTCGAGCATCGTATGCAAGGACGATTCGATCGATCTCCACTCGTCGGCCAGCCTGTCCGTCGAACACCGGGTCAAAACGGAGGCGTGTGATGATCCCGGTCCACTCGGGGTGCTCGTAGATCGGGATCATGTAAGCGGCGGGCGCCTGGGGATAGTTCTCCTGCGGAGAGAGGAGAGAGAAGGTCCGAGACCTCGTCTCGCTGAATGTAGGGGCGTCTTGTCGCTGCCAGAATAGCTGGCCGACGGCACCAGAACAATCGGTAGATACGTCAACGCAGCGGAGGTGAATCTCGATGAGGTGCGCTTGGCTTGCTGCGACTGCAATTGTTGGCGAGATCAACTGGGGGTCGGAAGATGGAAGCTCGACTCGCCACAAGCCTCCGCTTACCGTGGACGTGCCTGTGTTCACGGCCGCCCAGCCCTCTGTGTCAGAACCGTTGAACTCCCAGCCTTTGAGTCTGCCCTGGCTTGCGGTGTAGTCGGGGAAAGGCCACAGTGGACCGTTGAAATGGTGGTAGACGTAGCCTTGCGGATCCAGACGCGCCGCTCGCAGCGCGAAGCGAATGCCACTCAGGAGCTCGGAGCTGCCGATGGTGCCGAGAGGTAGATTCCCGAGGGCTGCGAAGTTGAGCCATTCCATGCTGAAGCCTTGATTCGCCAGAGTTTGACCTGACGGATTACGCGTTGGGTCGTAGTAGAGGTGAAGCATGTCGGTGATCTGCTGGGCAGCGGCAGCGTCAGACGATGTAAATTCCAGCGTGTCCAGGACTCTGGCTGAAACACCAGCGCCAACCACCGTGCATGCGATTGCGGCGAGTATCGAGACTCTGTGACGCATATTCGTGTACCTCGAGGTCAGGTAGGGCGTATCAGGCTTCATTCGTGGTGGTCAGCTTAGCCCAGGTCCACGAGTAAGCCCGCCTTGGGCCTGCCCCGCTTCGGTGGACGCTACTAGATGGAGCCCTGCAGGGGCTCCAGCAGCCCTTCGGTCCTACGGAAACGAGGCGCGTCGCGGGGCGCGTCGTCAGGGTGGCGTGCGGCGTGAAGCGTCTCGAAGCGCATCGGGCTGACGTTGCCGAGGGCCGAGTGACGGCGGCGCGGGTTGTAGAAGCCCTCATGCAGATTGGACGCCTCTTCGCGACAAGCTCTCCAGACGGCGCGTCTCTCGACCCCCTCAAATGTGGTGCCAAGCTATTTCCGGCAAGGCCGTCACCGGGTGACCGCGAGGCGCTCACCGCGCCTCAGCGCTCGCCGGCTTCGGCCTCCGCGCCGAGGTCGATCACCTGCTCGGTTCCCGGCTCGAGGTGGAACGACGCGAGGGGCACCCCGGAGAGCGGCTCGCCCTGCAGAACCCCGCGAAGCACCGAGAGAGAGTTCCACTCGGGCGAGCGCACCAGCATCCACGACCCTGCGGCCAGACCGTCCAGCCGGAGAACACCGTCGCGAAGCCCGGTCTCGAGCAGGTTGACCAGACCGCCCAGCGGGAGGACGGCCTCCGCCCCGACGAGGTAGAGCGGAGCCGTGAGCAGCAGCGCTCCCCCGGGGCCTTCGTCCAGGATCGCCCGCTCCTTGGGAACTCGACGGACGGCGCGCAGCAGGAGTGAACCCGTGGGCGGGACCACGAGGCGGTGCAGGCCGCCGCGCCCGGTGTCGACCCGGAAGCCGGCGATCGCGCGGCCCGGGGCGTCGAGGAGCACGAGCGCCCGCCCCCGCGCGCCCCCACGCAGGCGGACGGTCGCACGCCCCCCGACATCGGTGACGAACTGGTGCCCATCGATTTCACCGTCCGCGCGAAGGGCAAAGACAACGCCCCCGGCTGTCGGGAAGGGAAAGCCCTCCGCGGAGACGAAGGCGAGATCGAGCGGGCGCGACGCGCGCAGCACGAGCACGATACCGGTGAGCTGCCCGTCCTCGGGCAGCTCCACGACCTTCGAATCGCTTGCCTCCTCGTCGCCTTCACTCCCTGCCCGGAGGCGGTAGCTCCCGCCGGCCAGGCGCGTCAGCGCGAAGCTGCCGTCCTCGCGGAGCCGGGCGGAGGGGGCGCGGCTTGGTCTCACGACCTCGCACTCCGGCCCCTGCCCGCAGTCGACGCCGAGCGCGTTGACGAAGCCCTTTCCCACCGGCTCCCCCTCTTCGTCCACCACCCGGCCCTCGATCCGCCCGCGCGGCGGCCGCACGATCACCTCGTCGCGCGGGTCCTCGAAACGCACCTCCGGGACGACGGTCTCCTGCTCGCTCGCCGGGTCGAACCAGCGGACCGTGTACTTTCCGGGGCCCGGGAGCCGGATCGTGAACGAACCGTCCCGTTCGGAATCGGTGGAAACCGTCCCGCCAGTCCGCCCCTCCTGCTCGTCCCAGCTGAAGCTCAGGTGGAAAGCGAGGCCCCGCTCCTCCTGGCGCTCTCCCGCCTCCGTCTCGCCGTCGTCCTCGATCCGGCCATGGAAGGTGAGACGGCGCGCGAGCGGCGGCACCGGGAACTCCACGAAGCGCGTCTCCCCCTCGGCGAGCTCCAGGGTGCGGCTGCCTGCGATGCCCACCATCTCCTCGTCATCGAAAACGAACAGCTCGACCCGCCACGCTCCCGGCGGCAGACCTCCAAGCGTCACCGCGCCACCGGGCAGCAACGCCTTCTCGACGACCGGAGCCTGCATCTGCGCCAGCCCCTCTTCCCCCGCGTCCGGGGCGGCCGACGTGAGCCGGGCGAGCAGTTCCAACTGCTCCGCTCCAGCTTCCGCCTCGGTCACCACGGTGATCGCCGCCCCGAGCTGCTCGCGTACCTTGCCCAGGTCGTGGCGCGCTCCGGGGGCGAGATCGGGGGCTTCCGCCACCACCGACGCCAGCGTCTCGGAACGCGGCACCACGACCACCGCATGCGCCCCCGCCGGGAGCCCTTCGAACACCACCCGTCCGTCCCGATCGCTCACCTCTCGGCCCAGGACGCGCGGCCTCCGGCCCGCGAGCAGCTCCCGCACGACTCCCGGTGCCTGCTTCGGGGCCGTCAACAGCACCTCGACCTCCCGCACCGGCGCGCGGCCGGCGCTGTCGACGACCGTGAGCGCCACCTCGACCGCCGGCGTGAGCCGTCGCGTTCCGAGGTCCCGCCTCCCCCCGGGCGGCACCTCCACGCCGAACGCCGTCTCCGGGGCGAAACCGGGGAAGCGCGCCAGCAGGTCGAGGCAGCCGGTGGGAACGACTGCCTCGGCCTCTCCCTCCGGACCCACGACGAGCGGCAGCGAGAAAGTGAAGACCGGCGCCCGGCCGGCGCTCCGGCAGTCGCGCACCGTCCACTGCGGATCGCCGTGCAACTGCCGCCCCGGTGGCGGCAGGAAGCGCGCCGCCACCCGCCCGGCGGCGAGGAGCGGCACCTCGAGCGCCGGGCGCTCGCCCTCCGCACAGGCCGCCGAGGGCAGCGCGAAGACGAGCGACACCAGCCCGGGCGCATGCACCCGGTAGAGGGCCTCCGCGGCGCACGGCACGTCGAGGTCGACCGCGAGCCGCCCCTCGCCCGCCTCCCGGAGCCGCACCGGCACGGCCTCCCGGTCGCCCCCCGCGACCCGCTCGACGAAGATCGCGGTCGGATCGGCGACCGGCACCGCCGGCACGAGGAGGAGCTCCATCCGCGCCGGGACCGGCTCTTCGGAGGGGCCGACCGGTGGCTCCTCGGAGGCGACCCCACCTGCCCCGAAGAGGGCGAGTGCCACCGCCACCGAAAGCACTGCGAACGGCTGGCCTCTCCTCACGACCCACCTCCTCTCGCCGAGTCCGCGTCTCTTTCCTGATGCTACCGAAACCACGCCCATCGCCCGGAGCGATCTCGCCGGAACGAGTCTCCCGCCGGGCTGGTGGTACCTTCACGCTGTGATCCACACCCGGAGGAAGGCGAAGGATGGCGGTGGTGACCGGTCTGGCCGCCGGGGCGTCCCGAGGAGCTGGCTCGTCGGGGCGCTGCTGCTCCAGCTGCTCCCCTTCGCCGGCTGGCGTTGATCGGGGGCGACGAGCCTCATTACGCGCTCCTCGCCCACTCGCTCGCCGCCGACGGCGATCTCGAGCTCGAGGACGACTACGAGGCCGTCGAGATGGGGAGCGCGGCAGCCGGCCGGAAGCGGGCCGGGCAGCGGCTCGACCGGCACCTCCGCGAACACGAAGGGCGTCTCGTGCCCGCCCATCCGGCCGGGATGCCCGCCCTCCTCGCGCCGCTGCTTGCCGTCCAGCTGGCGATCGCTCCCGCGGCGGCGCCCGACCTCCTGATCGGGCTGACCGGGCTCGCCCTCACCTTCGCCGCCCTGCTCGCCGGAGCGAGGCTCCTCGGCCGCTGGCTCGGAGAGCCGGTGACCGGAACGGTGGCGGCGCTCGCGACCTACTTCGCTTCCCCGCTCTGGTTCTCCTCGCGAACCTTCTTCACCGAGCCGTACACCTGGTCGCTCGCGGTCCTCTCGGTCGCGGCCGTGGCCGCGGGCCGGCTCGGCGCCGGCTCGCTCCTCCTCGGGCTGGCTCTGATCACGAAAGAGAGCGCCCTGCTGCTCGTGCTCGCGGTGCTCGGCGGCGCCGCAACCCGCCTGGGCCAGCGGCGAGCCGCCGCGCTCGCCGTGGGTCCCGTGCTGGCCGGGACGGCGTGGATCGCGAGCAACGTCGTCCGCGGGCTGCCGCCGCTCCACACTCCCCAACCCTTCCAGGCCGGAGACCTCCTCGAAGGTGTCAGCGGTCTCCTCCTCTCCGGCGATCGCGGTCTCGTCTGGTTCGCACCGATTCTCGTGGCCGGAGTCGTGATCTGGCTCACGGGAGCCGCGCTAGATGCGCTTCGGGGACGGCACCGGGCGGAGAGAGCCCTTCTCCCCTTCTCCCCTTCTCCCCTTCTCCCCTTCTCCCCTTCTCCCCTTCTCCCCTTCGCACTTCTCGCCTTTGTCGCGTACTTCGTTCTGGCGGCCGCCTGGATCGACTGGCGTGGCGGTAGCGGGTTCGGTCCGCGCCTGCTGCTCCCCGGCCTTCCCGGTCTCGCCCTCCCCCTAGCCCTCGCGATCCGGACCGGGCAACGGGCGGTGCGCCTCGGGCTCGCCGCGCGCCCCGCGGTGACGGTGGCGGGCGTCGCTCTCGCCGCCTGGCTCGCCTCTCGCCTGCTGCGCCGGCTGCCTCCGGCGAGCCCGGCCTGACCCTCGACGCCGCGGGCAGCCAACCCGGGGGGCTGCTCCCGGGGTCCGATCCGTACGGGTCATGAGCCCTTCTCCCTGCCCGGGTGCCAGGCGATCTGCGGTGGCGGCGTGCTCAGGGGTACGCCGCCGGGAGGGGGGCGGCGAGGCGCAGCTGGCAGGCCTGCGGGCGGTCCACGAGACCGCTCGCGACCCTCAGCCAGCCGATCAGCCCCGGGAGGCCGCCGAGCCCGAAGAGCCCGGCGCCTCTGCTAACCTTCCGCCCGCCATGAGCTCACCGTTTCCTCCCGTCGACGAGCAGCTCGCGCTGCTGCAGCGGGGCGTGGTGGATCTCGTCTCGGAGGAGGACCTCCGGCGCAAGCTCGAGCGCGCGGTGGCGACCGGCGTGCCGCTCGTCGCCAAGGCGGGGTTCGATCCGTCCGCTCCCGATCTCCACCTCGGCCACACCGTGCTGCTGCGCAAGATGCGCCACTTCCAGCAGCTCGGCCACCGGGTCGTCTTCCTCATCGGCGACTTCACGGCGATGATCGGCGACCCGTCGGGGAAGAAGGCGACCCGGCCGCAGCTCAGCCGCGAAGAGATCGACGCGAACGCCGAGACCTACGCCCGGCAGGTCTACCGGATCCTCGACCCCGAGCGGACCGAGATCCGGTACAACAGCGAGTGGCTCGCGCCGATGGGCGCCGAGGGGATGATCCGCCTCGCCGGCCGCTGGACGCTCGCCCGGATGATGGAGCGGGACGACTTCCGTACCCGCTTCCAGAACAACCAGCCGATCTCGATCCACGAGCTGCTCTACCCGCTCGTGCAGGCGAAGGACTCCGTCGAGATGGCGAAGCGCGCCGACCTCGGCTGCGACGTCGAGCTCGGCGGCCACGATCAGATCTTCAACCTCCTCGTCGGCCGGGGGCTGATGAAGGATGAGGGGCTCGAACCGCAGGTCGCGCTGACCGTGCCGCTGCTCGTCGGCCTCGACGGCCACGACAAGATGTCGAAGAGCCTCGGCAACGCGATCGCGGTGGAGGATCCCCCCCAGGAGATCTACGGCCGCACGATGTCGATCCCGGACTCGCTGATGTGGGAGTGGTACCTCCTGCTCACCGACCTCGAGGAGGCCGAGATCGCCCGCCGGCGGCGTGAGGTCGAGGCCGGGCGGCTCCACCCGAAGGGGATCAAGCAGGAGCTCGCCCGGCGCCTCGTCACCGACTACCACGGCGCGGCGGCGGCCCGGGAGGCCGAGGCCGAGTTCGAGCGGGTCTTCGCCGGCGGCGGGGTGCCCGACGAGCTCCCGGAGATCGCGCTCGCCGGCGGCCAGCCGCTCATCACCCTGCTCGCCGAAGCGGGCCTCGCCCCGAGCCGCAACGAGGCACGACGGCTCGTCGAGCAGGGAGCGGTGACGATCGACGGCGAGCGGGCGAGCGCCCCGCTCGCCCCCCTCGCCGCGCGCGCCGAGCCGTACCTCGTCAAGGTAGGCAAGCGCCGCTTCGCCCGTCTCCGTCTCGGAGGCTGAACCGCCATGTCCGCTCATCGCCGCCGGTACCGCCGGGCCCTCACGGGGCTCCTGCCGGTGCTCGTTCTCGGCGCTCTCGTGCCGGGTCGCGCCGCGGCGGCGCCGGCGGTCGTCCGCCTCGACGGGGCGGCGTTCGGCTATGCCGCGCAGATCGAGGTGCGCGACCTGCCGGCGGCCGAAGGGGAGCGGGCGGCACAGGCCGCCTTCGCGGCGCTCGCGGCCGCGGAGGCCGACCTCGCTCCCGACGGTCCGCTCGCGGCGCTCACCGCCCGCGCCGGCGAGGCGGTCGAGCTGCCGCCGCCGCTCTTCGGCCTCCTCGCCAGGACGCTCGACTTCTGTCTCTGGTCCGACGGCCGGATCGGCCCGCTCGGCGGCGAGCTCTATGCGCTCTGGGGGCTGCACGCCCCGGCCCGCGCCCGGCCGACGGCGGCGCGGCTGGAGGCGGCGGCGGCGAGCGCCGCCTGCGACCGGCTCCAGCTCGACCCCGCCCATGGCCGCGCGACGCTGAGCCCCGGCAGCCGGATCGAGAGCTGGGGGTTCGCGCTCGGCTGGGCGGTCGACCGCGCCGGTACCGCGCTGGCCGACGCCGGGGTCACCAACGCCCGGGTGGCGCTCGGGGGCGTGCTCCTTGGCATCGGGCCGGGGCCCGACGGACGCGGCTGGGAGGTCGCCGGGCTCCGCTTCCCCGGCCAGGCCGAGCCCCTCGCGCCGGTCTACCTCCGCGACCGGGCGCTCGCCCTCGTCACCCCCGAGGACCGGCAGCTCCAGATCGCCGGCGACCGGTACGCCCCCTACCTCGACCTGCAGGCCGGCCGCCCGGCCGGGGGCGCGGTGGCGGTACTCGCCGCGAGCCCGCTCGGGCTCGACGCCCAGGCGCTGGCGGTGGCGATGTTCATCGCCGGACCGCGGCAGGGACAGTTCCTGCTCGGCTCCCTGCGGCCGCCGCCGGCGGTGCTCTGGCTGCTCGGTTCGGGCGAGGGGGAGCCGCTCCTCGAGAGCTCCCGCTGGTCCGATCTGCGCGCCCGCTGAACCGCCTCAGCGCCGGCGCCGGGGCGGGCGCACGAACCGCCGCCCGGCGTGGACGAGATGCCCGGCGATCCAGAGGCCGGCGGCGACGAGATGGATCCCGACCCAGAGCCGCCGCCACCCCGGCTCGACCGCGGTCTGGAGGAGATAGCCGGAGGCGATCATCGGCAGCGCCGCGACGAGCATCGCAAGGCCGCTCGCGCGCCCGTCGCGCACCCCGAGGCGAAGCGCCGTCCAGGCGTGCGAGTGGAAGAGCCCGCCGATGGCGAGGACGAGGAGCGGCGCCGTGAGGACGTGGAGGTGCTGCACCATCGGCTGCCAGGGATGGCTCACCACCGCGTCGGGATCGGCGGGCGTCGCGAAGTAGCGCATCCAGGCGTAGACGAGCCCGGTGCCGCCGACGAGCAGGCTGCCGAGGTGGAGGAGCCACGCCTCGATCCGGCTCACGGCGCTCCCTCCTCCCGGGCCGTGATCACGGCGTGGAGGGCGAGCACCCGCTTGACCGCCGCCGCCGTCGTGCGGGTCGTCAGCGTCGCGCCGGTCACCCCCCGGACGTCGCGTCCCGGGACGAGCGGCGCGTCGCCATCCCGCCCTTCGAACTGGCGGTACCACTCCTCCCGCGGGAGGTAGTCGGGCGGCTCGTCGAAGGAGAGCACCTCCACCCGGAGCACCCGGCCCGCGGCATCGAGGGCGACCATCACCGTCTGCGGCAGCGTGCGGACCCGGTGGGTGTCGAGGTAGGCGGTGCCGACGAGCTCGCCGCCCGCGTGCGCCACGTACGGCCGCGCCACCCCGCTCGCGAGCGGGCCGCCGGCCAGCGCCTCGGCGCGGGCCCGCTCCTCGGCGTCGAGGTAGAGCGTCCGGCGTTCGATCTCCGCGCCGGGATAGACGAGGCCGAGCGCCTCGTCGACCCCGAGCAGCACCCGCGCGGCGGCCGGCGCCGTCGCGCTCAGGAGAATGAGGAGGGCGGCGAGGAGCGCGCCCGCCCGGAAGCGATCGGAATCAGAAGATGTAGCCAAGGGCGAGGTTCCACTGATTGACGCCGGTGCCGGCGCGGTTGTCCACGTCCTGCCAGTCGAGCTTGAAGACGACCTGCGCGAGCGGCTTCCAGACGAGCCCGAGGGTGAGGACCTCGACGTCGTTGGCGGGGTTGCGCGCGAAGCCGGCCGGCACCCGCGCCTGGGTGTCGTACCGCTCGTAGCGCGCGAACGGCACGAGCGCCTGGTTCGCCGAGGCCCCGAGCGAGAAGAGATCGAAGCCCGCCTCGACGTACCCACCCTCCTGCCGTTCGCCCACCGAACGGAGGCCGGTGAGACCGCGGGCCCGGTTGAGAGCGGCGACGCCGCCGATGCTGCCGCGCACGCCGAGCGCCCGCAGCTCGAGCCCCCGCCACTTCCACTCCAGATGCCCCTCGAAAAGGGCGGTACGCACCCTCCCGACCCGGCCGCCGGCAGGGTCCCGGAGCCCCTGCCCCGAGTCGCCCACGAACGCCGAGCCGCCCGCGAGCAGACCGGGGAGCGCGGTGTAGTCGAGCCGGCCGGTCCAGGCGAGATCCTCGGCCTTCGCGCGTGCCCCCTTCTGCCGGCCGCTGCGGATGCCGGCGGCGGAGAAGTCGGCGGCGTCGAGGCCGTTGACGAGGTAGGTCCGATAGGTCCACGGCCCGACCTCGCCGTGGACGCCGAGACCGACCTCCCGCCAGGTGGAGGGGATCAGCGCCGACTCGACCCCCGGACGCCGGGAGCCGAGGAAGGTGGTCGGCTCGTGGAGCTCGTTGAGGAAGCCCATCGGGATCAGCAGGAGGCCGGCGCGGAAGCTCAGCTCGTCGCGCCAGAGGTGATCGAGGTAGGCGAACTCGATCGACGCTTCGCCGCCGTCGCCGGTGGACCCATGCTCGAACTCGAGCTCGGTGTTGAGCAGCCACCGGTCCGACCACTTGTAGCCGAAATAGACGACGCCCCGGAGCACGTCGGCCTCGGCGGTGCGGCCCGACGGCGTGCCGTCGTCCCGCTGCCGGTCCCAGTTCTGGTAGACGATCTCTCCGTAGCCGCCGACCGACAGGCCGTCGTGGGCGCGGTAGATCTTCGACGCCGCCGGACCGAAGCCCCTTTCCGAGACCTCCGCCTTGACCGCCGCCTCGCCCACGCGCAGGGTTTCGAGCTCTTCGGCGAGGAGATCGACGCGCCGGGCGAGCTCGGCGAGCTCGACCGCATCGGGAGCCGCCGCAGGAGCGGGCGCGGGCGCGGCGGCCGCGAGCTGTGCGAGCGCCTCGCGGAGCGCGGCCACCTCCTGCTCGAGCCGCTCGAGCCGCTCGAGGCGCTCGTCGGGTGGCTCGGCCGCGGCGAGCGGGGCGGCAACGAACGAAACGAGGATCGCGGCCAGGAGTGCGACCAGGAGAGAACGACGCAGGACGGCACGGCCGCCGGCGCGGAACGGGAAGGGATTCAATGCGGATCTCCTTGCGGGGCGAGGGAGCCGGCCACGGGCGGCCGCTCCTCGATATGGACCTCCGGGGCGACGGCGCGCACCCGGCCGGCGAGGGCGCCGGCCACCCGCGCGCGCAGGCCACCGGTCACGGGTTCGAGCAGGAGCACCCCCACCTCCGGGTGCCGCTCCGGGAAGGCGAGTGCCGCCTCGGCGCCGAGCACGAAGAGGCCGGTCGAGAGACAGTCGGCGAGAAAGGCGGTGGGGGCCCAGACGGTGACGCTTCCCGGATCGGACGCCGGCTCGCCGGTGCGGGGATCGAGCAGGTGTCCCACCCGCTCGCCCGCGACGCTCATCCCTCGCTCCGAGTTCCCGGAGGTGGCGAGCGAACCGTGCCCGATCCGGACCTCGACGGCGGGCCGCTCCCGCTGTCGCGGATCGGCCACGAGCAGCCGCTCCGGCCGGGGCTCGCCGGCGAGCAGGACCTGACCGCCGAGATCGAGCCGGGCCCGCACGCCGCTGCCGGCGAGCGCGGCGGCGGCATGATCGAGGCCGGCCCCCTTGCCGAAGCCGCCCTCTTCGATCCGGGCCTCCGGATGGAGACGGGTCGCGAACGGCCCCGGGCCCAGCCGGAACGTCTCCGGCCCGCTCGCCTCCCGGGCGGCACGAAGCGCGGCCGCAGCGGGAATCCGGCCGCCCTCGCGCAGGCCCCAGGCCGCGACGAGGGCGCCGAGTGCCGGTTCGAAGGCGCCCGCGGTCACCTCCCGGCATGCCCAGGCCGTCTCGAGCTCGGCGGCGAGCGCGGCGGAGAGCGGAAACGGCTCTCCCACCGGCTGCCGGTTCAGCCGGGCGAGCTCGCCTTCGGCGCGCCAGGTGGAGAGCCGCGCCTCGGTGGCAGCGAGCGCGGCGAGCGCCGCCTCGCTCGCCGCGAGGAGGGATCCCCGCTCCCCGCCCATGAGCACGAGCGCGAGCTCGGTGCCCATCGCGGCCAGCCGCCGCTCGACCCGGGCCTCGTCAGCGGCCGGCGGCGGGCTCGCCGCCAGCCGGCTCGGGACGAGGGCGAGGAGAAGCAACGCTCCGATGCGCCGGGAAAGCGGACCGATCCAGGGCCTCATTGCACCGAGAGTGGACCAACTCCGTACCGTTTGTCAAACTCCCGGCGCCGGTACGGTGGTCATGCCACGGCGCGCCGCGGGCCGTGTGCTACCTTTCCCGCGCGCCCGCTGCGAACCGATGAAGTTGCGCCCTTTTCGCCGCCCCCGCCCCCTGCCCCCGCTCTCGCTGCCGGTCCGGATCGTGCTGCTCGTGCTCGGCTGGCTGCTCATCCTCCTCGGCATCGCCGGGCTCTTCCTGCCGGTCCTCCAGGGCGGGCTCTTCCTCCTCCTCGGCGCGGCGCTCATCTCGCTCGTCAGCCGCCGCGTCCACGGCTGGCTGCGGACGCTCTTCAGCCGCTGGCCCCGGGGCTGGAAGCGGGTCGAGCGCTTCCGCCGCTGGCTGCACGGCAAGCTGCATCGGGAGTGAGCCCGAAGCCTGAAGACGGCGCGGGCCGTGGTCTCCCACGGCCCGCGACGGTACGGTTTCTCCTGCGTGAAGTCAGGCGCGCTCGGCGAGCGGCACGTACGGCCGCTGCGTCTCGCCGATGTAGATCTGCCGCGGGCGGCTGATGCGCGCCCCGCCGTCCCGCGCCTCCTTCCACTGCGAGATCCAGCCGGGGAGCCGGCCGAGCGCGAACATCACCGTGAACATGTTGGTCGGGATGCCCATCGCGCGGTAGATGATGCCGCTGTAGAAGTCGACGTTCGGGTAGAGCTTGCGCTCGATGAAGAACTCGTCTTCGAGCGCCACCTTCTCGAGGTTCTTCGCGATCTCGAGCAGCGGGTCCTCGACGCCGAGCTTCTCGAGCACGGCGTCGGCGGCCTTCTTCAGGATCTTCGCCCGCGGATCGAAGTTCTTGTAGACCCGGTGGCCGAAGCCCATCAGCCGGAAGCCCGAGCCCTTCTCCTTCGCCAGATCGACGTACTTCCGGTAGTTGCCGCCGTCTCTGGCGATCAGCTCGAGCATCTCGATCACTTCCTGGTTCGCGCCGCCGTGGCGGGGGCCCCAGAGCGCGCAGATCCCGGCCGCGATGGTGGCGAAGAGGCTCACGTGCCCCGAACCGACCATCCGCACCGTCGAGGTCGAGCAGTTCTGCTCGTGATCGGCATGGAGGATGAGCAGGAGGTTGAGCGCCTGGTCGAGCACCTTCGGGATCTCGTACGGACCCGTCGGGAGCGAGAAGAGCATGTTGAGGAAGTTCTCGGTGTAGGAGAGATCGGTGCGCGGGTAGACGAACGGCTGCCCGACCGATTTCTTGTAGGAGAACGCCGCCAGGGTCGGCGCCTTCGCGAGCAGCCGGACGATGTTCTCCGGCTCCTCGTGCGGATGGCAGGCCGAGAGCATCGTCACCATCGAGGAGAGCACCGCCATCGGGTGGGCGACGTGCGAACACCCCTCGAAGAAGTGCTTCATGCTCTCGTGGATCAGGCTGTTCGTGGCCAGCTGCTCCCGCCATCTCGCCAGCTCCGTGGCGTTCGGCAGCTTGCCGTAGATGAGCAGGTAGGCGACCTCGACGAAGGTCGCGTGCCGCGCGAGCTCCTCGATCGGATAGCCGCGGTAGCGCAGGATCCCGCGATCGCCGTCGATGAAGGTGATCGCGCTCCGGCACGAACCGGTGTTGCCGTACCCCTCGTCGAGCGTGATCGCGCCGGTGACGTCGCGCAGCTTCGCGATGTCGATGCCGACCTCGCCCTCGCTGCCCACGACGACCGGAAACTCGTACTCCTTGCCGTCCAGAATCAGCTTCGCCGTGCTCATCCGGAACCCCCGCGACTGTGGCCGGTCGCCGGCCTGTGATGTCCGTTCATGATGACTCTAGGATCGCGCTCTTCGCAAGTCCCCGCCCGCAGGGGTGGGAGCGTGAGCCCGGCACCCGGCGCTGGTACGATTCCGCGAGGAGCGTGAGATGACCGATATCGCACAGCGGAACCTCGTCGCGCAGTGGGCCTTCGACACCCGGCCGGTGCTCCAGCGTTTCCACCTCTGGCTCGAGAACGTGGAGGTCGAGCGCGCCCAGAGCGAGCCCGTCTCGGACCACGCCTTCACCCCCCGGGAGATCACCCGCTGCCTCGCCCTCACCTCGGCGGCGACGGCGCTCGGCACGCGCCTCTTCGGCCAGTACGGCGCCGGCCGCGGGCTCGACAAGCAGGGCTACAACCAGGTCAAGAAGGCGGCCGACGCCATCTCCGCCTACATCATGAGCGAGGGTCTCTGGTACCTGACCCGCGCGCTGCCGGAAAACCACGCGATCATGGTCTGCCTCGGCGAAGGGCTGATGCCGAAGGCCGGCGAGACCCCGGAGATGGGCGCCAACCCCCTCCTCGGCTTCGGGCGCGTCTACGCCCGGCCCCAGGTGGCCCGGTTCGTCGACGCCGCCGTGCGCCGCCTCCTCAACGACCCGGAGCCGCGCTTCCGCGAGTTCTACGACGCCCTGCGCAGCCACCGGATCACCCTCTGGGGCGCCGCCGTGGACACCCTGGAGAACACCTCCCGCTTCGCCGAGGGCCAGCCGACCGGACCGATGACGGTCCTCCACCTCTTCGACTCGCCGCTGACCGTGACCCGGCCGTACGAGGCGTACTTCGGCTCGCTCACCGTGCCGCGCGAGCTCGTGCGCGAGGCCGAGCGGCGCTCGGTGCTCCTCGACTGGGCGACCCCGCGGGCGCAGGTGCTCGCGCTCGCGCGCGCCGCGTACCCGGATCTCGAGCCGGGCAACGTCCACGTCTGGACGCTCGCCGGCAAGAGCCGCGTGACCCGCCTCGGCCGGCTCTGGGAGGAGTGGCGGGCGCTCGGCGTCCATCTCGTCGAGGAGGGCTGGGTCGCCCCTTCCGGGCTGCCGGTCTTCACCGACTCGGGCACCTACGCCCCCACCTTCCTCGTCGGCAGCTGGCGCGACCCGGCCGGCGCCCGCCACCTCTTCCTCTGCGACGGCTACGCCGCCACCGCCGAGGCGATGCAGGCGGCGAGCCTTTCCGAAGCCCTCGGCCTCGACACGACGATGACCGTGCTCTCGCCGACCTTCCGGTTCCCGCACGACGAGGAGTACGCGCTGATGCGCGACGTCCCGGAGAGCGCCGGGCTCATCGGCGAGCGGCCGGACCGCGACGAGCTCCTCGCCCACTACCGCGAGGCGGTCGCGACCGCCGCGCGTTCGAACGTCCCGATGGGCCAGCGGGTGCTGCGCGCCGCCGACTTCCTTCCCGAGAAGCGGTGGCAGGTCCTCGCTGCGCTCGGCTACATCTGCACCGACCCGTACACCGGCACGCCCGGCGTCGAGCAGCTCGACGAGCTGCGCTACCGCGTCACCGCCAGCCTGCGGACGCGCAACGCCGCGAGCCGGGTGACCTTCACGCTCCGCCTCAAGGAGAGCCTCGAGGAGGCGCGCCTGGTCTTCAGCCCCCTGCTCGTCCGCTTCCTCGGCGGCACCGACTGGCGGCGGCGGGCGGTGAAGATCTCCGACTCCGGCCGCCTGCGCAACGAGCTCCAGACCCTCGTCTCGCAGGCTCTCGAGTTCCGCGGCGAGCGGATCCGGGTGCACTTCGACCGGATCGACGAGAAGGTGATGCCGCGGGCGAGCCAGGAGACGATCCGCGAGGTCCTCACCTGGTACAAGGAGCAGCACCCGATCTGGTTCGACTGGCTCGAGCTGAGCTGAGCCTTCGGGAAGATCCCCCTCCCCGGAGGGGTGCCGGGGTCAGAGCTCCCGCAGCGCGGTGACCACCGGCAGCCGGGCGGCGCGCAGCGCCGGCGGCAGCCCGCCGACGAGCCCCAGGAGGAGGGCGAAGAGGAGGGCGCGGCCGACCAGCGCGGGGGTGACGGTGAAGGCGAAGGCGACCTGGCTCAGGCTCTGCCAGTTGAGGGTCGACGCCTGGAAGCCGTCGAATGCCCACCAGGCAGCGGCCGCCCCGGCGACGCCACCGGCCAGCGCGAGCAGCAGCGACTCGATGAGCACCGAGGCGACCACCGGCCCGCCCCCGAAACCGAGGGCGCGCAGGGTGGCGATCTCGCGCGAGCGGCCGGCGACCGCCGAGTACATCGTGTTGAGCGCGCCGAAGACGGCGCCGATCCCCATGAGCGCCGCGACGAGCAGGCCGAGACCCCGGATGATCGCCACGATCGTTCGCGACTGCCGCTCGTAATGCTCGTTCTGCCGCCGCACCCGGACGTCGAGCCGCGGATCGGCGCCGAGAGCGGCACGGAAGCGGTCGAAGTCGGCGGGCGATTCGAGCTTCACCAGCATCGTCTGCACCGTCGAACCGCGCCGGTAGGCGGGCTGGAGCACGGCGACGTCGGTCCAGAGCTCCGACTCCCAGAGGGTTCCGTCGGCGGCGAAGACGCCGACGACCTCCCAGTCGACCTGCCCCCAGTTCGGGCGGGCGCCGATCTCGAGCCCCGCGTACTCCGCCGCCGCGCGCTCGCCGACGATGATCTCGTTCTTCCCCCACTCGAACATCCGCCCGCGGACGAGCCGGACGTCGCCGCGGACCGCGAAGGCGGGCGGCTGGACGCCGCGCAGCGGGACGTTGGCCATCGTGCCGGTGGCGCGCCGGGGCACGTCCACCACCACGAACAGCTCGGCCGACGCGAGCGGCCCCGCCGAACCGCGCGCCACCCCCGGGGCATCGGCGACGATCCGGGTCGCCTCCCGGGAGAGGACGCTCATCATCTCCGAGTCGCTGCCGGCCCGCAGGACGAGGGCGTTGTCGGGCGCCCCGGTGCTCGCCAGGGTGCGCCGGAACCCCTCGGCGATCGACAGCACGGCGACGAGGACCGCCACCACCCCGGCGACTCCGAAGATGGTGGCGAGCGAGGCGCCGAGCCGCTGCGGCACGGTGCGCAGCCCCACCCCGGTCACGGCGCCGAGCTGGACGAGCCAGTTGCCCGGTGAGGCACGCACCGCTCAGCTCCTCCGCAGCGCGTCCACGATACGCAGCCTGAGCGCCCGCACCGCCGGCAGGAGGCCGGAGGCGAGGCCGAGAAGGAGGACGAAGCCGATCCCGGCGACGAGCTGCCGGGGCGGCACGTAGAACGCCGCGAGGAGGCCGCCGGTCGGATCGCCGCGGCCGACGAGCAGGAGCCCGAGGCCGAGGCCGGCGATCCCGCCGACCGCCGTCAGCAGGCAGGCCTCGGCGAGCACCAGCGCCACCACCCGGCCGTTGGAGAAGCCGAGGGTCTTGAGCACCGCGAGCTCGGCGGTGCGCTCCCGCACCGCCTGCGCCATCGTGTTGCCGGTGACCAGCAGCAGGGTGAAGAAGACCGCGGCGAGGATCGCCTGGAGGATCGCGCCGATGTCTCCCACCTGATCGGCGAAGGTCTGCGCGAGCGCCTTCTCGGTCGTCGTCTTCGTCTCGTACGGCGAGTTGGCGAACTCGGCGTCGATCGCGCTCGCGATCGCCGCCGCCTGCCGGGGGTCGGCGATCCGCAGCACGTACCAGCCGACGAGCCCCTGCCCCCACCAGCGCGCCTCGTCGAAGTAGTCGTAGCGGATGAGGAACTGCGTGGTGTCGGTCCCCGGCTCCGCGCCGTCGTAGATCCCGACGAGGTTGAACTCCCAGATGCCCGAGCCGTCCTTCTTCTTCCAGATCGTCGCCTGGATCGGGAGCCGGTCCCCGATCCGCCAGCCGTACCGCTCGGCGGTGCGCCGGCCGACCACCACCCCCTCCCGGTCGGCGAGCCAGGCGGCACGCTGCGCGGGCGGCAGCAGGAACTCCGGGTAGAGCGCAAGATACCGCTCCGGCTCGACCGGGATCTGGAGGACCGTCTGGAAGTTCCGGTCGGGCTGCTGGTAGATGCCGCCGAACCAGGTCGCGTGGGTGACGAGCTCGACGCCGCCCAGGCCGGCGATCCGCTTCTCGTAGCTCTGCGGCAGCGGCAGGATGATCGACGTCTTGTGGGTGACGATCAGCCGGTCGGCGCCCGCGACCTCGACGCCGCCGGCGAAGGCGACCCGGATCGCCGCGAGGTAGGCGAAGAGGAGGAAGGCGACGACGATCGCGAGCAGCGTGAAGGCGGTGCGCGCCTTCTTCCGCTTCAGGTTCCCCCAGAGGAGCGGCCAGAACCTCACGCCGGGACTCCCGCGAGCACGCCCTTGTCGAGGTGGAGGATCCGCCCGGCCCGTTCGGCCGCGTGCGGATCGTGCGTCACCATGACGATCGTCTTGCCGTGGTCGCGGTGGAGGGCGCCGAGCAGGTCGAGGATCTCGTCGCCCGCGCGGCGGTCGAGGTCGCCGGTCGGCTCGTCGCAGAGGAGGAGGGTAGGATCGGTGACGAGCGCGCGGGCGATGCCGACCCGCTGCTCCTGCCCGCCCGAGAGCTGGCGCGGGTAATGCTTCGCCCGGTCGCTCAAGCCGACCATCGCCAGCGCCGCGGCAACGTGCCGGCGGCGCTCGGCCGCCCGGAGCGAGGTGAGCAGCAGCGGCAGCTCGACGTTGCGCTCCGCGGTGAGCGCCGGCAGCAGGTTGTAGAGCTGGAAGACGAAGCCGACGTGCCGGGCCCGCCAGGCGGTGAGCCGGGCGTCGGAGAGACGGTCGAGGCGCTGCCCGGCGATCTCGATCGTCCCCGCGCTCGGCCGGTCGAGGCCGCCGAGGAGGTTGAGGAGCGTCGATTTGCCCGAGCCCGAGGGGCCCATCAGGGCGAGGAACTCCCCCGCCGCGATCTCGACCGAGAGCCCCTGGAGGACGTCGATCCGCTCGCCGCCGCGGCGGTAGGTCTTGTGGACGTCGCGGACCCGGACCAGCGGCTCGCTCATCGCTCGCCTTCCGCGCCGGACCGGCTCAGGGCTCCAGCGGGCGGGGCCGCACCCGCTGGCCGTCGGCGAGCTCCTCGGCGCCCGCGACGACCACGAGCTCCCCCGCGGCGAGCCCGCTTTCGATCGCGACCGGGTCGCCCGCCCCGGGAGCCGGGCGCACCGGGCGCCGCTCCACCCGGTTGTCCGCGACCACGAACACGTGCTCGGCCCCGGCCATCCCCCGCACCGCGGCGCGGGGGACGAGGAGGACCGGACGCGGCGCGGCGCCGGCGGGCGGCGCCGGGGCGAGGAAAGCGACCTTCACCCCCATGTCGGGGAGGATCCGCGGGTCGAGGGCGTCGAAGCCGATCCGCACCCGCACCGTCGCCCGTTGCCGGTCGGCGGCGGGGATGGTGGTGATCACGTGCGCCGCGAGCGGCAGGTCGGGGTAGGCGTCGAGCGTGGCGGTGACCGCCTGCCCGGCCTCGACGCGCTGGATGTACGCCTCGTTGACGTCCACCTCGATCTCGAGCGAGGCCATGTCGACGATCGTCGAGATCCCGGTGCGGGTGAAGCCGCCGCCGGCCGAGACCGGCGAGATGATCTCCCCGGGCTGGGCGTTCTTCGAGAGGGCGACGCCCGCGAACGGGGCGCGGATCACGAGGTCGTCGAGCACCTGCGAGATCACCGCCACCGCGCGGCGGCGCACCTCGACCTCGCTCTGCTGCGCCGCGAGCCGGGCACGGAGCGAGTCGGCGGCGGCATCGGCGGCGTCGAGCTCGGCCTGCGCGCCGATCTCCCGCGCCACGAGCGAACGCGCCCGCGTCCGCGCGAGCTCCGCCTCCCGGATCCGCACCTCGGTCTCGGCGAGCGCGCGCTCGGCGGCCACGAGCTCGGCGCGGGCAAGCGCCTCCTGGACCAGGGTCTGGCTCGCGTCGAGCCGGGCCAGCACCTGCCCCTCCTCCACCGCCATCCCCTCCTCGACGAGGACCTCGCTCACCCGGCCGG
>JAAYLR010000216.1 GCA_012521815.1 Acidobacteriota bacterium
AAACGAATCGGGCCGGCCACCCGAACCGTGGCCGGCCCGCGCCGGATGCGGTGAGCGCACCGGCGGCTCAGAGGAAGGTCTTCACCTCCGCCTTCGTCCGCAGGCTCTCGACCCGGTCGAAGATCAGCTGCCGGAGATGCTCCTCGCTGAGCACCTGCTCGATCCGCTCTCTCGCCTCGGCGAACGGAACCGTCCGCTCCGGGCGCTTCTCGTGCAGGAGGATCAGGTGGTAACCGAACGGACTCTCGACGACGCCGGAAAGAGCCCCTGCCGCGAGCGCCAGCGCCGCCTGCTCGAACTCCGGTACGGCCTGGCCCGCGTGTACCCAGCCGAGGTCGCCGCCGTGCTCCTGCGAGCCCGGATCCTCGGAGCTCTCGCGGGCGAGCGCCGCGAAGTCGCCGCCGGCCTTCACCTTGGCCAGGAGCGCCTCGGCGCGGGCGCGCACCGCGTCGCGAACCTCGGGTTTGGCGTCGTTTTCGACCCGGAGGAGGATGTGGCTCGCGTGGTAGCTCGCGGGCTCGACCATCCGCACGGCGTTCTCGTCGTAGAACGCCCGCGCCTCCTTCTCGTCCACCTTGATCGTCGGCACGAGCTGCGTCGCGATGAACTTCTGGATCGCGAGGTTCTCCTTCAGATCCGACCGGAGGGCCTCCTCGGTCGTGGCCTGCTGCGCGAGCGCGGCGCGGAACGCCGTCTCGCCGCCGAACTGCTCCTTGATCTTCGCGAACTCGCTCGTCACCTCGGCATCCCCGGGGACGAGCCCGAGCGCCTGGCTCTCGGCGAAGAGCATCCGCGTCGCGAGCATCATGTCGAGGACCTCGGAGTAGAACTCCCGGCTGTCCGCTGCCACCTGGACGCCCATCCCCGCGAGGCCGCGGGCCCGGTACTGGACCTCGGAGAGCAGCTCCTCTTTCGTGATCTTCCCTCCCTTGTACTCGGCGACCACCGCGGGGAGGGAGGCGGGATCGACTTTCGCGACCGCCGGGGCCGGGGCGGCGGCGGGCGCCGGCGGTGCCTGTGCCACGAGGGCCGGGGCGATGGCGCCGAGCACCAGGGCACAGAGAAACGGACAGATGCGACTCATCGGGGATTCCTCTCGGGGAGGGCTCGCGCAAGTGCGAGCCGAGTTGGACATGCTACCGCAGCCTGGGGCGCTTCGGACCGTGGTCACTGCCAGGTGATCAGTCCGGTGGTGAGCAGGCCGTTGGCCTCCGGGTGGTTCGGCACGACGCGTACCGCATAGCCGACGAGGCCGCTGTCGCGGCACGGGACCTCGCCTTCGTACCCCCAGACGCCGGCCTCCGTCTGGCCGAGCACCCGCATCGGCACCGCGGCTCCGCCCGTCACCTGCCGCTGGGCGTCGAGAGGACCGTAGTAGATCTCCACCCGGACCTCGTCGGGGGTGAGTGCTCCCAGCCGCACCTGCGCCGAAACCGCGAACGACTCGCCGACCCGCCGGGTTCCCGCGGCGCGCGGCGCCGCCCCGAGCACCGCCACCTGGCTCCAGCCCTGGAACACCCGCCGCTTCCAGGCCGCGAGATCGCGCGCCCGGGCGAAGCCGTCGCCGCTGAGCCGAGCCGCCCGCCGGGCCGCGGGCAGGTAGTAGTGCTCCGCGTACTCCCAGATCATCCGGTTGGTGCTGAAACGGGGGGTGAGGATCCGCATCGACCGCTTCATCCGGGCGATCCAGGGGCGCGGCAGCCGGTCGATCCCGCGGCTGTAGAAGAGCGGCACGACCTCGTGCTCGAGCAGCTCGTAGAGGATGGCCGACTCCACCTGATCCTGATAGGCAGGATCGTCGTACGCCTCGCCCCGCCCGATCGCCCAGCCCAGCTCCGGGGCGTACCCCTCGGCCCACCAGCCGTCCGGAACGCTCAGGTTGAGCCCGCCGTTCGGAATCACCTTCATCCCGCTGGTACCGCTCGCCTCCAGCCCCAGGCGCGGCGTGTTGAGCCAGACGTCGCAGCCCTGGACGAGGTAGCGGGCCATCGCGAGGTCGTAATCCTCGAGGAAGACGAGGTGCCGGCGCAGGTCGTGCTCCTGCCCGTGCCGGAAGACCTCGCGCAGCATCTCCTTGCCTTCGGTGTCGCGGGGATGCGCCTTGCCGGCGAAGAGGATCTGCACCGGCCGGGTGGAGTCGAGCAGGATCCGCCGCAGACGGTCCAGATCGGCGAAGAGGAGGTTGGCGCGCTTGTAGGTGGCGAAACGGCGCGCGAAGCCGATGGTGAGCGTGCCCTGGTCGAGGACGCCGCGCGCATGCTCGATCTCCCGCCGGCTCGCTCCGCGCTGCTCGAGCTGCGCCGCCAGCCGCCGCCGGGCGTAGGCGACCAGCCGCTCCCGGCGGCGCTCGTGCGTCGACCAGAGCTCTTCGTCCGGGATCTGGTCGATCCCCTCCCAGCTCTCGGGAAGCCCCGGATGCTGCCACCAGTCGGGGCCGAGATAGCGGTCGAAGAGCTGGGCCATCTCGCGCGAGACGCAGCTGCGGACGTGCGCTCCGTTGGTCACGTACCCGACCGGCAGCTCCGCGGGCGGCAGGCCGGGGACGTGCTCGGCGAGCAGCCGCCGGGAGACCTCGCCGTGGAGCCGGCTCACGCCGTTGACCTGCGCCGAGGCCCGCAGCGCCAGGGCCGCCATGTGGTACTCCCGCTGCTCTCCCTCCGGCCGGGCCCGGCCCAGCTCGATCAGCTGCCGGGCGGGGATGCCGGAGCGCTCCGCGTAGCCACGGAAATGGCGCTCGAAGAGCTCCCGCGGAAAGACGTCGAATCCCGCCGGAACGGGGGTGTGCGTGGTGAAGATCTGCCCCGCCCGCGCCACCTCGAACGCCTCGCCGAAGGCGAGCCCGTCTTCGCGCATCAGGGCCGCGATCCGCTCCAGGGCGAGGAAGGCGGAGTGTCCCTCGTTCATGTGGCAGACGTCGGGACGCAGGTCCATCGCCAGGAGCGCCCGCATCCCGCCGATCCCGAGCACGATCTCCTGCCGGATCCGCGTCTCGCCGTCGCCGCCGTAGAGCTGGTCGGTGATCTCCTGGAGATGCTTCGGGTTCTCCGCGACGTTGGTGTCGAGCAGCAGGAGCGGAATCCTCCCGACCTCGGCACGCCAGACCTGGATCCGGCAGGGCTCGCCGGCGATCTCGACCTCCACCCGCAGCGGCACCCCCGCCTCGGTGGTCACCATCCGCACCGGGAGGTTCGCGAAATCGTTGGTCGGATAGAGCTCCTGCTGCCAGCCGTCGCGCGCGAGGTACTGGCGGAAGTAGCCCTGCTGGTAGAGCAGGCCGACGCCGACGAGCGGCACCCCGAGGTCGCTCGCGCTCTTGAGGTGATGGGCGGCGAGGACCCCGAGCCCGCCGGAGTAGATGGGAAGACACTCGGTGATGCCGTACTCGGCCGAGAAGTAGGCGATGCGCGGGTGCTCCTGGTACCGGCGCTGCCACCAGGTCCGCTCCGCGAGGTAGGCGTCGAGGCGGGCGACCGTGCGATCGAACAGGCTGAGGAAGCCGTCATCCTCCGCGAGCTCGGCGAGCCGCTGCTGGGGCAGCGTTCCGAGCAGGAGCACCGGGTTCTGGCCGCTCCGCTCCCAGAGCTCGCGGTCGATGCGCGGGAAGACCGCGCGGATCTCTTCGTCCCAGCTCCAGACCAGGTTGTAGGCGAGATCTTCGAGCCGGTGCAGGCGTTCGGGCAACGCCGGAACGACACGGAACGAATCGATGCGCATCGTGTTACCTCCTGGAGTCGGGATCTGACCGGGTACCGAGGAAGAACGTCACGGGCAGACGACACGAGGTGAGCAGGACGGAGCCCGGAGGCCACGCCGAGACGGAGCCGAAACCCGCCGGCCGCTCAGCGCCACGGCCGGGAGATCACGCAGGCGTTGATGCCGCCGATCCCCATCGAGAGTTTACCCGCAACCCCCGGTGGGGGCGCGCAGCCGGTGTCGAACTGGAAGCGCCGGTGGACCCGGGCGATTTCGGGGTTGAGCTCGCTCTCCTCGAGCGGCGTCGGGAAGAGCCGTCCCTTCTCGTAGCCGAGGTACTGCGCGGTCAGCTCCCAGCCGCCGCCCGCGCCCATGCCATGGCCGAAGGTGCCCTTGCGCGCCGTGACCAGCACCTGGTCGGGAAGCAGCTCCCGGAGGTTCTCGACCTCGAGGTAGTCGCCCGGCGTGGCGGTGGCGTGGAGATCCCAGGAGCCGATCCCGCCCGGACCGACCCCGGCGGCCGCGAGCGCCTGCCGGATCGCCGTCATCGGCCCCTCCTTCGACGGGGTGATGATGTGGTCGGCGTCGGAGGAAACCCCCACCGCGAGCGGCTCCATGCCGAGGGGCCGGCAGCCGCGGGCGCGGAAATGCTCGAGGTCGCCCACGATCCAGATCACCGCCCCCCCGGCGACGTGCGTGCCGCGCAGAGCGGTCATCGGCTTCGAGACCGCACCGTCGGCGGCCACCACCCGGGCGCCGTAGAAGGCGCCCACCACGAGATCGAGCGGCGGCGGATCGGTGGCGCCGAGCACGACCGCTTTCGCGTCGCCGCGCGCGATGGCGTCCATCGCCAGCCGGAGGGCGACGCCGAAGGTCGAGCAGGCCGCCACCGGCGCGAACGCGAGACCGGTGATCCGGCCGAGCATCGAGATCTGCGCGGCGGGGGTGTTGTGGAGGTTCCAGACCAGGTTCGGCGAGACCTCTCCCCACGGCGCCGGCGGGGCTCCCCAGGCGGCGTCGAGCCGCTTGCGGCGGCGCTGCTTCTCCTTGATCAGCCCGAGCTTGCCGCTCTCCACCTCGCCCTGGACGCCCAGGCCTTCGATCTCCCGCAGCTCGGCGAGGTACTGGTGGAGCTGGTCGGAACGCGCCGCCCAGTACTCCCACCAGGCGTAGGCGGCATCGTCGCGCTCCTCCTCCGGCACGCTCTCCGGAGGAGGCGGCGGCGAGTCGGCGCCCGCGGCCGCATCCTCTCCGGCGAGGTGGCGTCGCAGCGCCTCGTTGCGCTCCGGCTGCGCCCAGAAGCGGAACCACCGCCGCTGCGAACGATGCAGATCGAGAGCGGCGTGCCGCACCGTATCGAGCGCGCCCAGGCCGGTGCCGACGTAGACGTGCGCCTGCGCGCCGAGCGCGGCGAGCTCCGCTTCGAGCCCCGGGTTCTGTCCGAGCGCCTGGATGAACGCGCCGATCGCGTACTGCGTGGGCAGATCCATCTTCTCGACGAGCTGCGGGAAGCGGCCCGGCGGGAAGCGGGCATCCACCCACCCCTGATACGCCCCGAAATCGAACTTCGGCTCGCCGACCAGGAAGTTGGAGAGACCGAAACCGGAGAACGGCGAGAGCCAGTGGTCGGTCGACCCCAGGCGGCGCTCGAACTCCTCGATCGTCGCCGCTCGCGGCGCGACGACGCCCCAACCGAACACGCCGACTCTAGGCACGATCACGCTCCTTCCGAAGATGGGCGGGAAGGATATCGAAAACGGGAACCGGCCGCCCGCCGCGGAGGCGAACGGCCGGTTCCCGGCTGCCTGCGGCGCTCAACCGAGCGCCGCCATCCGGTCGAGGAGATCGACGACCCGGTTCGAATACCCCCACTCGTTGTCGTACCAGGCGATCACCTTCGCGTAGCCGTCGCCGAGGGCGGTCGTCGAGAGGGCGTCGAAGATCGACGAGTGCGGGTTGCCGATGATGTCGCTCGACACCAGCGGCTCGTCGCTGTAGAGGACCACCTTCGCGAGCGGTCCCTCGGCCCGCGCGCGCACCGCGGCGTTGATCTGCTCGGCGGTCGGCCGCTGGCGCAACCGGACCGCGAGATCCACGATCGAGCCGTCGGGCACCGGCACCCGCATCGCGAGGCCGTCGAGCTTCCCCTTCAGGTGCGGGAGCACCTTGCCCACCGCGCGGGCCGCGCCGGTGGTCGTCGGGATGATGTTCTCCGCCGCCGCCCGGCTGCGCCGCAGGTCCTTGTGGGGGACGTCGGCGAGGCGCTGGTCGTTGGTGTAGGCGTGGACGGTCGAGACGAACCCCTCCTCGATCCCGAACTCCTGATCGAGGATGAGCGCCACCGGCGCCAGGCAGTTGGTGGTGCAGGAGGCGTTGGAGACGATCCGGTGCTCGGGGCGCAGGTCCTGGTCGTTGACGCCGATGACCACCATGGCGTCGATCTCGTCCTTCGCGGGGACGGTGAGGATCACCTTCTTCGCCCCGCCCTCGAGGTGCCGCGCGATCTTCTCGCGGGTGCGGAAGACGCCGGTGGACTCGATCACGTAATCGACGCCGAGATCCCCCCACGGAATCCGGGCGGGATCCTTCTCGGCCGTCATCCGGACCCGGACGCCGTCGACGTACATGAAGTCGTCGTCGTAGGTGACGCGCTTGGGGAAGATCCGCATCACGGTGTCGTACTTGAGCAGGTAGGCGACCTGCTCGTTGTCGTAGAGATCGTTGACGCAGACCACCTCGACGTCGGGGCGGTCGGAGAGGATCCTGAAGACGGAGCGGCCGATCCGGCCGAAACCGTTGATGCCGACGCGGATGCTCATCGCGAAACCTCCCCCTCCATCTCGGCGAAGCGCTGGATCAGGTCGACCACCCGGTGCGAGTAGCCCCAGCCGTTGTCGTACCAGGACAGGGTCTTCGAGAGCCGGTCTCCGATGACCATCGTGGAGAGCGAATCGAAGACGCTCGAGTAGTGGGTGCGCAGGATGTCCGAGGAGACGATCGGATCGTCCTCGAACTCGACGTACGGCCGCCACCGCCCGGAGGCGGCCGCGGTGCGCACGACCTCGTTGATCGCGGTGACGGTGACCGGCCGCTCGTGCCAGCAGACGAGATCCACCACCGAGCCGTTGCGCACCGGCACGTTCATCGCGAGCCCCGAGATCCGCCCCGCGAGCTCGGGCAGGAGCTCCATGAGCACCTCGTCGGCGTTCGTCTCCTGCGGGATGATGTTCTCGGCCGCCGCGCGCCCCCGCCGCTTGTCCTCCGAGGGGACGTCGGCGAGGCGCTGCTGGTTGGTGTAGGCGTGCACCGTGGTCAGGAAGGCGCGCCGGACGCCGAACGCCTCGTGCAGGATCTTGAGGATCGGCGCCGCGCAGTGGGCGGTCACCGAACCGTTCGAGACGATCCGGTGCTCCGGCCTGAGCCGGTCGTCGTTGACCCCCATGACCACCGTGAGATCCGGGGCGTCGATCGGCGGCGAGCAGAGGATGACCCGCTTCGCCCCCCGATCGAGGTGCCGGGCGAGCTCCGCCCGGCCGCGCACGCGGGACGTCGCCTCGATGACGATGTCCACGCCGAGATCCCCCCACGCCACGTCGCCGGGAGCGGCGCCGGTGAGCATCGGGATCTGCTTGCCGACCACGTAGAGATGCCCGTCACGGATCCGCACCTCGTCGGGGAAGCGGCCGAGGATCGTGTCGAATTTCAGCAGGTACTCCATCGCCTCCGGATCGGCGACGTCGCTGATCGCCCCCACCTCGATGGTGGGATGGTTGTAGAGAATCCGGAAGAGGCTGCGGCCGATCCGGCCGAAGCCCATGAGGCCAACTCGCATCGCTCTGTTCTCCCTTGTCCGCGGCTGCGGTCCGGCCGGATCTTCCCGGCTGCCGCTGCCGCGTTCGGCACCGCGGCCACACCGCCGGCAGCGGGTACCGGCGGCAGGCTGAGAATCTACTCCCGCGAAAGGCAGTGATCCTGCGGGTGGAAACTTCGGATGGTCGGGGCGAGAGGATTTGAACCTCCGGCCTCACGGTCCCGAACCGTGCGCTCTACCAAGCTGAGCTACGCCCCGATCAAAGAACCAACGTCACCAGGCGGCAACCCCGGGAGTCTACGCATCCGCTTCGGGCGCGGTCAAGCGTCTCCCGGGCGCCGGGTCTCTTCGACGATCTCCTCCAGCCGGGCGACCAGCGAGTCGACCCGGCGGCCGATCTCCCGGCGCTCCCGCTGCCACCGCTCCTCGTCGCCCGGCCCCGCGCCGGCCGCCAGCCGCTCCTCGAGCAGCGCGAGCTGCTCGCGCAGCTCGCCGTTCTCCTTGCGCAGCTCGGCGAGACGCGCCACCGCGCGCTCCACCATCAGCTCCAGGCTCTCCCAGCCGATGCCGTTCACGCTCGAGCCCCCCCCTGCCAGCCCCACCGGCCGGCGAGCAGCGCCGCCACCCGCTCCTGCCGCTCGTTGACCTCCTCCTGCGTGAGGGAGCGCGCCTCGGCGTTGTAGCGGAAGGCGATGGTCGTGTTCACCGCCCCGGCGGGCACACCCTCGCCGGTATAGCGGTCCTTGAGGCCGAACCAGCGCAGATCGGGGATCGCCGCCGCCTGGATCGCCGCGGCGATCTCCCGCCATTCGACCGCCAGCGGATGGGTGAACGTCAGATCCGCCGCCACCCCGGGCAGGCGGGGCGGGAGATCGATTCCGGCGGCGGCGGGCCGGGGGGCGAGCACCGGCGCGAGGAAGATCTCGGCGGCGTAGAGGGGAAACGGCGTCTCCTCCCCGTCCACCCGGCCGAGGTAGCCGTACTCCCGCCCCTCGCCGTCGCGGAGCCGCGCCGCCGTCCCCTCCACGAAACCGGCGAGCGCCGCCGGCTCGGCGGCGAGCTCGACGCCGAAGCGCAGCGCCACCCCCTCCACGATCCCCTTCAGATCGAACAGATCGAGCTCCGGGCGGCGGAACCAGGCGAGTCCGGGACGGCCGCCGAGGAGGATCGCCACGGCCTCCACCTCTTCCGCCTCGCCGCCCGGGAAGAGCCGCCCCAGCTCGAAGAGCCCGACCGCGGCCGCGCCGCGCCGGCAGTTGAGGCCGGCGGTCTCCACCAGATTGGGCAGCAGGGAACGGCGCAGCACCGCGTACCGCTCCGAGAGCGGGTTGGCGAGGGCGACCGGCTCCGCCGCGCCTCCGACGCCGGGGAAACGGGCATCCGCTTCCCGCGCGTGGAAGGCGAAGTGGATCGCCTCCGCGAGACCGCTGTAGGCGAGCTCGTCACGCAGCCGCTCGCGCCGCCGGTGCCGCTCGTCATCCCCTTCGTCCGGCCCGGGCAGAGCGGGCAGCGTCGCGGGGATGGAGTCGAAGCCGTGGAAACGGAGCACCTCTTCGTAGAGGTCGGCCGGCCACGCCTCGAGAGCGGCGATCCCGTCGCGCGTGACCGTCCGGGGCTCGAAGTCGGCGAGCCGCCAGGAGGGCACGCTCCCCTGCCAGCCGCTCCCCGCAGCCGCCCGCCGGGGGGCGAAGCCGAGCCGCGTGAGGTACCCCTCGACCGCGTCGGGCGCAAGCGACACCCCGGTGAAGGCGTCGAGCGCCGCCGTTTCGATCCGCCACGGGATCTCGACCGGGGGCCCGGTGCGCTCGTCCCACGGCGCTCCCGCGGGGCGGGCGCCGGCGGCGGCGAGCAGTGCCGCTGCCCGCTCGGCGGCGAGACGGCAGATCTCCGGATCGGCGCCCCGCTCGAAACGGTGACTCGCGTCGGTGTGCATCCCGAGGGCGCGGGCACCGCGCCGCACCCGGCGCCGTTCGAAATGGGCGCTCTCGAGCAGCACCCGCCGCGTCGCGGAGGTGACCTCGGTCTCCTGTCCGCCCATGATCCCGGCGAGCGCCACCGCCCGGTCGCGGTCGGCGATCACGAGCGCCTCGGGCTCGAGCGTGCGCTCGACCCCGTCGAGGGTGACGAGCCGCTCCCCGGGCCGCGCCGCGCGCACCCGGATCTCGGGCCCGGCGAGGCGGTCGAGATCGAAGGCGTGGAGCGGCTGGCCGAGATCCCAGAGGACGTAGTTCGTGACGTCGACGACGTTGTTGATCGCCCGGAGGCCGATCGCCTCGAGCCGGCGCGCCAGCCACTCCGGGCTCGGCGCCACCTCCACCCCCTCGAGCACGAGGGCGACGTAGCGCGAGCAGCCGCCTGCGTCTTCGATCGTCACCGGCACCCCGGCGCCGCCGTCCGGTGCCGGCAGGGGGTCCGGAAGCGGCCGCAGCGGCCGCGCGAACGCCGTCGCGAGCTCGCGCGCGAGCCCGCGGTGGTTCATGCAGTCGGGCCGGTTCGTGGTGACGTCCACGTCGAGCACCGCGGCGTCCCCTTCCCCTTCGATCCCCTCGACGCTGTGGCCGATCGCCGTCAGCCGGCGGGCCACCTCGACGGCATCCTCGGGGAGCTCGACGTGCTCGCGCAGCCAGCCGAGGGAGAACTTCATCGGATCCCCGCCTGGCGCAGGAGGCGCTCGTCGTTTTCGAACAGCAGCCGGATGTTCGGGATCCCGAACCGGATCATCGCCACCCGGTCGAGGCCGAGGCCGAAGGCGAAGCCGGTGTACCGGTCCGGATCGACCCCGCAGCCGGCGAGCACCCGGGGGTCGACCATCCCGGCGCCGAGGATCTCCATCCAGCCGGTCTCCGAGCAGGTCGCGCACCCCTTCCCCCTGCAGAACGGGCAGGTGATGTCGACTTCGCACGACGGCTCGGTGAACGGGAAGAAGCTCGGCCGCAGGCGGACTCCGGTCTCCGGCGAGAAGAGCCGGTGGAGGAACGCCTCGAGCGTCCCCTTCAGGTCGGAGAAGCGGATCCCCTCGGCCACCGCCAGCCCCTCCACCTGGTGGAACATCGGCGAGTGGCGCAGGTCGTTGTCGTGCCGGTAGACCCGCCCCGGGATGATCACCCGGAGCGGCGGCCGGCGCGCGAGCATCGTCCGGATCTGCACCGGCGAGGTGTGGGTGCGCAGCAGCCGGCCGTCCTCGAGGAAGAAGGTGTCCTGGGTGTCGCGCGCCGGATGGTCGGGGGGGAAGTTCAGCAGCTCGAAGTTGTACCGGTCGCTCTCCACCTCCGGCCCCTCGGCCACGGTGTAGCCGAGACGGACGAAGATCTCCTCGATCTCGCGCGAGATCTGGATCACCGGGTGGATCGCACCCCCGGGCACCCGGCGCCCCGGCAGCGTGACGTCGACCGCGGCCTCCCGGCGCTGCGCCGCGCGCTCGGCCGCCGCGAGCCGCTCGTCGGCAGCCGCGAGCGCCGCCTCGACCCGCTCCTTGAGCCGGTTGACCGCCTGCCCGAAACCGCGCTTGTCGGCGACCCGCGGGATCAGGTCGAGCAGCTCGCGAACCCGCCCCTCCCGGCGCCCGATCCACCGGATGCGGACCGCCTCCCAGCCACGGCGGTCGGAAACCGCCGCGATCTCGGCGTCGGCCTCCCCGGCCAGCCGGGCGACCTCTTCGGGATGCGCGGGAGGGGCTGCGGGCTCGCTCGACACCGTCCGCCTCAGTCGCCGGCCGGCGCCGCCTTCTCGAGAGCCAGCCTGGCGAGCGCCGCGAGCTCGGCGAACGGCTTCGGATCCGGAGCCGCGGCCAGCTCGGCGAGCATCTTCCGGTTCAGCTCGCTGCCGGCGAGCTTCAGGCCCGCGATCAGCCTGCTGTAGGAGAGGCCGTGGAGGTGGGCGGCGGCGTTGATCCGGACGATCCAGAGGCTGCGGAAGTCCCGCTTGCGCCGGCGACGGTCACGGTAGGCGGACTTGCCTGCCCGGTCGACCGCCTGCTGGGCCATCCGGTACGCCTTCGACTTGGTACCCCAGTAGCCGGAGGCGAGCTTGAGTACTCTCTTGCGCTTCTGGGCCCGCTTCGGGCCGCGCTTGACACGTGGCATGGCAGAACCTCGTTCCTCGCCCTCGAGGGCGGTCAGGGTCGCGGCCGGGCCGCGACCGGCGCCCCGGAGGACAGGTTCGTTCCCTCCGGCGGCGCGTGATGGACGCTATCTCGAGATCAGCGTCCGGATCGTCCGGGCGTCGGCCGGCGAGACCAGCGTGGCCTGCCGCAGCCGCCGTTTCCGGGTGCGCGTCTTCTTCGTCAGGATATGACTGTGGTTGGCGCGGCCGCGCAGCACCTTCCCGCTCGCGGTGAGCTTGAAGCGCTTGGTGGCGCCCTTGTGAGTCTTCTTCTTCGGCACGTTCCGCTCCTCGTCTGCTGACCCCGGGAGACCTCAACCGGCGGACGGCGCCGCCGCGGTGTCTCCCTCGTCCTTCTTCTGCGTCTTCTTGCTCGGGCCGAAGATCAGGTGCATCCGGTTGCCGGCCATCTCCGGCGTCCCCTCCTGGGAGCCCGCCTCGCCGATGTCGGCCGCCAGACGCTTCAACAGGTTCAGTCCCAGCTCGGTGCGCGACATCTCGCGCCCCCGGAACTGCACCGTCGCCTTGACCTTGTCTCCCTCCTCCAGGAACCGGACCGCGTTGCGCAGCTTGAAGTCGTAGTCGTGGTCGTCGACGTTCGGCCGGAACTTGACTTCCTTGACCCGGATCGTCTTCTGCTTCTTGCGCGAATCGTGGGCCTTCTTCTTCTGCTGGTAGAGGAACTTGCCGAAGTCCATGATGCGGCAGACCGGAGGCCGCGCCGTGGGCGCCACCTCCACCAGGTCGAAACCCTGTTCCCGCGCCATCCGCAGCGCCACCTCGGTGGCGACGATGCCGGCCTGGCTGCCGTCCTCGTTGATCAGTCGGACTTCCCGGACCCGGATTGCCTCGTTCGTGCGCGCTGTCCTGTCGATGCCCGGCTTCCCTCCCATGGAAGCAGGCCGGCGGATCCCCGGCGGGAGGACCATCCCCCGGCCGGCCACCGACCCTCAAAGAATCGGAGCGAGATTATAGGCGGAACGCTCCCGGCCTACAATTCGGCGACCCGGCGGGCGGCCGCCGCCTCGCGCAGCTTCGCGATCAGCTCCGGGACCGCGACGGGCCCCCGGTCCTCGCCGCTGCGCAGACGCACCGCCGCCGTTCCCGCCGCCGCTTCGCGTTCGCCGACCACCAGCATGTACGGCACCTTGCGCAGCTGCGCCTGGCGGATCTTGTAGCCGAGCTTCTCGTTGCCGTCGTCGATCTCCACCCGCAGCCCGGCGGCGGCGAGCTCGTCGCGCACCCGCTGCCCGTAGTCGAGGAACCGCTCGGAGACCGGCAGCACCACCGCCTGCACCGGCGCCAGCCAGAGCGGGAACGCCCCGGCGGTGTGCTCGATGAGGATGCCGAGGAACCGCTCCACGGAGCCGAGCATCGCCCGGTGGATCATCACCGGCCGGTGGGTGGCGCCGTCGGCGCCGACGTACTCGAGGCCGAACCGCTCCGGCATCTGGTAGTCGAGCTGGACCGTTCCGAGCTGCCACTCCCGGCCGATCGCGTCCTTGATCCGGAAGTCGATCTTCGGGCCGTAGAAGGCGCCGTCGCCCGGGTTGAGCGTGTAGGCGAGCCCCTGCCGGTCGAGCGCCCGCTGGAGGGCGCGCTCCGCCGCGTCCCACTGCGCGTCGGTGCCGACCCGGTTCTCCGGCCGCAGCCCGATGCCGATCGCCACCTCCGGGAACTCGAAGGTGCGGTAGATCTCGAAGATGATCCCCACCGCCCGCAGCACCTCGGCCTCCACCTGCTCGTCGGTGCAGAAGACGTGGGCGTCGTCCTGGGCGAAGGAGCGCACCCGGGTGAGACCCGAGGTCACCCCGCTGCGCTCGTAGCGGTGGAGACGGCCGAAGTCGGCGTAGCGGATCGGCAGATCCCGGTACGAGCGGAGCCCCTTGGCGTAGATCAGGCAGTGGGTCGGGCAGTTCATCGGCTTGACGGCGTACTGACGCTCGTCGAGCTCGGTGAAGAACATGTTCTCCCGGTAGTTCGCCCAGTGCCCCGAGGTGTGCCAGAGCTCCACGTCGAGGATCTGCGGCGTGACCACCTCGCCGTAGCCGTTGCGGGTGTTGAGCTCGCGGACGTAGTCGATGAGCAGGTTGTAGACCACCGCCCCCTTCGGATGGAAGAACGGCGAGGCCGGCGCCAGCGGATCGAAGCTGAAGAGGTCGAGCTCGGGACCGAGCTTGCGATGGTCGCGGGCACGCGCCTCGGCGAGCGCTTCGAGGTACGCCGCGAGCTCCCGCTCCGAGGAGAAGGCGGTGCCGTAGATCCGCTGCAGCCGCTCGTTGCGCTCGTCCCCCTTGAAGTAGCTGCCCGACGCCTCGAGGAGCTTGATCGCCCCCACCTGCCCGGCCCGCTGGACGTGCGGCCCGCGGCAGAGGTCGGTGAAGGCACCGTGCCGGTAGAGGGTGATCGTCTCCCCCTCGGGGATGTCGGCGAGCCGCTCGAGCTTGAGGGTGAAGCCCATCTCGCGGAAGATCCGCGCCGCCTCCTCGCGGCTGACCTCGATCCGCTCGAACGGCGCGTCCTCGGCGATGATCCGCCGCATCTCCGCCTCGATCCGCTCGAGATCCTCGGGGGTGAACGGCCGGGGGAAGCGGAAGTCGTACTGGTACTTCTCGCTGTGATCCTGCCGGCCGGCGTCGTACTCGGCCTCCGGCCAGAGCCGGCGCACCGCGTCGGCGAGCAGGTGTTCGGCCGAGTGGCGTACGAACGGCCCCGCCTCCGGAGTTCCCGCGGTGACGATCCGCAGCGCTCCGCCGCGGGTGAGCGGCGTGCGCAGGTCGACGGTCTCGCCGTCGAGCTCGGCACCGACCGCCGCGGCGGCCAGACGCGGCCCGATCGCCGTCGCGACCGCGAGCGGCGTCGTGCCCTGCGGCACCTCCCGGCTCGAACCGTCGGGCAGCGTCAGGTGGATCTGCGCGGGGGCTGTCATGGCGGGCTCCGCATGAACCAAACCGCCGGGCCGGAAGCGGCTCAGCGGGAAGTGGAAAGGATGGCTCCGGGAACCGGATGGTAGGCGCTCTCGGACTCGAACCGAGGACCTCTACCGTGTGAAGGTAGCGCTCTAACCAACTGAGCTAAGCGCCTCTCCATGACGGCTCACCGACGACGCTGCGGGACGCAGCTGGTAGGCCCGAGTGGACTCGAACCACCGACCTCTACGATGTCAACGTAGCGCTCTAACCAACTGAGCTACGGGCCTTCGTCCCGCCTGCGCCACCGGACCGGCGGACCGGCCCGATGGGGTCTGGAATCTAGCAACCGCGCCCGGGGGTGTCAATCGCGGGCGGACGATTCGGCGACCGCCAGCCAGCCCTTCAGGTACTCCCCCTGCGGATGGGCGATCGCCACCGGATGGTCGGCGGCCGCCGCGAGCGGGCGGAGCAGCGCCAGCCGCACCCCGGCCTCCACCGCGGCGGCGAAGAGGATCTGCCGGAAGAGCCGCGCGTCCACCGCCCCGCTGCAGCTGAAGGTGAAGAGCAGCCCGCCGGGCGCGAGCCGCCGGAGGGCGAGCCGGTTGAGATCCTTGTAGGCGCGCGCGGCGGCCGCGACCGCGCCGCGATGCGGGGCGAGCGGCGGCGGGTCGCAGACGATCAGGTCGTAACGCTCCCGGTGCCGGCGCAGCTCGGCGAAGACGTCGGCGCGGATCCATTCCAGCCGCTCGCCCGCGAGGCCGTTGCGCGCGATCGCCCGCCGGGCCGTCGCCTCCAGACCCGGGCCGGACTCGACGCAGGTGACCGCCGCCGCTCCGCCGCGCAGCGCGTGGAGGGCGAAGGCGCCGCCGTGCGCGAACAGGTCGAGCACCCGCCGCCCGGCGGCGAGCGCGCCGGCGAGCGCCCGGTTCTCCCGCTGGTCGCAGTAGAAGCCGGTCTTCTGCCCGCCCCGCGGCTCGGCCTCGAACTCGAGGCCGCACTCCCGGAACCAGAGCCGCTCGGGGATCTCGCCCGCCACGACCTCGTCCTCCTCGCCGAGCCCCTCCCGGCGCCGGGCGGGAAGGCGGCCGAGATGGAGCAGCGCGCCCGCCGGCGCGAGGTCGCCGAGCGCGCCGTACGCCTCCGCGCGCAGCCGCTCGAGCCCGGCGACGGTGATCTGGGAGACGAACAGGTCGCCGAACCGGTCCACGGTCCAGCCTGGCAGGCCGTCGCCCTCCGCGTTGACGAGCCGGTAGCCGGTCGTGTCGGGCCCGACGAGCCGTCGCCGCAGCGCCAGCGCCCGCTCGAGGCGCTCCCGGAAGAACGCCCGGTCGATGCGGCTGCCGGGGGGCGCCAGCAGCCGCGCCCGGATCTGCGAGGCGGCGCTGTAGAGCCCCACCCCGAGCCGCTCGCCGCGGGCGCTCTCCACCTCGGCGAGAGCGGCATCCGGCGGCCCCTCCTCGCTCGCGATCGCCCCCGAGAAGAGCCAGGGATGGCCCTGGCGCAGCGCCTTCTCCCGCCCCGGCGCGAGCCGGATCCGCACCCTTGCCGCGGCCGCCGTTTCGTCGGTCATCGGGTCATTCTCGCCCGGCACGGCCCCGCGCGCACCCCGGCCCTGCCGCCGGGTCGGATATCATCCGCCCAGCCGACCCGGACTCTCCGCTCACGGGGCGTGTTTCTTCGCATGCCGCTCCTCTCGCTCGTCGCCACCGCGCCGCCCCTTCCCGCCCTCGGTTTCGGCGCCGGCACCGCGCTGGCGATCGCGCTGCTGCTCGTGGCGCTCAACGGCTTCTTCGTCGCTGCCGAGTTCGCCCTGGCCAAGGTCCGGCCGACCCAGATCGAGCCGCACGTCCTCCGCGGCGAGCGGCGGGGCCGGGTCGCGGCGCACATGATCTCCCATCTCGACGCCTACCTCTCCGCCACCCAGCTCGGGATCACCCTCGCGAGCCTCGCGCTCGGCTGGATCGGCGAACCGGCGTTCGTCTGGGTGCTCTCCCCGCTGCTCGCCCATCTGCCCGGAGTGACGCCCGCCGTCGTCCACTCGGCGAGCCTCACCGCCGCTTTCCTCACGATCAGCGTGCTCCACATCGTCCTCGGCGAGCTGATCCCGAAATCGCTCGCGATCCGGCGCCCCGAGGGGGTCGCGGTCTGGGTCGCGCTGCCGCTCGCCGGCTTCTACCGCCTCGCCTACCCGGCGATCTGGCTCCTCAACCATTCGGCCAACGCGCTGCTGCGGCTCGCCGGACTGCAGCCGGCCACGGAAGCCGAGCAGGCCCACAGCGAGGAGGAGGTGCGCCTCCTGCTCGGGTCGCGCGAGGGAACGCTCCTCTCCGCCGCGAAGCGCGATCTGCTGACGAACATCTTCGAGCTCTCCGAGCGGGTCGCGCGGCAGGTGATGGTGCCGCGGGCCGATGCCGTCTACCTCTCCACCACCCGCCCGCTCGCCGAGAACCTCGCGCTCGCCCGCCGCAGCGGCCACACCCGCTTCCCGCTCTGCGAGGGCGACCTCGACCACGCGATCGGCCTCGTCCACATCAAGGATCTCTTCCGCGCCGAGCGCCCGCCGGACGACCTCCGGCAGGTGAAGCGCCCGCTCCCCTTCGTGCCCGAGACGCTCGGCCTCGACCGGCTCCTGCCGCGGATGCTCGCCGAGCGGGTCCACCTCGCGGCGGTGGTCGACGAGTACGGCGGGGTGAGCGGGATCGTGACCCTCGAAAACGTCCTCGAGGAGATCGTCGGCCCGATCCAGGACGAGTTCGACGCCGAGAAGCCGGAGCTCGTCCGGCGCGACGACGGCACCTGCCTCGTCTCGGGCGCGATGCTGGTCGTCGACCTCGAGGACGAGCTCGGCCTCGAGATCAGCCCGCGCGACGAGGACACCGTCGGGGGCGTCGTCCTCTCCGAGCTCGGGCAGTCGCCGCGGGTGGGCGACCGCGTCCGCCTCGGTCCGCTCACGCTCGAGGTGCTCGAGCTGAAGGGGAACCGGGTCTGCACGCTCCTCGTCGAGAAGCAGGAGGAGCCGCCCGCCTGAGGCGGGCGCCGGCGCTCAGCCCGGGAGCCGCCGCCCCTCCGCCGCGAGCCGCGCGAGCACCGCTTCGAGCCCCGCCGTCACCGGCACCGCCTCCTTGACGCGGTCGCGGCGGCGCGAGACCTCCACCTGCCCGGCGGCGAGCGACTTGCCGCCCACCACCACCCGGACGGGGATGCCGAGCAGATCGGCGTCCTTGAACTTCACCCCCGGACGCTCGTCGCGGTCGTCGTAGAGGACCTCGATGCCGCGGGCCACGAGCGCGGCGTGCAGCTCGTCGGCCGCTTTCCGGGTCGCCTCGTCGGTGGCGTTGATCGTCATCAGCAGGACCTCGAACGGAGCGAGCGGCAGCGGCCAGATGATCCCGTCGGCGTCGTGGTTCTGCTCGATCGCCGCGGCCACCGTCCGGCCGATCCCGAGGCCGTAGCAGCCCATGATCATCGGCAGCTCGGCGCCGTGCTCGTCGGTGAAGTGGCAGCGCATCGCCTCGGAGTACTTGGTGCCGAGCTTGAAGATGTGCCCGACTTCGATCCCCCGGGAGAGCTGCAGCGGCTCGCCGCAGCGCGGGCAGGGGTCGCCACCGGCGACGAGCAGCAGATCGGCGACCGGCGGCAGCGACAGATCGCGGCCCCAGACCAGGTCGACGAGGTGGGCATCCGACTCGTTGGCGCCGCAGACGAAGCCGCGCAGCTCGCGCACCGACTCGTCGGCGATCAGCCGGACCTCCGCCGGCAGGCCGAGCGGCCCCGCGAAGCCGACCGCCGCCCCGGTGAGCCGCTCGACCTTCTCCTCGCTCGCGAGCGCGAGGTGGTCGCAGCCGAGGGCGTTCTGGAGCTTCACCTCGTTGATCTCGCGATCGCCACGCACCAGCGCGGCGACGAACTCCTTCTCGGTCTCGTAGAGCAGCGTCTTGACGATCCGGGTCGCCGGCACGCCGAGGAAGGCGGCGACGTCCGGCACCGAGCTGTGTCCCGGGGTCGGCACCGTCCGCCGCGCCCCGGGCTCGGTGGCGGGCACCGGTACGGCCGGCAGCCGGCTCTCCGCCTTCTCGATGTTGGCGCCGTAGCCGCAGCCGCAGCTGACCACCGCGCTCTCGCCCGTCTGCGCCACCACCATGAACTCGTGCGACGAGGAGCCGCCGATGGTGCCGGTGTCCGCCTCCACCATCGTGTACTCGAGCCCGCACGCCTCGAAGATCGCGCAGTAGGCGCGCCGCATCGCCTCGTACGCCTCGTCGAGCTGGGCCTCGGTGGCGCCGAACGAGTAGGCGTCCTTCATCAGGAACTCGCGCCCCCGCATCAGCCCGAAGCGCGGCCGGATCTCGTCGCGGAACTTCGTCTGGATCTGGTAGAGGTTGAACGGGAGCTGCCGGTAGGAGCGCACGTCGCGCCGCACGAGGTCCGTGATCACCTCCTCGTGGGTCGGGCCGAAGCAGAAGTCGCGGTCGTGGCGGTCCTGCATCCGCAGCAGCTCGCGGCCGTACCGCTGCCAGCGCCCCGACTCCTGCCAGAGCTCGGCGGGCTGGATCGCCGGCATCGAGAGCTCGACGGCGCCCGCCGCGTCCATCTCGCGGCGCACGATCGCCGCCATCTTGGCGATGCTGCGCCAGCCGAACGGCAGGTAGGTGTAGATCCCCGCGGCCAGCTTCTTGATCATCCCGGCGCGGACCATCAGCTGATGGGAGATCACCTCCGCATCGCTCGGTACCTCGCGCGTCGTGTGCACGTAGAACTCGTTCCAGCGTGTCATGCCCTCTCCCGCTCCTGCACGCGCGCGGCCAGCTCCGAGGAGCTGCGCATGCACTCCATCATCCGTTCCTCGAGGCCGCCGCTCCTCGGTTCCAGCCGGCGCGCCTGGCGGAAAGCCCCCCGCGCCCGCTTCGCGTCTCCCACCGCCAGCAACGCCATGCCGAGGTGGGTCAGGGTGGTCGACGACGGTCCGAGCGCGCTCGAGCGCGTCAGGCAGTCGACCGCCTCGGCGTACTCCCGCCGCTTGTAATGCACCCAGCCGAGAGCCGCGAGCGGAAACTGCTGCAGCTCCTCCGGCGCGAGGGCGAGCGACCGCCGCGCGTAGTCGAGCGCGCGGTCGAGATCCTCCTCCAGCTCGGCGAGGTTGTAGGCCATCTCGTAGTAGGCGATCGTCTGCGCGAACGGCGACGGGTCGCCGGCGAGCAGCTCGCGGCCGATCCGGTTCCCCTCGCGGAGCCGGCCGGCGCCGCGCAGCGCCGCGATCAGCGCCGCCGACGCGGTGGCCCGCAGCATGTCGCCCGGCGCGAGCGCGAGCAGCCGGCGGGCGGCCATCTCGAGCTCCGGCAGCCGGCCGAGAGCGAGACAGACCATCGCGTAGGAGATCAGCACCGTGGGGTGATCGGGGGCGAGGCGGAGCGCTGCGCCGGTGGCCTGCAACGCGCCCCGGCCGTCCCCCTCCGCGAGGCGCCGCTCGCCGTCGGCCAGCGCCGCGGCGAGACGGCCCTCGACCGGCGGCAGCGGCGACGCCGCCCGGAGCGAGAGGAAGGTGACCAGATCCTGGTAGTGGAGCTTGCGCGGGTTGAGCCGCTGCGCGGCCCGGAACGACGCGAGGGCGCGCCGCCGCCAGCCGCGGTCGAGCGCCGCGAGGCCGAGCAGGTAGTGCGCCTCTTCCAGGTCGGGATCGGCGGCGATCGCCCGCCGCAGATGGACGATCGCCTCGCCGGCGCGGCCGCTCTCGTAGAGGCAGCGGCCGAGGAGCAGCCGCGCCTGCGGGGTCTCGCGCTGCGCGAGCGCCCGCTCGAGCTGCCGGGCCGCGAGCCGGGGCCGGCCCCGGCCGGCGAGCACCGAGCCGAGGGCGAACCGCGCGAGGAACGACTCCGGATCGCGCCGGAGCGCCTGCCGCAGCCGGCTCTCCGCGGCGGCGAGATCGCCCCGCTCGTGGAGGAGCACGCCGCTGTAGACGAGCGCCTCGAACTGCCGCGGATCGTCCGCCAGGATCTCCTCGCAGAGCGCGAGCGCCCAGCCGCCGTCGCCGTTGGCGAACGCCGCCTCGACGAGGAAGAGCGCGAGCGGCCGGTTGCCCCGCTCCCGCTTCAGCGCCCGCTCGAACCGGGTGAGGGCGCCCGGCGCGTCGTGGATGGCGAGCGCCGCCTCGGCCTCGCCGAGCAGCCGCCGGGCCGCCGCCGAGGCGCAGGCGGCGAGCACCTGCTCGCGCACCGCCGCGAACCGCTCGCGCAGCTCCACCGCCGCGAGCTCGCGCTCGAGCCCCCGGCGCCAGGCGACCTGACACTCCTCCTCGGGCACCACCCCGCGGCGCTCGAGCATCTCGAAGACCGCGCCCGCGCCGGCCTGCCCGAGGACGAGCGCGCGGTCGAGCTTGGCGACCGTCGCCGCCAGCCGGGCCATCCCATCGGCGGTGCGCTGGAGCGCCTCCTCGAGCGCCGACACCCGCTCGAGCAGGTGCTCGTCGAGCGAGATCGCGGGCTCGGGGGCGAGCCACTCCCCCATCTCGCCGGTCGCCGCCGAGGCGACCACCACGAGCGGCCGCTGGCAGCGGCGACAGTACTCCTGCTCGCCAGGGTTGTCGGCGCCGCAGGCGAGACAGAGCATGACGGGGCGTCAGTAGGTGTAGAAACCCTGGCCGCTCTTGCGGCCGAGGCGGCCGGCGTCGACCATCTTCACCAGCAGCGGGCTGGGACGGTACTTCGGATCGCCGAAGCCGTCGTGCAGGACGCGCAGGATGTCGAGGCAGACGTCGAGGCCGATGAGGTCGGCCAGCGTCAGCGGTCCCATCGGGTGGTTCATGCCGAGCTTCATCACCGCGTCGATCGCCTCGGCGGTGCCCACCCCCTCGTGGAGGCAGCAGATCGCCTCGTTGATCATCGGCATCAGCACCCGGTTGGAGATGAAGCCGGGATAGTCGTGGGCCTCCACCGGGGTCTTGCCCATCGCCCGGCTTGCCGCCTCGACCCGGGCGTACGTCGCGTCGGAGGTGTCGAGCCCGCGGATCACCTCGACGAGCGGCATCAGCGGTACCGGGTTCATGAAGTGCATGCCGATCACCTGCCCGGGCCGTCCGGTGGCAGCGGCGAGGCGGGTGATCGAGATCGAGCTGGTGTTGGAAGCGAGGATCGCCGCCGGCGCGCAGAGCGCGTCGAGCTGCCGGAAGACCCCGGTCTTCACCTCCAGGCGCTCGACCACCGCCTCCACCACGAGGTCGGCGTCGGCGAGCGCGGCGAGATCGGTACCGCCCGTGATCCGCGCCCGCGCCGCGGCGGCCTCCTCGGCCGTCAGCCGGCCCTTCGCCGCGAGCTTCCCGAGGCTCCCGCCGATCGCCGCGAGCCCCTTCGCGAGCGCCTCCGGCGAGAGATCCACGAGACGCACCGCGAAGCCCGCCTGGGCCGCGACCTGCGCGATGCCGTGCCCCATCGTGCCGGCGCCGACGACGCCGACGGTTCCGATCTCGCTCATGTCTCCCTCCCGCCGGGAGACTATGGGCAAGCGCGCGAGAGGGTCAAGAACGGCCGGGAGGGAGCGCGAAGAGCGTCGCGGGATCGTCGGCGAACCAGGGCTCGCGGCGGCCGAGCTTCGAGCCGATGGACGCGCCGACGGCCACGAAGCTCGCCATCGTCCAGAGCCAGGTGCCGAGATACGGCACCAGCTTGAGGAGGGTCAGCAGCAGGAAACCCGCGAGCGCGACGTGGAGCGCGAGCCGGCGCCGGTACGGGCTGAAAGTGGCGAGCCACGCCCCCACCGCGTGGAAGAGCGCGACCATCCCCCAGAGCTTGAAGAGCAGCGCCACGATCACGACGAGCACGAGCAGCGGCAGGGCGAGCGAGCGCGCCACCGCCGAGACGAGGAGCGCGGTGAGCAGGAGCGCGAAGACCCCGACCACCCCGGTCGCGAGACAACGCAGCGGCGCGCGCCGGATCTCCTCGGAGGTCGCGAGCACGGCGCGGCCGGCGGTCGCGAAGAGGAGCAGCGAGAGCAGCAGCCAGGCGGCGGCGAGCGCGAGCTTCGCGGCGAGTACCACGGGAGAGGTCGCCGGCAGGCCGAGCGACGGTCCTTCGAGCAGCGTCAGCCAGGCGCGCGAAGCCGAGGCCCAGGCCACCGCCCGGCCGCCGACCTCCGCGCCCGGTTCGGTCACCAGCCGCCCGCCGGCGACGTAGAGATCGCCCGCCACGCGCGCCGTGCCCGCGAGGCGCACGTCGCCGCCGAGCACCAGGACCGCGCCTCCGACCTCGCCGCTCACCGTGAGCGAGCCGTCGAGCACGGTGACGTCGGAAAGCGCCCGGCCGTGGACCTCCAGGTCGCGTCCCACCGCCACCAGCCGGTCGCGCGCGAGGCTCCCCGCGGCCAGCCGGAGCGGCTCCTGCTCCGGCGCGGAGGCGGCGTGCAGCGGCGTTCCCGCCGCCACCAGCAGGGCGAGGAGGAACCCCCGCCACGCGCGATGCCGCGAACCGTTCAGCGCGTCCCCCTGCGACCGTTCGCCTCGTCCGCCGGCACCGGACGCCGCAGGAGGCGCAGGAGCAGCCAGTGGAGCGCCAGGGTGAGCACCGCGAGCGCGACGAACCGCGACGGGGCGCTCGCGAGGAGGTCGCCGAGCGCCGCCCCCAGGCCCCGCCACGACGCCGCCGCGAGCCCGGAGCCGGCGAGGAGCGAGGAGACGAGGAGATCGATGAGCGCCACGGCCGCGCCCGGCAGCGCTCCGCTCGCCCCGAGCCGGGCGGCCGAGATTCCGAAGAGGGCGGCCGCCGCGCCGCCCACGAGCGCGAAGAGCGCCAGCGGCAACGCCCAGGCGCGGGGATGGCGCGCCTCCCAGCCTGCCGCCGGCAGCGCCTGCATCACTGCATCGCGGAAGCCGGGGCGGACCGCGAGGCGGTCACCCGCCAGGCTGGCGAGGAGCGCCGCCCCCTCGGCCCGCACCTTCTCGCACTCGGCGCAGCCGGCAAGGTGCGCCGCGAGCTCCCGGCGCTCGGCGGCGGGCAGCTCTCCCTCGAGGTCGAGATCGATCCATTTCTGACAGGTCGCGCAGTCCATCCTTCCCCCTCTACACCGTCACCCGGCGGGGATCCTCGCCGCCGAGCAGGCCCCGGAGCATCTGCCGAGCCCGGAAGAGCTTGTTCTTGACCGTCCCGAGCGGCATCCCCTTCGCCTCGGCGATCTCGTCGTAGGAGAGCTCGCCGTAATGGCGCAGCAGGATCAGCTCCCGGTACTCCCACGGCAGCCGGGTGATCGCCTCACGCACCTGCCCGGCCGTCTCGCGCTCGACGAGCCCGGCCTCCGCGCCGGGATCGTTCGCCGGCAGCTCCCGCTCCGGCCGGGCATCCTCCCCGCCGTCGTCCTGCGGCCCGAGCGGCACCATCCGGTACCGCCGCCGGCGCACGAGGTCGATCGCCGCGTTCTGCGCCACCCGGAAGATCCAGGTCGAGAAGCGGTAGCGCGGATCGAACCGGTCGAGCGCCTGGTAGACCTTCACGAAGACCTCCTGCGCGAGGTCGTGGGCCTCGTCGGCGTTGCGCACGATCCGGAAGAGGAAGTTGACCAGCCGCGACTGATACCGCTCGACGAGCTCACCGAACGCCTCCTGCCGTCCGGCCAGCGTCGCCCGGACCAGATCCTCGTCGGAGACTGCCGGGCCCGCCGGACACATACCTAGGTACGGCCGGCGCGGCCCGGGGTTGCACCTCCCGAGGGAGGCAGGACCACCGGATGGTCCGGCGTCCGGCCTTCGACGAGCACGGCGAGGAGCGCCGCCACGGAGTGCTCCGCCATCCGGAATCGCGTCTCGGCGGTAGCCGAGCCGAGGTGCGGAGCGAGCACCACGTTCGGGAGCCCGAGCAGACCGGGGTGGACCTCGGGCTCATGCTCGAAGACGTCGAGCGCCGCCCCACCGAGCCGGCCGCTCGCGAGCGCCGCAGCGAGCGCCTCCTCGTCCACCAGCGGGCCGCGCGCGGTGTTGACGAGGA
>JAAYLR010000217.1 GCA_012521815.1 Acidobacteriota bacterium
CCCCCCCCCCCCCCCCCCCCCCCCCGAGGCACACACGGGAACGAGCAAAAGAACCGGGCGTTTGGCGAATGCGGCTCGGGTGGTGTTCCTGTGCGCGTTTGTGGCCACCTGTACGACCTCGGTCGCATTCGCTCACACTCTGACTTGCTCGGTGAGCTCGCAGGTGGGAAGTGCGGAAGGAGGCGCGTGCTGGGTCTACAATTCTTGCCTGCAGCCAACCATCTCGCCCCCGATCTACTCCCTCTCACCTCCTGACTGTGACCCGCAAGAGGGATCATGCGGTTTCACGGCGACCTACCAAATCGAGTTTCCGGGGAACCGTCTCAACTCGTGCCAATACTCTCCGGCAGCACAAGTCCTGATACCCGGCCATGTGTGCAGCGCTTGTGTGTGGACTGACGCCAAAGAGAATGTCACTGCCACCGTAGCGGGGACGATCGACTGCAGCCAACCGCCGCCACGCGAGGTTCTCACGGCATATGGCTGTTGGTGTGAGCCTCCTTACATGCCACCTGGCGTCTGTGAGAACTGCAGGAAGAAGGAGTTTGCCGATATCGATCCTGGAGAATGGTTCTGTAAAGAGCCCCCTCCCGTCCACGGCTGCGGCGAGGGTGAGGATGGCGCCGGCGCCGGAGCATGCTGCTTCGGGCCCGGCGGAGGGACACCACCCACCGGCGGTGGGCCGGCCGTCGGTCCCGCGGGGCACGGAACCTATCTGCGCTATCAGGCCGGCGGCGTCGGCAACGCGGGCTTCCCGGGCGCCGCGGCGTGGAGCGCCGCTCTCGGGCGCAACTGGTCGCACGAGTTCGCGGAGCGGATCGTCCCGGAGACGCCGGGCGATCCGGGCACGGTCTGGCTCCTCACCCGCTGGGGGACGTTCCGGAAGTTCTCGGGCCTGAACGACGGCGTCTACACGGTCCGGGTACCGAGCGACGAGTACCGGCGCCTCGAGTGGACCGGCTCCGGTTGGCAACTCCACGAGCTCGACGGCACGCTCCACACCTTCGACTCCAGCGGGCGCTGGCTGAGCACCCTGCCGCGCAACGGCCACGGCCCGGGCTGGGTGGGGATCTACAACGGGAACGCGCTGGTGCGCGTCAACTTCCCCGACGGTCGTCACGAGGAGTTCGAGTACCACGCCTCCGGCCGGCTCCGGCGGATCATCCAGGTGGGCCGGGAGAGCACTCTCTCGCGCACCTGGGAGCTCACCTGGGATGGCGACGATCTCGAACGGATCGATCGACCCGACGGCAGCGCCTGGTCTTTCGGTTACGACTCGGCGGTGCACCCGGGCTACCTGACCCGCATGACCCTGATCGGCGCCGGCGGCGGGCCGGGCCGCGTCGAGGGCGCCTGGGAGTTCGATTCGAGCGGCAACGTCGTGAGGACCTGGAAGGGCGCAGAGAGCTTCACGGATCCGGCGGCGGTCGAGAAGTGGGAGCTCGCCTACGACGACCCGGCCCAGCCTTCCCAGACCACCGTGATCCCGCCGGAAGGCACTCCGATCGTCTTCGTCTACGACCGCGATCCGGCGAGCCCCAAGCCGCGGCTCCGCACGATCGAGGGCGACTGCCCGTTCTGTGGCACGAGCCCGGGGACGATCTACCATTACGATCATCCGGCTCCCAATCAGATGCGCCCCTCGAAGGTGGAGTCGGCGCGGGTTCTGGGTGGTGAGCGGCTCGCCACCGAATACGACTACTCCGCCTACGGCCGGCCGGTCCGGAAGACCGAGATCGCCAACAACCCCCTGGCCCATCCGGATCTGCCCCGCGTGACCGAGTGGTCGTACGACCCGCTCTACCCGGCGCTCGTGACCGAGGTGCGCGGGCCGTTCGTGGAGGGCACGGTACCGACCCGCATCGTCTCCTATCAGTACGATCCGGCCACCGGCGATCTCGTCGGGATGCGCCAGGAGGGGCAGGAGGAGGGTGCCGACTTCCCGCCAGCCGCCCCCGGAGTGCTCGACCTGACGACCAGCTACACCCGGAGCTCCGCCGGTCAGCCGCTCACCGTCGACCCGCCCGGCTACGGCACGGACGACGTGACCACCTTCCTCTACGGCGTCTCCGGAGCGAACGGGCTGCTCGCGAGCGAGCGGTCCGACCCGCTCGCCGGCACGACCTGGTTCGGTTACGACGCTTTCAACCGCCGCACCCACGTCACCAACCCCAACCTCGAGGAGACCGTCACCGCCTACGACGCGCTCGATCGCGTCGTCTCGGTGACGGCGACCGGCCCGCCGGCGCTCGTCACCACCTACCACTACAGCCCGCTCGGCGACCTCTTCTGCCTCGTGCTGCCGCGCGGCAACGCGATCGAGTACGTCCACGACGGCGCCGGGCGTCTGGTTGCCGAGCTGCGTGGCCAGGCGGTGGCCGCCCCCGCCTGGCCGTCCTGTCTCGACCCCGGCGAGCCTCGCGAGCGCCGGCTCTGGACGCTCGACGGCGCGGGCCAACGCACGAAGGAGAAGCTGCAGCGTGACGAGGGGGGCGGGGGCGATCTCTGGGTCGATCACGCGGAGACGAGCTGGGTCTACCAGGGCCGCTGTCATCTCGAGAAGACGATCGAGGCGCCGGGGCGGCCCGAGGAGGCGGTGACCGAGTAC
>JAAYLR010000218.1 GCA_012521815.1 Acidobacteriota bacterium
CACGAACTTCGCCCAACCACGGTCCGCCGCCACCTTCGTCATCGCCGCCGTCAGCGTCGTCTTCCCGTGGTCCACGTGACCAATCGTCCCCACGTTCACGTGCGGCTTCGAACGATCGAACTTTTCCTTCCCCATGATCTCCGCGGTGCCTCCTCGCGATTCGTGGCCGCGCTTCCGAGCGCCCCGGCCATGCCGGCCTCGTTGGTCAGACTCGTGGAGCCCACGATCGGATTCGAACCGATGACCCCCTCCTTACCAAGGAGGTGCTCTACCCCTGAGCCACGTGGGCGGGACGACCGCGACCCCTCCAGGGTCGCGCCAAACCTTTCAATAGTATGCGTCTGTAGCCTGGCTGTAAAGCCCCCGAACCCTTCCGGCCCCGGCCGGGCTCCGACGCGCGGCATGGAGCGGGAGACGGGATTCGAACCCGCGACCAACAGCTTGGAAGGCTGTGACTCTACCCCTGAGTTACTCCCGCGAACCGCAGTACTGGTGGAGGCGGATGGATTCGAACCACCGTAGGGCTTTGCCCGGCAGATTTACAGTCTGCTGCCATTGACCGCTCGGCCACGCCTCCGGTACTTCCCCTTCCTGGAGCCGGCACTCGGAATCGAACCGAGGACCTACTGTTTACAAGACAGTTGCTCTGCCCCTGAGCTATGCCGGCCGCCCGCTGCTGCGGCCTCTCCAGCCGCACCCCTCTCCTCGTCGAGGAGCGAGGGGCCCATGAGTCTACCCTCAGTCCGGACCCGGCGCAAGGGGGTGATCCCCCCGGCTTGCGGTTCCGGCTCGCGGCGCCGATCCCCGCGCCGTCCGCTGGCGCACCGCCTCGTAGAGGACCGCGGCCGCCGCGGTGGCGACGTTGAGCGAGCCCACCCGTCCCCGCATCGGCAGGCCGAGCAGCCCGTCGCAGCTGCGGCGGGTGAGCTGGCGCAGACCGTCGGCCTCCCCGCCGAGGCAGATCAGGAGCGGCCCGCCGAGGTCCGTCTCCCACGGCAGCTGCCCCCCGACCGCGAGGCCGTAGACCCAGAACCCCGCCGCCTTGGCGTCGGCGATCGCCCGGGCGGAGTTGGTCACCCGCTCGATCGAAAGCCACTCGGAAGCTCCGGCCGCCGCCTTGACCGCCACCGCCGACAAGGGGGCGCTGCCGCGATCCCGGATCCAGACCTTCCCCACCCCGGCCCCCTCGCAGACGCGCAGGAGGGCTCCGAGGTTCCGGGGATCCTGGACGTCCTCCACGAGCACCTGCAGGCCGGGATCGCTGCCGGCGGCGGCACCGGCAATGGCGTCGCCGCGCAGATTGGCGGCGAAGCCGTTGTCCACGCCTCCCGCGGCGAGCTCCCGCAGCACCGCCGCCGCGACCCGGCGCACCGGCACGCCGTGCCGCGCGCAGAGGCTCTCGATCTCGCCGGCCCGGTGGCCGCCGCGCCCCGCGGCGAGGAGCACCTCGGCCACTTCGTGCGGCCGGTGCCGGAGCGCCTCGCGCACCGGATGGAAGCCGAAGAGCCGCCGGCTCACGGCGCCACCGCCGTGAGCAGCACCACCGCCAGCGCCGCGATCCCCTCGCTCCGGCCGATCGTCCCGAGCCGCTCGTGGGTCGTCGCCTTCAGGCCGACCGCGGCCGGCTCGATCCCCAGGATCGCTCCGATCCGCTCACGGATCGCCGCCCGGTACGGCGCGAGCCGCGGGGCCTCGGCGAGGAGCGTGAGGTCGCAGTTGACCGTGCGCCAGCCGGCCTGCCGGGCGAGCGCGACGACCCGCCCGAGCAGGTCGGCGCCGGCGATCCCTCGCCAGCGCTCCTCGCCGGGAGGGAAGTGCTGCCCGATGTCCCCGAGCCCCGCCGCCCCCAGGATGGCGTCGGCGAGGGCGTGCAGGAGGACGTCCGCGTCGCTGTGGCCCTCGAGGCCGAGCGGGTGCTCGATCCGTTCGCCGCCGAGGAAGAGAGGCCGCCCGGCGACCAGCCGGTGGACGTCGTAACCGCAGCCCACGCGCAGGGCCGGTCCGGCACCCGGCGCGCTCATGCCGCCTCCTCCGCCAGCAGGCGCGCGACCTCGGGCAGATCCCGGGGCAGGGTGAGCTTGGGGTTCGGTCGCGTCGCCTCGACCGCGGCGATCTCGACCCCGCCCAGCCGCTCGACGAGCGCCGCCTCGTCGGTCCCTTCCCACCCTTCGGCGGCGGCCCGGGCGAAGGCGGCGGCCAGCAGCTCGTGGCGGAAGACCTGCGGGGTCTCGGCCCGGAAGAGCGTCGTGCGGTCCAGGGTGCCCACGATGCGGCCCGCTTCGAGCCGTTTCACGGTATCGGCCAGGCGCCGGCCGAGGACCGCCGCCCCGGTCCGCTCGGCGGCGGCAAGCACGGCGAGCAGGTCGGCGCGCGCGGTCGCGGGGCGGGCGCCGTCGTGCACCGCCACGAGCCCGGCGGGCTCGCGGTCCGCCGCCGCGGCCAGACAGGCGGCCACCGAAGCCTGCCGGGTCGCCCCTCCCGCCACCTGCCGGATCCGGGTCGCGTCGAGGCCCCAGACGGCGGGCGGAAGCTCGCGATCCGGCGGCAGCGCCACGATCACTCTCTCGGGAGCGAGCGAGAGGAGCCGCGCGAGCGTCCAGTAGAGGACCGGACGCCCCGCGATCTCGAGGAACTGCTTGGGCGTGGTACCGCCGAAACGTTCGCCGGCACCACCCGCCGGCACGAGCACGAGCAGGGGTCGCATCGCCCCTCCGCCCTCCGGGCCGCCGGCCTCAGACGGCGAGGATGTCCTTCTCCTTGTGCTCGAGGACCTGCTGGATCTCGGCGATGAAACGGTCGTGGATCTTCTGGATCTCGTCGTGGCCGCGCCGCTCGTCGTC
>JAAYLR010000021.1 GCA_012521815.1 Acidobacteriota bacterium
CCGCTCTTCCCGGCCGCGATCGAGGCGTTCGACCTCTCCGGCTTCGACCTCGTGGTGAGCACCAGCCACTGCGTCGCCAAGGGGGTGATCCCCGGCCCCGGGGCGTACCACCTCTGCTACTGCCACACCCCGATGCGCTACGCCTGGGACCAGGAGCACACCTACTTCCCGCGGCGCACCGGCGCGCTGGCCCGGCTGCGCGGGCTCATCCTCTCCTGGCTGCGGGTCTGGGACGTCGCCAGCGCCCCGCGGGTCGACCGCTTCGTCGCCAACTCCACGTTCGTCGCCCGGCGGATCCGGCGTTTCTACGGCCGCGAGGCCGCGGTCCTGGCCCCGCCGGTGGCGATCGACCGTTTCACCCCGCCCGGGGAGACGCCTCGCCGCGACTTCGCGCTGGTGGTGGCCGCGCTCGCCCCCTACAAGCGCGTCGAGGTGGCGATCGCCGCCTGCGCGAAACTCCACCTTCCGCTGCGGATCGTCGGTACCGGGCCGGAGCGGGAGCGGCTCGACCGGCTCGCCGGAGCCGGTACCACCTTCCTCGGCCAGGTCAGCGAGGAGGAGCTTCGGGAGCTCTACCGCCACGCCCTCTGCCTGGTGCAGCCGCAGATCGAGGATTTCGGCATCGCGCCGGTGGAGGCACTCGCCTGCGGCACCCCGGTGGTCGCGCGCGGCGAGGGCGGGGTGCTCGACATCGTGACCGACGGCGTCCACGGCCTCCTCTGTCAGCCGGACGGCGAGGAGCAGGCCGGCCCCCTCGCCGCCGCGATTGACAAGGCCCGCGATTTCGCGTTCAATCCGGAGAGATTGCGGAGCCGCGCGGAGGAGTTCTCGGCGGAACGGTTCACGGCCGGGCTCCGCGCTCTCCTGGTCGCACGGAACCCGGATACCCGGGCAGATCACGCGTGATCCAGCAGCGACATCGCCTCACCGCCTTCCTCGACCTCACGGGCGATCTCCTCGCCACCGTGGCGGCCTTCCTCGGCGCCTGGCTGCTGCGGTTCGAGACCCCGATCATCCCGCTCACCAAGAACGTCCCCGAGTTCGGCCGCTACCTCGCGGTCCTCCCCTGGGTGGCGCTCCTCTTCCCCGCCGTCTTCTACTTCCACGGCCTCTACCAGACGGGGCGGCGGCGCAGCCGCGTGGACGAGACGCTCGCCATCCTGCTCGCGGTGGTGCTCGGCAGCCTGATCCTCTCCGGCCTCTCGACCTGGTACCGGCCCGCGATCGCTCCCGACAGCCTCCAGTACTTCAGCTACAGCCGCGCCTTCCTGGCCCTCTTCGCCGGGCTCGAGGTGATCTTCGTGGTCGGCGCCCGCAACGGCCTCCGCGCGCTGCGCCGCCGGAGCTGGATCGCGGGCCTCGCCCCGGTGCGGATCCTGGTGATCGGCGCGGGCCGGCTCGGACGCGAGGTGGCGGCGAAGCTCCAGGGGCACCGCGACCTCGGCTTCGAGGTCGTCGGGTTCCTCGACGACGACCCGAACAAGCAGGGGGGAACCTGCGAGGGGCTGCCGGTGCTCGGCCCCACCCGCGACGCCGTGGAGCTCGTCCCCGAGCGGGGCATCGACCAGATCTACCTCGCGCTGCCGCTCGACGCCCACCGGCGGACCCTGCGGCTCCTCCAGGAGATCGGCCGCGAGTGCGTCGAGATCAAGATCGTGCCCGACGTCCTCCAGTACGCCACCCTGCGGGCGGCGCTCGAGGATCTCGACGGCACCCCGGTGATCAACCTCTCCCAGGTCCCGCTCCAGGGCTGGAGCAGCCTCGTGAAGCGGACGATCGATTTCGTGGGCGCCGGCGTCGGGCTCCTCGTCCTCTCCCCCCTCTTCGCCCTCATCGCGCTCGCGATCTGGCTCGAGGACCGGCGGCCGATCTTCTACACCCAGGAGCGGATGGGGCTCGACGGCCAGGCGTTCATGATCTGGAAGTTCCGCTCGATGCGACGGCAGGCGGAGGCGACGACGGGCGCGGTCTGGGCGAAGCGGGACGACCCGCGGCGCACCCGGGTCGGCGCCGTCCTCCGCGAGTGGTCGCTCGACGAGCTCCCGCAGCTCTGGAACGTCCTGCGCGGCGACATGTCGCTCGTCGGTCCGCGCCCGGAGCGGCCGGTCTTCGTGCGCGAGTTCAAGCAGAAGCTGCCCCAGTACATGCTCCGGCATCGCGTCAAGGCGGGGATCACGGGCTGGGCCCAGGTGCACGGCTGGCGGGGGAACACCTCGATCCGCAAGCGGCTGGAGTTCGACCTCTACTACGTCGAGAACTGGTCGCTCGCGCTCGACTTCCGGATCCTCTGGATGACGCTGCGGGTGGGCCTGCGCCAGAACGCCTACTGACCCCGCGGGGCACGCGAGCCGCACCGGTCGTTTCTTTCCACCTCCACCCCGCGGTGCTACCCTTCCCCGTGACGTCCGGGCGTTCTCTCGCCGCTCCCGGAGGCCAGCCACCCCATCGCCGCACGCCAGGAGACTCCGGATGATCCGCCACCTGGACGATTTCGAGGCTATCTACGGAAGCGAACGCGAGAAGACCCTCGCGCTCCTCCGCGCCATCGACCCCGCGCAGAAGGATGTCGTGCTCCACCCCGGGGTGCGCACTCTCGAGCGCCTCGCCTGGCACCTCACGCAGACGCTCACCGAGATGCCGCACCGCGCGGGGCTGCTCCCGGACGATCCGCTCGCGAACCAGCCACCGCCGGCGGAGTTCACCGAGCTCATCCGCCTCTACGAAGAGCAGAGCGCGCGCCTCCTCGCCGCGGTGGCGCGCGAGTGGTCCGACGCGAGCCTCGGCGAGACGGTCGAGATGTACGGCGAGGCGTGGAGCCGTGGACAGATCCTCACGGTGCTCGTCTTCCACGAGGTCCACCATCGCGCCGAGATGATCCCGCTCATGCGGCTGCTGGGCCTGCGGGTGCCCGGCCTCTTCGGTCCGGCCCGCGAGGAGTGGGCCGAGCTCGGAATACCCGCGCCGGAGTGAGGGCAGTCGAACCCCGACGGTTCCTCTCTCCCGCGCTCGTCAACATCGACGCACGGGCCCGGCCCGTGAAGTGAGGGTGTCATGAAGCGGATCTGCGTCGTCCTCCTCGCCTGCTCTCTGTCCGCTCCGCTCGCCGCGGGCGAGATGGGAGACCGGGCGCAGCAACTGACCCGCACCGAGATGCAGAGCGTCCTCCAGCTGCTCGGTCACGACCTCTTCGAGGGGCGTGCTCCCGGCACCCGCGGGGGCGACCTCGCCGAGCTCTACAGCCGCAGCATGTTCCAGTGGATGAACCTCGTGCCGGGCTGGCGGGGCGACTACTTCCAGCCGTTCGTGATGCAGGCCTTCACCACCCGGGAACTGACGGTCTCCGGCGGCGGCCGGACCCTGCGCTACCTCGAGGACGTGGTCGGCAACTCCGTCCGTCCGACCGAGGAGTTCCGCCTCGAAGGGGACGCCGTCTTCGTCGGCTTCGGCATCCACACCGACCTCTGGGAGTGGGACGACTTCAAGGGGACCGATCTCCGGGACAAGATCGTCATCGTGCGGGTCAACGACCCGGGCAGCGTCGACCCCGGCCTGTTCGAGGGCCGGATGATGACCTACTTCGGGCGCTGGCGGTACAAGATCGAAGAGGCCGAGCGCCAGGGCGCCAGGGCGATCCTCATCATCCATACCGACGCGAGCGCCGGCTACGGCTGGCATGTGGTCCAGAACTCGTGGAGCGGCGAGCAGCTCTACCTGCCCGCGAGCCTCGAGAACGACCTCGCCTTCCGCGGCTGGATCCGGGAGGCGTCGCTCCGCGAGCTGCTCACG
>JAAYLR010000219.1 GCA_012521815.1 Acidobacteriota bacterium
CCGGCTACACCTACGACCCCGGCAACCGCCGGGATCCGTTCCGCTCGCTGATCGCGGGGACCCGCCGGGTGCCCACCGGGCCGCGTCCGGAAGGGGTCGCGGGGATGCTCATCGACGAGGTGATCCTCTCGGGGATCTTCCAGACGTCGCAGGGCTTCGTCGCGCAGGTGCAGTCGTCGGAGAGGGGCAAGTCATATCTGATCCGGGTAGGCGACCAGCTGCTCGACGGCGACGTGATCGCCATCGTTCGCGGCGAGGTGGTCTTCAAGCAGATCGTCAGCGACCCGACGGTCATCAAGCCGTTCCGCGAGGTCGTCAAGAAGCTCAACCCGTGACCTCCAGGCAATCGGTTGCGGAGGGAGGCGAGCGCCATGGGAGATGAAGGGATGAAGGGCAACGGGTCGTGGAGGTGGCGAGCGGCCGGGCTGGCCGTGGCCTGTGGCCTGCTGTTGCTGGCCGGCTGCGCGGCTTCTCCGGCGCCGCAGACGGTGGCGTCGGAGTCGGCGGTGGCGGTCGTGGCCCCCGTGCCGGCCGTCGCACAGCTCGACAGCGTCGCGGTGCGGGAGATGGCTCCGGGCACGCGGGTCGAGCTCGCGGCAACCGGGCCACTCGTCTGGACGAGCTACCGTGACGAGGCCGGGCGCCTCGTCGTCGAGCTGCCGAACGTGCGGCCGGCTCCGGGGGTGACCGACTGGAGCTCGCCGGACGGGCTGCTCGCCAGCCTGCGGGTGGAGCTCGACGAGCGCGGGGAGCGGCCGCTCACCCGCCTGGTCGTCGAAAGCCGCGGCGAGAGCGAGCATGCGCTCGTCGGAGAAGACGGGCGGCTCCAGCTCGATCTGGTGCCGGCGGGCGGCGGCGTGGTGGCGGCGGTCGAGCCGCTGCCGGCCGAGACCCCGTTCGCCGAACCGGAGGAGGCGCCCGCGGCGGCAGCGCCGGCGGTCGCAGCGATGGCGATGGGAACCCCGGAGGCGCCGCTGAGCGGGCCGCCGCCGGCGGGGCCGGTGGCCACGCGGCTCGCGGCGGTCGAGATCGTGCCGGATCCGGATGCGAGCCTGCTGCGGCTCGTCGGAGACGGCGAGTTCTCCTACTCCACTTTCCGCCTCGCGGGACCCGACCGGCTGGTGATCGACCTCGCCGGGGTCTTCAACGGCAGCCGGCAGGGGACGCTCCCGGTCGGTGACGCCCGGGTCGAGCGGGTGCGGGTTTCGCAGTTCCGCAGCCAGCCCGAGCCGGTCTCGCGGGTCGTGGTCGATCTCCGGGCCGACGTCGTGGCCTCGATCGAGCGTTCGGCCGACGCGCTCCTCGTTCGCCTGATGGCGCCGGGTACCGCGCTCCCGCCGACGCTCGCCGACGACCTGCGGGCCCCGGCGATCACTGCCACCGAGCCGCTGCCCCCGATCGGCGAGCTGCCGCCGACGCCGGCGGCGATCGAAGCCGCCGCGCCGGCCGAGGTGGCCGAGGTGGCACCCGTTCCGGAGTGGTCGCCGGCGGAAGAGAACGAAGCGCCGGCCGTCGCGCCAGTGCCGGAGGTGAAGGTCGCCGCGACGGCGCCGCCGCCGGCCCCGATCCCGCCGCCGCCGGTGCTCGCTCCGGTCGAGCTCTACGAGACCGCGAACCCCGCCGCCGATGCCGAGGAGCCGGTGAGCGGGCGGACCGAGATCGCGCCGTCCGCTTTCCGGGCGCAGACGATCGGCAGCCATCGCAAGCAGTACGTGGGCGAGCCGATCAGCCTCGAGCTGAAGGATGGCGACATCCTCGACGTGCTCCGGTCGTTCGCCAAGATCAGCGGCCTGAACATCGTGGTGCAGCCGGGCGTGCGCGGTACGGTGACCGTCCAGCTCGAGAACGTGCCCTGGGATCAGGCGCTCGACCAGATCCTCAAGATCAATGGCCTCGGCTACGAGCTCGACGGCAACATCATGCGGATCGCGCCGGTGAGCGTGCTGCGCAACGAGGCCGCCGAGGCGGCGCAGCTCGCGATCGAGCAGCAGAAGGCGATCCCCCTGCGGACGGTGCTCAAGCGTCTGAGCTACGCCAACGTCGATGCTGTCTCCCAAATCCTGCGCTCCGGCGCGGGCCTGATGAGTCAGCGCGGCGCGATCCAGACCGACGGTCGCACGAACACGCTGATCATCAAGGAGCTCCCTTCTTACATGGACACCGTGCTGGCGGTGATCGAGTCGCTCGACATCCCCGAGCCGCTGGTCATGATCGAGGCCCGGATCATCGAGACGACGAAGAACTTCAGCCGCTCGCTCGGCGTGGAGTGGGAGTTTGCGGGAGTCGCGGACGCGGCCCATGGCAACACCACCGGCCTCGTCTTCCCGAACAATGTCGCGGTCGGGGGCGGCACGGCCCTGCAGACCGGCGCCCGCAACGGCTTCCTCGGCCTCACGCTCGGCAACGTGCTCAACACCTTCCAGCTCAACGCCCGCCTGACCGCGGCCGAGAGCGAAGGGCTGATCAACGTGCTTTCGGCGCCGCGCATCGCGACGCTGAACAACGAGAAGGCCGAGATCCAGAGCGGTCTGCAGATCCCGATCCAGACCGTCGCCAACAACACCGTGAGCGTGCAGTTCGTCAACGCCACGCTCCGCCTCGAGGTGACGCCGCATGTCACCGCCGAGGGGACGGTAGTGCTCGAGATCAATGTCCAGAAGCGCGAACCGCAGCTCGCCTTCGCGGTCGTCGGCGCCCAGAACGCCCCGATCGCCACCAAGGAGGCGCGCACCCGGGTGATCGTCCGGGACGGCGGGACGACGGTGATCGGCGGCATCTACCAGGTGACCACCGACCAGGGGCAGGACCGGGTGCCGGCCCTGGCCGACATCCCGATCCTCGGTCACCTGTTCAAGAACAAGCGGCGCTCCGACAAGAACGAGGAGCTGCTGATCTTCATCACCCCGAGGGTCGTGAGACTGTGAGCCGACGGGAGGAGAGCCCCATGCGCACCCTGCTCAAGATCGTCAGCCTCGCCGTGGTGGCCCTGCTCGCCACCGTCGGTTGCCAGAGCCGCACCGACCGGACCGACGGCGGCGGCGTGCTCCTGTCGATCGCCGATTTCGACGGGCTCCCGGTCGTGGTCAGCGCGTCGAACGGTCCGTTCGACATCGAAGAGATCCAGGTCCAGAGCGTCGCGAAGGACCCGGAGAGCGCGACGAGCAGCCTGATGAACGTCGAGCTCGAGAGCTATCAGGTCACATACGCCCGCGCCGACACCGGCTCGCAGGTGCCGCCGACGCTGGTCGAGCACATCTTCGGGGTGGTGCCGGTCAACGGCCGGACCACCATCAAGAACCCGCCCTTCCTGCGTTTCGACCAGCTCAACAACCTGCCGCTCAAGGACCTGGTCGATTTCGGTTACGAGCGCGCGACGGGCAGCCAGGTGATCCGGCTCACGGTCGGCATCCGCTTCTTCGGCCGCACGCTGTCGGGCAAGAAGGTCGATTCGGCGCCGGCTTACTTCACCATCGACGTGGTGCCCTGAGAGGAGAGAGGCCATGCGATCTTCCCATCGCCTCGCCCTGCTGTTGACCATCCTGACGGCGGTTGCGCTCGTCGCGGGCTGCAGCAGTGACAAGCCCAAGACCCCGACCCAGCCGCCGGCGACTCCGGTCACACCGGCGCCGCCCCAGCCCGGGGCCGCGCTCGCGATCACCACGAGCGCCGGTGCGATTCCGATCGGCAGCACCGACCCGGTCCAGGTCACCGTCAGCGGCCGGCGCACCGACAACGGGACGGCGCTGCCCGACGGCACCGCGGTCACCCTGCGGACGACGCTGGGTGGTTTCAACTCGCCCGGCGGCGCCGCCGAGGTGAACCTCACGCTCGTCGGCGGTCGCGCCACCGCCGCGCTCTTCCCCGCCAACACCATCGGCATCGCGATGCTGCGCGCCGAGAAGCCGGCCGACGGACGGTACGGCTTCGCGTTCGCCGAGGCGCAGGTACGCTTCGTCGAGCGGGAGGTGACCTACATCCAGGCGGTCAGCCCGAACGTGGGCAGCCCGAACGGCGGCGAGATCGTCGAGGTCCTGGGCGGCGGCTTCGAGAGCCCGGTCCGGGTGGTGTTCGGCAGCGCCCCGGCGGTCGTGCGCGCCGTGTCGGAGTCGCGGATCACCGTCGAGACGCCGCAGCTGGCGGGCTTCTCCGGCACTCCGACGCCGGTGGCCGTCCAGGTCACCGCGCGGTACGGGGCGCCGGACCAGCGTTCCGACTCGCTCGCCAACGGCTTCACCTACGCGGCGAGCGGCGGCACCCTCCAGCCGCTGGTGCTCTCCGTCACCCCGGCCTCCGGCCCGAACGAGGGCGGGACGAACGTCGTCATCAACGGCGACGGCTTCGAAGCCCCGGTGCAGGTCTTCTTCGGCGACCGGGAAGCGATGGTGCGCAACGTCACCCGGACCCGGATCGAGGCGGTCTCCCCGCCGCGGGCGAACCCGAACTCGGGCCCGACCCCGGTCGACATCCGGGTGGTGAACCTCAACAGCGGTCTCTCCCACACCCTGAAGGATGCCTTCCGCTACGGCACGGCGATGTTCATCAGCTCGTTCGGTCCCGGCGAGAGCCCGTTCAGCGGCGGCGTCCTGGTGACGATCTACGGCCAGGGCTTCGCCGAGCCGGTGGCGGCCTCGCTCGCGAACTACGCGCAGCAGGTCGTCTCGGTGAGCGGCACCCAGGTCGTGGTGCGCACGGTGGCGATCCCGGTCACGAGCTGTCCGTCCGACAACGTGGTCGCGCGCGGGCCGGCGGCCGTCACCAACATCGAGACCGGTGAGGGCGCCACGACCCAGGGGCTCGAGTTCATGTACACGATCCAGAAGCCCCTGCTCTTCGGGCTCGCGCCGACGAGCGGCCCGCAGGCCGGGAACACCACGGTGACCCTCACCGGCGCGAACTTCCGTGCCCCGGTGGCGGTCGATTTCACGGTCGGCAGTGGCACCTACACCGGCATTGTGCAGGCGGTGAGCGGCTGCGACGCGAACGGCTACTGCACCACGATCACCGTGCGTACCCCCGCCCTTCCCAACAGCGCCTTCGGCGGCGCCTTCGGCGACGGCGAGGATTGCGACGACAACGGCGACGGCTACAAGGGCAAGAAGTGGGTGCCGGTCAACGCCTCGGTCCTGGTGCGGAGCCTGGAGACCGGCTGCGACACGAAGCCGCTCTCCAACGCCTTCCTGTTCACCCCGACCGACGGCTCCTGCCGGAACGACGTCGATCCGAATCCTTGAGACGGCCATCCATCAGCTGGTGATTCCGGCGGCGGCTGCCTCAACGGGCGGCCGCCGCTTTTCGTATACTCCCCGATCATGCACCGCGCCGCTGCCCTCCTCGCACTCGCCCTGCTGAGCCTGCTCAGCGTCTCCTGTGACAAGGGAACGCCGATCGCCCCATCCGGTGGCGTCCTCCGCGTCACCGTCACCCCGGACCGGATCCTCGCCGACGGCGAGGCGACGGTCCGGGCCGAGGTGCTGCGGGCCAACGGCAACCCGGTCAGCAGCGGCACCGAGGTGCGCTTCTCGACCAACCTCGGCAACGTCACGCCGGGGATCGCCTACACCGACGCGAACGGGATCGCGCTCGCCTCCTTCCGGGGCGACGGGCGGATCGGGACGGCGAAGGTCATCGCCCGTTCGGGCTCGCTGGAGGCGACCTCCGACGACATCAAGGTGGGGTCGTTCCCCTCCTCGATCTCGTTGCTCGCGACGCCGTCGAGCGTGCCGGAGACCGGCGGCGAGATCGAGCTGCTGGTGCTGGTCCGCGACGACCAGGGCAATCCGCTCGCCGGCACGAACGTGAACTTCGCCGCCGACAAGGGGACGCTCGAGTCGGGCGGGCGCTTCCTCGCGACCAACTCGGCGGGGGAGGCGACCGATCTGCTGGAGGTGACGGCGGCCGACATCTCCACGATCTCGGGCGATTCGTTCACGGTGCGGGTCGAGGCCTCCGGGTCGTCGGTCCTCTCCCAGAGCCGCACGATCTCGATCCAGCGGGCGCCACGCGCCAACTTCACCTTCGCGCGCAGCCTCCTCACGGTGGTCTTCACCGACACCTCCACCGGGAACCCGACCGACTGGTTCTGGCAGTTCGGCGATCCGGGCAACAACACCAGCCGGCAGCAGAACCCGTCGTTCACCTACCCGGCGCCCGGGACCTATCTCGTTCGCCTCCGGGCGAGCAACGCGACCGGGGCGAGCGAGGCGGCCCAGTTCGTGGCGGTGACCGGCAACTGAGCCGGCCGCGAGAGCCACCGCCAGCCACCGCGAGCGTGCGCGGCCGCGGGCGCTGCTATAATCCCGCGGTTCGATGAGTTGTCCGGCCCAATCTTTCGTGCGCCCCGGGCGAGGAGGTCGCTGTGGCTGAGAGCGGTTCCGACCCGTCTCGCCTGGAGGCGCTGCGGGAACGCTGGGAGCGGGATCCCGCGTCGCGGCTCTTCCTGCAGCTCGCCGAGGAGTACCGCCGCGACGGCCAGCCGGAGGCGGCGCTGAAGGTCCTCGAAACGGGCCTCGGGCACCACCCGGGCTACCTCGCGGCGCGGGTCGCGCTCGGGCGCTGCCGGCTCGAGACCGGCGACGTCACGGGTGCCGCCGAGACCCTGGAGCGGGTGATCGCCGCCGACCCGACGCAGCTGGTCGCCAACAAGCTCCTCATCGCCACCTACCTGCGACTCGGCCGGCTCGACGACGCCCGCGACCGGCTCGACCTCTACGTCCTGCTCAACGAAGCCGACCCCGAGATCGCCGAGATCGAGCGGCAGCTCGCCGCGGCCACAGCACCGCCGGCCGCCGAGCTGCCCGAGCTGCCGACCGCCTACGGCGAGCTCGAGCAGTTCGTCGAGCGATCGGCGGCGGTACGCGACCGGCCCGTGGCCGCGGCCGAGCCGCTCGCGGTCACGCCGCGCCCGGTGGCCGCGCTCGACCTGGAGCGGCTGCCGCTGCCCGACGCGGCGCGGCGGCGGGTGGATCCGGCGCGGCTCCCCCCGCCGTTCCCCGCGCTCGCCGCTCCCGGCACGGGCCAGGAGTGGGCGCGATTCGCCGGCCTCACCGCGGCCGGGATCTTCCGGGCCACGCGCCCCGCCGTGGCGGTTCCCGCGCCGGCTGTCGAGGAGCCGTTCCCGGCGGCGCCGGAGGTCGCGGCGATCGTCACGGCACCGATGGCGGAGATGGCGCCCGCCAGCGTCGAGCCCGAGGTCGAGCTGCCGGCGAGCGGCGCCACCCTCGAGGACACGACCGCGTTCGAGATGGCGGCGATCGAGCCCGAGCCCGCCGTCCTGCCGGAGGCGAAGCCGGTCGCCGTGCGCGAGCCGGAACCGGAGCTCGTGGCGGTACCCGTGCCGGAACCCGAGCCGGTGTCCGCGCTGGCAGCCGCGCCGGATCCCGAAGCGGTCGCCGTGACGGAGGCGGAGCTCGAAGCCGCCTTCGCCGCCGAACCCGAAGAGATCGTCACTCCGGAGCCGGAGCCCGTCGCCGCGCCGGAAGCGTCCGCCCAGCCGTGGTGGGCGCTGCCGCGCGCCGAGCCGCCGGCCGCGAGCGCTCCCGAGGAGGCCGTCGCCGCGCCGCTGCAGGCAAAGCCGGAGCCGGTACCGTCCGCCTGGGTGGAGAGCGAAGAGGTGGCGGTGCCGCCGGCGGAGATCGCGCCGTCCGTGGCCGCCGGCGGCGCGGAGGCGGCGCTGGAGGCCACCCCGACGCTGGCGGCGCTCTATCTCGAGCAGGGGCATCTCGGGGAGGCGACGGCTGCCTACGAGGCGATCCTCGCGCGTCAGCCCGGCGATCCGGAAGCGCTCTCGGGTCTCGCGCGGATCCGCGAGCTGCTCTCGCGGCCGCCCGACGCCGCGGATCTGCTCGGCGCCGGCCCGCAGCCCGCG
>JAAYLR010000220.1 GCA_012521815.1 Acidobacteriota bacterium
AGCAGGGCGAGCGCGAGAAGGACGAAGCGGGGGCGGCGCATGGCGGGGCTCCTCATTCCAGGAAGAGATCGTCGGCACGGGCGAGCAGCCAGCGGGCACGCCGCTGGGCGAGGAGGTTGGCGACCCGGTGCGGGCCGCTCGCCGCCGCGTCGAGCGCGAGCGCCTCGCCGAGGAGGCGGGTGAACGTCGCCCGGTCCTGCTCGGCGACCGCGACCGACTCGGCGAACGCGACGAGCGGCGCCGCCCGCCGGCCGCCGGCGTACCGGCGGGCTGCGGCGAGCGCCTCCCGGGCGCGGTCGGCCGCGCCGGCGGCGGTGCCGGCGCGGGCCCCCTCCCAGACGACGTAGAAGTCGTGGATCACCCCGTCCTCGAAACCGGGAGCGAGCTCGCGGGCCCGCCGCATCAGCCGTTCGACGAGCGGCAGGTCGGTGGCGAGCTCCGGGTCGTCGAGCGCGAGGGCCGCCCGGGCTCCCCACGCGGCACCGGTCCAGTAGAGGAGGGGCACCGCCTCGGGGCCGAGGCCGGCGAGCGCGGTGTCGCGGCGGCCGGGGTCGCGGAGCGCGGCGGCGAAGCCGGGGCGGAGCGTGTCGAGACCCCGGAGGCCGTAGCCGGTGGCGCGGGCGAGCAGGCGGCCGGCGCGCTCCCGCTCGGCGCGCGCCCGGGCGAAGTCGCTCTCCTCCAGATAGTCCGCCTCGGGAACGAGAAAGCCCTGAGCGTACTGGGTGAAGCCGGAGGCGGCGGCGAGCAGGAGGCGGCGGTCGGCGGGATCGGCCGCAAGCAGCCCTTCGATCGTCTTGAGCGCGAACGGGAGCGCCTCGCGGACGAGCTCGGGGTCGTCGTCGCTCCCCCAGGTCGCTCCACCCCCGGCGAGCGCTCCGCCGGCGGCACGGATGGCGACACGCTGGAGCGAGCAGCCTCCCAGGAAGAGGGGGAGCAGCAGAGCGGTCCCCCACCGGATGGCGAGCCGGCGCCGGGCGAACGGAGTCGGAAGCGGTTTCACGCAAGCCCTCGCGAAGAATCGTAGGCGGTTCCGCCGGGAGGTTCAACGGGCGTGCGCCGTGCCGCCCGTCCGTTGGGGCGGGGCGGCGCTCCGGCCCGCGGCGTTAGCATGACTCGACGTCTCCGGTTATCTGCCCGTCGAGCTCCCGGTGCGATCGACGAATGGCCGGTGCCGGCGTTGCCCGGAGGCGGAGGCGAGCCCTGGCGGCTCGCCGGAAGGCGCCCCGGGATGATCGTCGGTATCGGCATCGATCTGCTCGGCGTGGCCCGCTGCCAACGCGCGGCGGGCGAGCTGGGTGCCGGCTTCGCCCGCGAGTTCTGCACCCCGGCCGAGCTCGCCGCCTGCGCCGCGGCGCCCGCGCCGGCGCGGGCGCAGGCCCTCCGCTTCGCCGCCAAGGAAGCCCTCTTCAAGGCCCTCGCCCTCGCCGAGCGGGATGGCGCCTCCTGGCGGGAGGTCGAGGTCGAAAGCTCCCCGGAGACGCCCCCGCGGCTGCGGCTGCACGGGCGGCTCGCCGCGCTGGCCGCGGCGCGGGGGGTTGAGCGGATCCATCTCGCCCTCGCCGCCACCCCGGGCCTCGCGGCGGCGACGGTGCTCCTGGAAGGCCCGACCCGTCCACCGCTCCCGGAGGAGACCTCTCGATGAGCCCTGTCCTGCTCGAGAAGGATCAGTTCGTCCATGGCATCTGGGCGGAGTCCGCCCGCGATCTCGAATGGCAGCCGGGCCGGCCGCTGAACATCGGCTGGCAGTGCAGCGACCGGCTCTGCCGGCTCGGCCTGGGGGAGAAACCGGCGCTCCTCTGGGAAGACCACCAGGGCAACGCCCGGCGCTACACCTTCGACGATCTCCGGGTGCTGACCGACACGATGGCGGCCTTCCTGCGCGACGAAGCCGGCCTCCATCCGGGCGAGCGGATCTGCCTCTTCCTCGACCGGGTGCCGGAGCTCTACTTCGGCTTCCTCGCGATCCTGAAGATGGGCGGGATCGTCCAGCCGCTCTTCTCGGCGTTCGGCGACGACTCGCTCTGGACCCGGCTCGACAACGCCGGCACCGCCGCGGTGATCACCCAGCGCAAGCATCTCGGCAAGGTGCGGCGGGCGCGCGAGCGGCTCCCCGAGCTGCGGACGGTGGTGGTGGTCGACGCCGGCGATCTCGCCCTCGGCCCCGGCGAGCTCGCGCTCGACCTCGAACGGCGGGAGCGGGTGGAGCGTTTCGCCGGCCTCGCCACCGATCCCGAGACGCCGTCGGTGCTCCACTACACCTCGGGCACCACCGGCCAGCCGAAGGGGGCGCAGCACGTCCATCTTTCGGTGCTCGGCCAGGCGCTCACCGCCCGCCGGGTGCTCGACCTCGGACCCGACGACGTCTACTGGTGCAACGCCGATCCGGGCTGGGTCACCGGCACCTCGTACGGGATCATCGGCCCCTGGGCGAACGGCGTCACCCAGGCGGTGCTCGACGCCGGCTTCCAGAGCGACCGGTGGTACGCCTTCCTGGAGAAGTACCGGGTCACCGTCTGGTACTCGGCGCCGACCGCGATCCGGCTCCTGATGCGCGACGGCACGGAGCTCGCCCGCCGCTACGACCTCTCGGCGCTGCGCCATCTGGCGAGCGTCGGCGAGCCGTTGAACCCGGAGGCGGTGATCTGGTCGCGCGAGGCGTTCGGACGGCCGTTCCACGACACCTACTGGCAGACCGAGACCGGCGCGATCGTGATCGCCAACCTGCCGGGGATGGAGGTCAAGCCGGGCTCGATGGGCAAGCCGTTCCCCGGCGTCACCGCGGCGGTGCTCGACGCCCGGACCGGCGAGCCGGTCACCGCCCCCGGCCGCGCCGGGCTGCTCGCGCTGCGCCCCGACTTCCCGTCGCTCATCCGCTCCTACTGGCGCAACCCGGACGCCTTCGCCGCCAAGTTCCGCAACGGCTGGTATCTCACCGGCGACCGCGCGAGCATCGACGCCGACGGCTACTTCTGGTTCGTGGGGCGCGACGACGACGTGATCAACACCGGCGGTCATCTGGTGGGGCCGTTCGAGATCGAGTCGGCGATGCTCGAGCACCCGGCGGTGGCCGAGTCGGCGGCGGTGGCCAAGCCGGATGCCGTGAACATGGAGGTCGTCAAGGCGTTCGTCGTCCTCAAGCCGGGGCACGCGCCGAACGACGACCTGGAGCTGGAGATCATGAACACCCTGCGGCGGCGGCTCTCGCCGCTCGCGATGCCGCAGGAGATCGCCTTCGTGCCGTCGCTGCCGAAGACCCGCAGCGGCAAGATCATGCGCCGCGTGCTGCGCGCCCAGGAGTGGGGCGAGCCCGTGGGGGACCTCTCGACGATGATGGAGGAGTAGGAGGAACAGATGAACGAGCTGCAGAAGCTGGTGCGTGACTACGTGGTCCGGGAGTACCTCGAGGAGGGCGACACCCGCGAGATCGGCCTCGACACGCCGCTGATCTCCGGCGGCATCGTGGACTCCTTCTCGATGGTCTCGCTCAAGCGCTTCCTCGAGAAGAAGTGCGCGCTCCAGATCCCCGACGCCGAGGCCACCCCGGCGGCCTTCGACAGCGTGCGGACGATCGTCGAGCTCGTCGACCGGCTCGGCGGCAAGGGCCCGGTGGGCTGAGCCCGGGCGGAGAGCGGAGATGGCGTACGCGAACGCGACCCGGGAGCGCCTGCGCGGCGAGATCGCGGCGATCCGCGAGGCGGGCCTGTTCAAGGAGGAGCGGTTCATCCACGCCCCGCAGGGGGCCGAGATCGATGTCGAGTTCCCGGCCGGCGCGGCGGTGCAGCCGGTCATCAACCTCTGCGCCAACAACTACCTCGGCCTCTCGAGCCACCCCGAGGTGCTCGCGGCGGCCCACGCCGGCCTCGATCGCCGCGGCTACGGGATGTCCTCGGTGCGCTTCATCTGCGGCACCCAGGATCTCCACCGGGAGCTGGAGCGGGCGCTGAGCGCCTTCCTCGGGGTGGAGGACACGCTCCTCTTCCCCTCCTGCATGGACGCCAACGCCGGCGTCTTCGAGGCCCTCTTCGACGAGCCCGACGTGCTCATCGCCGACCGGCTGGTGCACGCCTCGATCGTCGACGGGATGCGGCTGTCGAAGGCGATGCGCGACACCTACAAGCACGCCGACATGGGGCATCTCGAGCAGAAGCTCGCGGAGCACCAGGACCGGCGGACCCGGGTGATCGTCACCGACGGGGTCTTCTCGATGGACGGCGACATCGCCCCCCTCGACGAGATCGTGGCGCTCGCCGAGCGGTACGACGCGATGGTCTTCGTGGACGACTCCCACGCCTCGGGGTTCATCGGCGCCACCGGGCGGGGCACCCACGAGGCGAAGGGGGTGCTGGGGAAGATCGACATCATCACCACCACCCTCGGCAAGGCGCTCGGCGGGGCGTCCGGCGGCTGCGTCTCCGGCCATGCCGAGCTCGTCGAGCTCTGCCGGCAGCGGGCCCGGCCGTACCTCTTCTCGAACTCGGTGCCGCCGGTGATCGTCGCCGCGGCGCTCAAGGTGATCGAGCTCGTCAGCCGCACGACCGAGCGGCGCGACAAGCTCGAGGAGAACGCCCGCTACTGGCGCCGCCTCCTCACCGAGGCGGGCTTCGACCTGAAGGCGGGAGAGAGCCCGATCGTCCCGGTGATGCTCTACAACGCGAAGATCGCCCAGGAAATGGCGCGCGAGCTCTTCGCCGAGGGGATCTACGTCGTCGGTTTCTTCTTCCCCGTGGTGCCGAAGGGGCAGGCGCGCATCCGCACGCAGCTCTCGGCGGCCCACGAGAAGCACCATCTCGATCGGGCGATCGAGGCGTTCGTGAAGGTGGGTGACCGGCTCGGGGTGCGGGGTCTCGGCAGGGAAGAGATCGCCGCCCGCTTCGGGCTCTGAAGGCGAGAGGAGGACCCGGGATGAGCACGACGACGGTTGAGCCCGCCCCGGCGGCGGCGACGGAACGGCTCGTGCGCGAGCTGCAGGAGCGCGGCTGGGAGGTCAGCAGCCGGCTGCGCTGGGTGGCGGTGGCGCGGCGGGGCGTCGAGGTCGAGGAGGCGGACGGCGCCACCTGCCTCGAAGCGCTCGTGCGGCTCGCCGAAGCGCTGCGGCTGGAGGAGGGCGCCCGCCTGCCCTGAAGCGGGCGCCCGTCGCGCCGCCGCCGCTCAGCCGGCGGGGCAGTGGACCAGGAGGCGATCCCCCGCCGCCTCGACGGTGGCGTGGCGCGGATCGCAGCTCCCGAGGTCGAGCACGAGGTGCTGTTCGTTGCCCTGGGCGCCGGCGTGGAGGCCGAAACGGACCGCCCGGACCTCGGGCGTGTCCACCTCCACCCGCTGCGGGCGGAACGGCCGGGTGACGCCCCGCAGCTTGATCAGCAGGCGCGGGTTCTCTCCCGGCATCGCGGCGAACATCCACTCTCCCGCCGCGATGCCGCCGTCGAGGAGCACGACGAGCTCGGTGCCGGCGGCGCTCGCCTCCCAGCGCAGATCGGAGACCCCGCCGAAGCGGACGGTGGGAGCGGCCGCTGGCGGCGGAGCCGGGGACGACGGGGCTGCCGCCGCGACCGCCGCGGCGGAGTCGGCCGTGGCGGGCTCCGCGACGGGCTCGGCCACCGCCCTCTCCGCGACCGGCGCGGGTGCGGGCTGGGCAGCGTCTTCGGCGACCGCTGCCGCCGGGGCGGCGGGTGTGCCGGCGGGGCGTGGCCACCAGAACCAGCCCGCCGCGGCGGCGATGACCACCCCCGCCGCGAGCGCGCCCCAGAGCCAGGGGCGGCGGTGGCCGGTGGCCGGCGTCAGTCCGTAGTCGTCCTCCGTTTCGCTCCAGGCGGCAGCCGGCTCCTCGAAGGGGGGGGCCACGGCGGCGTCCGGGAGCCAGACGGGTGCCGGGGGCGTGGCGAGGCTCTCGGCGGAAACCGGCGCCGGTGGCGGCGGGAACGGTTCGGCCGCGAGGAAGGCCGGCGCCGGCTCCCCGGCTTCGGGGTGGAAAGCTTCCGGGGGAGTCGAGGGGGCCTCCCAGACCTCCATCTCCGGGGCCGCCGACGGCGCGGCGAGAACCTCGCCCCCGCCGCCGGGGCTCTCCGTCGCCTCCGGGACGATCTCCTCCTCGGTCTCGCCGGCGAAGACCAGACCGCTCAACGACTCCTCGAGGTACTCGAAGAGGGCCTCGGTGAGATGGTCCCGGCTCTGGTTGTCGAGATCGAGGAACTCGATCCCCATCCCCGCAGGCAGGCCGGGCCCTTCGTAGCGCGGCCGCACCCAGACCACCTGGCCGCTCCCCTGCACCGGCTGCCGCTTCTGGCCGATGAGGCATTCGAAGACCAGCCGCGAGCCGATCGGGTGGGGCTCGGGGTGCTTGACGAACATGCCGGTGGCGGAGAGGTTGGCCGAGAAGCCGTTCTGATAGGAGACCTCGCCCTCGAAGTGCAGGCGCACCACCGACTCGAGCGGCACCCGGGTCGCCCGGCCGAAGCCTTTCGGAGTCGTCTCTTCGCTGCTCATGCCGGCGGCTCCGAGATCTGTTCCCACTCGCTGGCGGCGGCGTCGAGGGCGACCGCGAGGCTGCCGTTGGCGCCGGCGAAGACGGGATCGGCGACGCGGGTGACCCGGCCGCCGCCGATCTCCGCGAGCGCCGCGGTGAGCGCCTGGTCGAGGCCGCGGATCAGCGAGCTGCGGCCGGAGAGGAAGACGTTCTGGCGCACCCGCTCCTGGTACTCGGGCTCGACCGCCGCGATGAGATCGATGAGGGTCTCGGAGAGCGGCGGCAGCAGGCTCTCGCAGGCGGTGCGCAGCTCGTCGGTGATGTCGATCTCGACCGGCCGCCCGTGGGCGGGAGCGCTCACCACGATCCGCTCCTCGGGCGCGCCGACGAAGGCGTGCTGCTCTTTCCACGAGCGGATCAGGTGGGGGGAAAGCTGCACCTCGGGGTGGCGTTCGCCGATGAGCGTGCCGAGCAGCTCGTCGACCGAGTCGCCCGCCTTGAGCAGCGTGCGCTGATCCTCCTCGGTGGGGAAGCGCCCCTTCATCACGCAGAAGTCGCTGGTGCCGGCGCCGATGTCGAGGATCAGGGTGTGGAGGAGCGCCTCCTCGCCGTAGGCGACCGCGAACGGCTCGGAGACGATCATGATCCCGTCCACGATGCCGCGCAGGATCTCGCGCAGCTGCTGGCGATTGACGCGCAGCGCCTCGGCCGGAACGCCGACCGCGGCGCGCACCGGCCCCTGGTGGCCGGCGCGGGCGAGGCCCACGAGGTGCGAGAGCAGCTCGCGCACCGCCGCCAGGTCCTTCTCGGAGCCCTCCTTCACCTGCCCCCGCTCGAGCGGGCGGTGGAGGTCGAGCAGCGAGCGGTTCTCGAGCGCCTCGAGGCCCACGAGCACCGGCTTCTTGACCACCTTGCGCGCCACCATGTCGACCGGCCAGCCGACGTAGCTGTCGACGACATGCCGCTCGCCGTTCGCCGCCACGATGGCGCTCTGCGAGGTTCCGAGGTCGATTCCGACGTAGAGCAGGTTCTCTTTGGCGCTCATCGTTGCGCGCTCCTCTGCGGGAAAGGGCCGCCGCCGGTGGGGTGGTGGCGATCGACGTAGGTCCGGATGCCGGCGAACAGGGCTCGCGCGATCCGGTCACGGTATTCGGGCTGGCCGAGGAGCTTCGCCTCCTCGGGGTGCGAGAGCGAGGAGACTTCGGCCAGCAGCGCGGGCATCTCGGTTCCGACCAGCACGAGGAACGGGGCGCGCTTCACCCCCCAGTCCTCGAGGCCGGGGCTCACCTCGCGCAGCGAGCCGAGCAGCGCCTGCTGCACGGCGGTAGCCGCGGCGGCCGACTCCTCCTGCCGGAGATCCTGGTAGATCCCCTCGAGCAGACCCCGGATGTCGGCGCGGGAGTAGCCGGATTCGGTGTTCTCGGCGCTCGCGAGGCGGGTCAGGTACGGGTCGTCGGTGGGACCGAGGTAGTAGGTCTCCACGCCCCGTTCGCCCCGGGCGTCGGCGATCCAGTTGACGTGGATCGACAGGAAGAGGTCGGCGGCGAGCGTGTTGGCGAACGCCGCCCGCTCGCGCAGCGAGACCTGATGGTCGCCATCCCGGGTCAGGTGGACCTCGAATCCCGCGGCGGCGAGCAGGGCGCGCAGCCGAAGGGCGAGGTCGAGGGTGATCTCCTTCTCGCGCAGCGCGCCGAGGGCGGTGCCGTTGTCCCGGCCGCCGTGCCCGGGATCGATGACGATCCGGCGCGCGGCGAGCGGGAAGACCGTGCCGGCGACGCGCGCCGGCGTGACGCCGGGGTGCGTGACGGCTTCGGGAGGGGGGGCCGGCGCCGCGGGAGCGGCCGGCGGCGCGGCGATCATCGTCGCCGCGGTGAGCTCCGGGGCGAGGGAGAGCCGGGGGAGCGCGAGCAGCGCGAGCGCGCCGGCGAGCACCACCGCGGCCAGGGCGCCGGCCGGGATGCCGAGGCGGCGCGGCCGCGCCGGCGGCCGCGCGGGGCGCCGCCCCTCGATCAGCGCCAGGTTCTCGCGGATCACGCCGGCGACGAGCTCACGCTTGAGGCGGGCGTGTGCCCGGCTCCCCACCCTCGTGCCCCCGATCCGCGCCATCGTCCCCTCGTCTCCGGCGGCGCAGCGCGGGCCGTCAGGACTCCCGCAGCTTGCGCAGCGCAGCGGCCATCGGGCCGAACCCCTGGCCGCTCGCCTCGCGGCTGCGGCGCAGATAGGCCTGATAGTCGGCGCGCGAGCCCTCGAGCGTCTTGCCTTCCAGCGCGAGCGAGATCCGGCGGCGCTTGACGTCGACGGCGGCGATCTGGAGCTTGACCTGCTTGCCCGGAGGGTACGCCTTGCCGAGCGAGGCGCCGCGCGGCAGCCCCGTCTCGGAGACCGGGAGCAGGCCGGTGAGGCCGGGCTCGAGCTCGATGAAGACGCCGAACGAGGCGATCTTCTCGACCTTGCCGTCGACGAGCGCGCCTTCGGGGTACTTCTGCCCCACCTCCCGCCAGGGGTCGGTGGTGGCGATCTCGCGCAGCGCGAGCGAGATGCGGCGCCGCCCCGGATCGACCTCGCGGATCCAGCCCGAGACCTCCTCGCCCGGAGCGAGCGACGGGTCGGAGAACTCCTTGCCGAGGGGCAGCTGCGAGAGGTGGACCAGCCCTTCGAGGTTCGGCTCGAGCTCCACGAAGAGACCGAAGTCGGCCTTGCGCAGCACCTTGCCGGTGAACGTCGCCCCCGGCTGGTACTTCTCGACGACGCCGGCCCACGGGTCGGGCTCGAGCGCCTTGATCGACAGCGAGATCCGGTTGCCCTGATGGCCGATCTTGAGGACCTTGACCTGGACCTCCTGCCCGACCTTGAGCACGTCGGCCGGCTTCTGCACCCGCTGCCGGCTGATCTCGGAGACGTGGACGAGGCCCTCGACCCCTCCGAGGTCGATGAAGGCGCCGAAATCGGTCAGCGACCGCACCCGGCCCGTGACCACCGCGCCCGGCTGCAGCGAATGGCGCAGCTCGTCGGCATGGCGGCGGCGCTCTTCGCGCAGCAGCGCGGCGCGGGTGAGGACGACGCGCCGGCCGAAGTCCTCGACGCGGAGGATCCGGAACTGGAACGCCTGGTCGAGATAGCGGCCCGGCTCGTGGGCGTGGCCGATCTCCATCTCCGAGCGGGGACAGAAGGCCGAGGTGGCACCGAGCGCGACGTGGAAGCCGCCCTGGTTCCAGCCGATCACCTTCCCTTCGATGGCGGCGCCGGTGTCGTAGGCGACCCGGAGCGGCTCGGCGAGATGCTCCAGGTTCTCCTCGACGGCCTCTGCAGCCGGTGCCGCCTCGGCGGCGGGTTCGCTGGCTGCGGGTTCCGCGACGGGCGGCGCGGCCTCGGCGGCCGGCGTCTCCGCTTCCGCAGCCGGCGCTGCCTCGGCTGCCGGTTCGCTGGCCGCGGGTTCGCCGGCCGGCGGCTCGGCGGTCTCCGCGGCGGCGACGGTCGCGGCTTCCGGGGCCTCGGTGGGCGCCGTGGCGGTGGCGGCGGTCTCCTGCTCGATCTCGGGGGTGGGGGTCTCGGCGGTGGGGGTCGTGGTCTCGGACATGGGAACTCCCGGGCGTCGGCTGACGGGTCGTCACTCACGCACCAGCGGTGCGGACACATAAGGATAGCGCATCTCGCGGTACCGGCCAGCGGGGCGCCGGGCGCGCGGTATGCTCACCCGGGCCGCCGCTGCCACGACGGAGGGCACGATGAACGACGCTACCCGCGAAGAGCTCTGGACGATCGCCGAAGACGACTACCCGGCCGGCGGCACCGCCGCCGAGCGGCTCCGCTTCCTCGCCGGCTACGCGGTGCTCGCCCCCTCGGTGCACAACATCCAGCCGTGGCGTTTCCGTCTCACCGGCGAGCGGATCGAGCTGCGGGCCGACCGGAGCCGCGCGCTGCCGGTGCGCGACCCCGACGACCGCGAGCTCCTGCTCTCCTGCGGCGCCGCCCTCTTCCATCTCCGCCTCGCCCTGCGCCGCTTCGGGCACGCCGGCGAGGTGGTGCTCTGGCCGGACGCCGCCGATCCCGACCTCTTCGCCCGCCTCGGCTTCGGCCCGGCCGCCGAACCGACCGCCGAGGAGCGCACGGAGTTCGCGGCGATCCCGCACCGCCGCACCCATCGCGGCCCGCTCGCGCCGCGGCCGGTTCCCACGGCGGTGCTCACCGAGCTGCGGGTGCTCGCCGCCGAAGAGGGGGCGTGGCTGCATCTGGTCGAGTCGGAGCCGGAGCGCGCCGCGCTCGTGGCGCTGATCGAGGAGGCGGATCGCTTGCAGGCCGCCGATCCCGCGCTCCAGCAGGAGCTCCCCGCGCGGGTGCGCGAACGGGCGCCGCTGGCGGGCGACGCCGGGGGCGCGAGCGGCGTTCCGCTCGCCGCGGACGCGCAGGTGCTGGCGGTCCTCGGCACCGATCACGACACCCCTCGCGCCTGGCTGAAGGCCGGCCAGGCGCTCGCGCGGATGCTGCTCCGGGCGCAGAGCTACGGTCTCTACGCCTCCTATCTGAATCAGCCGGTGGAGGTGCCGGCGACCCGCGTCCGCCTCCCCGCGCTCCTCGCCCGGGAGGGACACCCGCAGCTCGTCATCCGCTTCGGGTACGGCGAGCCGCCGCCGCCCGCACCCCGCCGTCCGCTCGCCGAGATCTTCGACTGACCGCCGCCGCTCCCGGGCGGCGCTCACTGCCCGGGGGCGGCCTCCGAAGCGCGGCTCTCCGGGCCGCCGGGCCGTGCCGTCCGCGGGTGGGCGGCGACGAGCCAGGCGAGGAGGAAGTATGCGATCGCGAGCACCCAGAGCGTCATCCACTCGCCGCGCACCTCGGAGAGGGTGGCGCCCATCTGGTCGAGGCGGAGGAAGCCCGCCATCCCCGGGGTCGAAGGCAGCAGGAGCGCGACGCGGTGGAGCCAGGCCGGAACCGCCTCGGGCGGCCACGAGAAGCCGGCCAGGAAGACCGCCGGGAGCGAGGTGAAGAGGAGCGCCTGGATCGCCGTCTCGCGGCGGTGGAAGAGGTGGCTCGCCGCGAGGCCGAGGAAGATCACCGCCAGCAGGAACGGCAGCGCGAACGCCGCGAGGGTGGCGGGGCGGCCGTAGTTCGGGAAGCCGAAGAGCCGCACCACCGCCCCGAAGTAGAGGAGGGTGTGGATCGCGTAGAGGGAGAGATAGAAGGCGGCCCGCCCGAGCGTCCCGGCGAGCGGTGAGGCGAGGGCGGTCTCCTCGCGCCGCTCGCTCGCGGTGCCGGCCAGCAGCCCGATGCCGATCAGGAGCGTCTGCTGAAGGATGAGCACCAGCACCGACGGCACGATGTAGCTCGCGTACCCCTCCGCGGGGTTGAAGAGCGGCCGCATCAGGAGCGGCACCGGATCGCGGCGGGCGCGCGCCTGGGCCGGGGAGAGGCCGGTGGCCTCCAGCCGGCGGATCTCGATCCCCGCCGAGAGCGTGCCGATCGCCTCGGCGAAGCCGGTGAGCGCCTGGCGGTAGACGAGGAAGTAGGCGGCGTCGGTGTAGACACCGACCGTGGCGCTCCCTCCCCGGCGGATCG
>JAAYLR010000221.1 GCA_012521815.1 Acidobacteriota bacterium
CCCGGAGCCGGTGGGTGCGGCCGTTGACCCGCAGCGTCACCGGCAGCCGGGCGTCGGCCGCCGGATCCGGCGGCGGCTCGGCTTCGGGTGGAGCCGCCGCCCGCACCGCGGCGAGGCCCACGGCCCCGAGTCCGGCGGTGGTGAGAAAGCCCCGGCGGGAGAGCCCGCCAGCGGGATCGGGAGAGGGTGGACGTTCGTCGTCGGCCATCGGGAACCTCCGCGCGGATGGGGCAGCCCAGGGATGCGCATCATGCTACTCGAACCCGACCGGAATACCCCCCGCGCCGAAGGGGCTTGACAGGAACTGGTGTCATGAAATCATTCGTCGATGTCGCGCGAGCCGATGCCTCCCGGCAGGCGTCGGCTCGCATCCTGTATCTGACCTGGCTAGTCACCTGTATCTGACCTGGCTAGTCAGGGGAGCACGATCTGTCCAGCCATTCCCGCAAGGGGCCGTTGCCCAGAGCCGCTCGGCCGCCAGGCGCCGGCGCTCGCGGCAGCCACCCGCTCGGGAGTGGGTTTCACCTGGCCAGGGTCTCCGACCCGCTCTGACCCGAAGGAGGCTTCACCGATGAAGACGCCCCAGCCCCTCTCCGGCCCGGACGCCGGAGGCAACCCGCACCCGCCCGCCGGGCGCCGCCGGCCGTGGCCGGCGGCGCTCCTGGCCGGGCTCCTCCTGCTCGCCGGCGCTCCCGCGCTCTTCGCCGAGGGCACGCGCACGCTGCACCCGGCGAGCGGCCCCGGTTCGACCGGCAACCGCGGCGTGATGGACACCTCCGCCAATCTGGTCGGCAACGTCGCGCGGAGCCGCCAGTTCACCTACGTCTACGCGCAGGCTGGCGAGGTGATCCTGCTCGGCCAGCGGAACCGTTCGAACGGCGGCAACATCTTCGTCTACGGCCCGCAGGCGAGCTTCGGGAACAAGGGGGACGAGACCTGGGGGACCGCGGTCTTCACCTGCAGCACGCAGACCGGCCGCGGGACGATCGCCAGCCGGGCGCAGGAGCTCGCCGGCCCGAACAGCGCCGACCTGACCGCCACCGTCCCGAACGGCTTCGACCCCTGCTGGTACGTGGCGCCGACCACCGGCATCTACGGCGTCCGCTTCACACAAGCGAGCAGCGGGAACCAGACCAACACCGCGCTGATCTCCGATCCGGTGGTGTCCACCACGCTTGTCTCGGCCTGGGACGTGACCGTGCGCCCCGACGTCTCCTCGCTCGACGATCTCAACGGCCGGGTCTTCACCTACGCCTGGGCGATCTACCTCACTGCCAACAACCGCTACCTCGAGAACGAGCTCCACTACGTCTCGAGCGACGGCTACCGGTACCGCCAGACCTTCCGCGGCGCCGACCCGAACCGGGCCGTCTTCTTCGCGAACGCGAAGGGGTTCATCGACGGCGGCGCGCCGCTCTACAAGGACGTGCGCGGCAGCAACCAGAACGTGAACGCTGGCACTTCGTTCAGCGCCGGGGTGACGGTCGAGCGGCCGGCGTACCCGATCTTCTTCAGTGACGTCGACCCCGCGGGCCCGAACGCGGCCGAGGTGAACCGGGTGCTGACGGCGCTGGCGATCCCCCACGCGCCGCTCCAGCCGCTGCTCACGAGCCCGACCTTCGTGGGGAACATGGGCGGCCACACCTCGACCGTCTCGGCCGGCGGCCTCTTCACCTTCGACACCCAGAACACGCTCACCTACGAGATCGTCATCCGCCGGGGCGCGGTCGCTCCCGGTGCGGATCCGAACCACCCGGCGGGCTGCCTCGACGATTACGATCCGGCGAACGTCTGCAACCGGGTGCTGACCGGCGTCGCGCTGACCGGCAGCCATGCGATCCTCTGGGACGGGCTCGACAACGACGGCCATCCGTTCCCCATCGGGAATTACGACTTCCAGATCGTCGGCCGCAACGGCGAGATCCACTTCCCGATGTTCGACCTGGAGGGGAACAGGGACGGCGGCCCGACCCTGGAGAAGCTCAACGGCTTCAACACCGCCGAGGCGACCACGGTCTATTTCGACGACCGGGGCCACCGGACCGCCAACAACACCCTGATCGGCCAGCTCAACGGCCACCTCTGCGGGGCCACGAACCAGCAGCAGCAGCCGGTGCCGAACCACTCGCTCACCGGCGTGGACTCGGCCGACCCGAACTGGAACGGCTCGGGCCACTACTACCGCTACTGGACGGGCAGCAACGACAGCAACACCGACTGCGTGAGCGCCGCCACCGAGTTTTTCGGCACCGCCAAGGGGCTCGACGTCTGGGCGCTCGAGCGCTCGCCGATCGTCAACGAACCGGTGACGATCGTCGAGGAGGTCGACGGCGTGGACGTCGGCACGATGGCGACGATGACCCCGGCGGTCCTGCCGGGTGAGACCTCGTACGGCAACTTCACCTTCTACAACGCGGGCGACCAGGCCGCCACCGGCGTCAGCTACGGGGTGACGCTCGGCAACCCGGCGGTTCCGGCCACCTGCCCGGCGGCGGTGACCTTCACCGTCGTGCCGGCGGGCGTCACGGCGACCTACAACCCGGCACCGGCCTGCACGATCACCTTCACCGGCATGCCCACCACGCTCGCCGTGGGAGAGACGCTCCTCTTCGCCTTCAACTACGTGGTGGCGCCGACGAATCCGGGGCCGATCCCGCTCGACACGGTGATCGCCGCGGCGAACGAGACGACCCCGCCGTACGTGGCTCCGAACACCGCGCACGCGGAGACGGTCGTGGCGACGCCGGAGGTCGCGGTGCGCAAGGCGGCCAGCCCGGCGGCGGGGAGCGTCGTGAACGTGGGCGACACGATCACCTACACGATCACGGCCACGATCTCGAACGCACCGCTCACCGCCGACCTCACGATCGACGACACCCTCGGCACCGGCCTCACCTGGGGTGCCATCGTCAGCCAGAGCCCGCAGTTCACCTGCGGCGGGAGCCTCACCTGCACGCTGCCGGCCGGTACCGGCATCGGCAGCTACTCGGTCACCTACACCGCCACGGTGGACAGCTCGGCGGGCCTGACGGTCGCGAACGAGGTCACCATCCCGGCTGGTGGGGGCGACGATGACCCGGCGTGCACCGACTGCTCGCTCGTCCACGACCTCGGTGTACCGGGCCTCTCGATCACGAAGACCGTGACCTCCGGCGCCGGTCCGTACGGCGAGGGCGACACGATCAGCTACGAGCTCGTCGTCATCAACACCGGCAACGTGACGCTGACCGGCGTCTCGATCGACGATCCGAACGCGGTCCTCGGCAGCTGCACGCCGATCGCGCTGCCCGGCGACCTCCTCGCCGGCCAGACGACGACCTGCACCGCGACCCACGTGGTGACGGCCGCCGACGTGGCCGCCGGCAACGTGCACAACAGCGCGACGGCCGCCGGCACCCCGCCGGCGACGCCGGGCAACCCGAACCCGCCGCCGATCGTCACGCCTCCGGGTGAGACCGACTCGCCGGTCTCCAACCCCGGC
>JAAYLR010000022.1 GCA_012521815.1 Acidobacteriota bacterium
CTCTCCTGCAGCAGGTCGTCGGCGAGCGCCGGGTCGCCGCCGGCCGCGGCGAGGTAGGCCCAGAGCGGGCGGGCGGTCGCCGCGTGGAGCGCGCGGAACTCCTCGTCGCCGAGCGCCAGCGCGTCGTCCCGCTGGGTCTCCACCCTCACCATCGCCGCCGTGACCAGGCTTCCGGCGAACATCGCCACGCCTCCCGCGATCGGGTCCGCCCGCCGATCATCTGCCGGCGTCCGCGCCGGTGTCGAGCAGGCCGAAGCGGCGGGAGAGGAGCCAGGAGGCGACGGCCGAGACGAGGAAGCCGGTCCCGAGGCCGACCGTCAGGGTGCCGAGGATCAGGAACCCCTCACGCGCCTCGTCCTGCACGAAGCCGAGCAGGAGGAGGAGCCCGAGGCCCACCGCGGAGAGGAGGATGCCGGCGTGGACCGAGCCGAGGATCCGCTGCAGCGGGTTGGCCCGCACCTGGACGGCGGCGTCGAGGAGGCCGCGGCCCGCCTCGCTGTCGAGGTAGCGGAGCGCCTCTTCGGCGGTGCCGAGCTTCTCCAGGATCCGGGTGTGGAGCTCGGCCTGGGTGCGGGCGAGCGCCAGCCGGCGGCGGTTGTCGCTGACGATGCGGACGATCCAGCCGATGGCGAGGAAGAAGACGAGGGAGGCGAGGACGGGGGCGATCTCTGACATGGGTCTCTCCGGTTTCGGTCGTGCGGAAGCGCCAACGGGCTGCTTCCGAACGGTAGAACGGCCGCGGCGGGCGAATGGTTAACCCGCCGGGAAGCGGGCGGCGGGTATACTGCGCCGCGCCATGCGACAGACGATCGATCCGGAGCGTTTCCCCGAGCCGCTGCGCCCGCTCGCCGCCAAGGTACGCGACGGCGTGCGCCTCGATGCGGAGGACGCCCTCCTCTGCCTGACCACCCCGCACGTGCTCCCCCTCGGCCGGCTCGCCGCCGCGGTGCGCCACGAGCTGCACGGGAAGGTGGCGTTCTACAACATCAACCGCCACATCAACCCGACCAACATCTGCGTCTACACCTACAACTGCAAGTTCTGCTCGTTCGCCGCCCTGCCGGGGGAGGCGCACGCCTGGCAGATGAGCCACGAGGAGGTCTACCGCCGCGCCGCCGCGCACGGGGGCGACGAGGTGACCGAGTTCCACATCGTGGGCGGCGTTCACCCCGACCTCGAGATGGCGTGGTACGAGGAGATGCTGCGCGGGCTGCGCGAGCGCTTTCCCCGCGCCCATCTCAAGGCGTTCACCGCGGTGGAGATCGAGTGGTTCGCCCGCCAGGAGAAGCTCCCGGTCTCAGCGGTGCTCGAGCGGCTCGTCGCGGCCGGCCTCGGGAGCCTGCCGGGCGGCGGCGCCGAGATCTTCCACCCCGAGGTGCGCGACGTGATCTGCAAGGGGAAGACCGGCGCCGAGGAGTGGCTCGAGATCCACCGGGTCGCCCACCAGCTCGGCCTGAAGAGCAACTGCACGATGCTCTACGGCCACGTCGAGCGGCCGGAGCACAAGGTCGACCACCTGCTGCGCCTGCGGGCGCTCCAGGACGATACCGGCGGCTTCAACGCCTTCATCCCGCTCGCCTACCACCCGGAGAACAACTACCTCGGCCTCCGCTACCAGACGACCGGCCTCGACGACCTGCGCCACGTCGCCGCCTCCCGGCTGGTGCTCGACAACATCCCGCACCTGAAGGCGTACTGGGTGATGGTGACGCCGAAGCTCGCGCAGATCGCGCTCAGCTTCGGCGCCGACGATCTCGACGGCACGGTGGTCGAGGAGACGATCTACCACATGGCCGGAGCGGAGACGGCCCAGCAGCTGACCCGCGCCGAGCTCGAGCGGATCGTGCGGGCGGCCGGCTTCGAACCGGTCGAGCGCGACACCCTCTACCGGCCGGTCCACCGCGCCGCCTGACGGGCCGGCCTGTGCTAGCCTCGCCGACGCCGTCGCGAGATCGCTGGACGCTCCCTTGGCCGACACGCTCCCCTACCGCTACATCGCCATCGACGGCCCGATCGGGGTCGGCAAGACGACGCTCGTCGACCTGATCGCCCGCCGGTTCGAGGCGGTGCGCGTGCTCGAGGACGTCAACAACCCGTTCCTCGCCGACTTCTACCAGGACCGTCCGGGCGCGGCCTTCCAGACCCAGCTCTACTTCATCCTCCAGCGGTTCCAGCAGCAGCAGGAGACGGTGCAGCGCGAGCTCTTCCAGAAGCTCCTGGTGGCCGACTACTGCTTCCAGAAGGACCGGATCTTCGCCTATCTGACGCTCTCCGACGACGAGCTGATGCTCTACGAGAAGCTCTACTCGACGCTCGAGCCGCAGGTGCCGAGCCCCGATCTGGTCATCTACCTCACCGCCGACGTCACCACCTGCATGGCACGGATCCGCCGCCGGCAGCGCTCCTTCGAGCGGGAGCTCTCCGAGGAGTATCTGGCCGAGCTGATCGACGCCTACAACCATTTCTTCCACTACTACAACCGCTCGCCGCTGCTGGTCGTCGACACCCGGCACCTGAACTTCCCCCAGCGCGCGGAGGACTTCGAGGAGCTGCTGCTGCAGCTCCAGCGCCCGATCAAGGGGACGGAGTACTTCCTCGCGGCGAAGCGGCGGTGAGCGGCGCCGCCGGCTCCTCACCGGCCACCCGGGAGGCCACCGGTCTCGTCTGGCTCTCCCAGGGGATAGAGGAGCTGCCGGCGGACGACCGGTGGCTTACGGAACGCGAGCGCGCCTGGCTCGCCGGGATGCGCTTCGAGAAACGCCGCAGCGAGTTCCGCCTCGGCCGTTTCACCGCCAAGCGGGCGCTCGCGCTCGCGCTCGGGCACGAGGCGGAGCCGGCGGCGCTCGCCGGTTTCGAGATCGGCCGGGCCCCGGACGGCGCCCCCGCGCCCGCGCTCGGCGGCCAACCCGCGCCCCGGGCGATCTCGATGAGCGATCGCGCCGATCAGGCGGTCTGCCTCGTCGGCCCGCCGGAGCTGGCGCTCGGGATCGATCTCGAGCTCGTCGAACCCCGCAGCGCGGGCTTCGTGACCGACTTCCTCACCGCCGCCGAGCAGCAGCGGGTGGCGGCGGCGGCCGGGGAGGAGGAGCGGGCGCTCGCCGCCAACCTGATCTGGAGCGCGAAGGAGGCGGCGCTGAAAGTCCTGCGCACCGGGCTGCGCCGCTCGACCCTGAGCGTCGAGGTGCGGCTCGACGCCGGGCCCCCGCGGGA
>JAAYLR010000222.1 GCA_012521815.1 Acidobacteriota bacterium
CGTCCTCGTCACCCACGAGGCCGACATCGCCCAGTGCGCCGGCCGCGTCGTGACCCTCTCCGACGGGAGGATCGTCGGCGACGAGCCGGTCGCCGAACCGCTCGACGCGGCGGCCCGCGCCGCCGCCCTGCGGGGGAGGGCAGCATGAAGCTGCGCCGCCTGCTCAAGGCCGCGCTCGGCAGCATCGGGCGCAACCGGCTCCGCAGCCTCCTCACCGCGCTCGGGATCGTCATCGGCGTCGCGGCGGTGATCGTGATGGTGGCGCTCGGCCGTGGTGCCCAGCTGCGGATCGAACGCGAGATCTCGGCCCTCGGCCGCAACATGCTGACCGTCTTCTCCGGTGCCTCGATGTTCGGCGGGGTCAGCCGCGGGGTGGGCAGCATGCCGACCCTCACCCTCGCCGACGCCGACCGCCTGCGCGAGGACGCGACCCTCCTCGCCTACGTCTCCCCGTCGGTGCGCACCGGCGCGCAGGCGGTGGCCGGCGGCACGAACTGGCCGACCTCGGTCTACGGCGTGATGCCCGACTACCTCGACGTGCGCGAGTGGAAGGTCGCCGAAGGCGAGACGTTCAGCGACCGCGAGGGCCGCGCCGGCGCCAAGGTCGCGCTGCTCGGCGCCACGGTCGCCCGCGAGCTGTTCGGCGAGAGCTCGCCGATCGGCGAGCGGGTGCGGATCGGTTCGGTGCCGTTCCGCGTCATCGGCGTCCTCTCGACAAAGGGCGTGAGCGGCTTCGGGGCCGACCAGGACGACGTCGTGATCGCGCCGATCGGCGCCGTGCTCGGCCGCCTGACGCGGCCCAACGCCCCGATCCAGCTCAACCTCTCGGTCGCCGCGTTCGACCGGATGAAGGACGCCGAAGCCGAGGCGCGGGAGATCCTCCGCCTGAGCCACCGCCTCGGCGAGGCCGAGGAGGACGACTTCACGATCCGCAGCCAGGCCGACCTGACGAGCGCCGCCACCGCCACCACCGAGACCCTCACGCTGCTGCTCGGCGGGGTGGCCGCGGTCTCGCTGCTCGTGGGCGGGATCGGGATCATGAACATCATGCTCGTCTCGGTCACCGAGCGGACCCGGGAGATCGGCATCCGCCTCGCGGTGGGCGCCCGCGGGCGCGACATCCTGCTCCAGTTCCTGCTCGAGGCGCTCGCGCTCACCGTGGGCGGCGCGCTGCTCGGCATCCTGCTCGGCCTTGGCGCCGCCCGCCTCTTCGAGCTCGGCGGCCGCTTCCAGACCGCGCCGGAGCCCGGCTCGATCCTCATCGCCACCGTGGTGGCGGTCGCCACCGGCCTCCTCTTCGGCATCGCCCCGGCCCGCCGCGCCGCCAACCTCGACCCGATCGAGGCGCTGCGGCACGAGTGAGGGGATCCGCCCGGATCCCCCTCGCCGTGCTCCAGGAATACGGCATGCCTTCACGCGCGGCGGCGTTTGGGGGGTCCGCCCGGCCTTTCGTAGACTCCCGGATCATGGTCGTCCTGCGCCCTCGCACCCTCCGGCGGCTCGCCGGGCTCGCGCTCTTCCTGCTCGGGTCCTTCGGCTGCGCAGCCGGACGGGACGAGGCGTCTGCCCCCCCGGCGGCGGGATTCGAACCGACGCCGACGCGCGGCTACCTCCTGATCTCGATCGACACCCTCCGCGCCGACCGGATCGGGGCATGGGGGTACGAGAAGGGGACGACGCCGTTCCTCGACACGCTCGCCGCCCGCGGCACCCTCTTCGAGCGGGCGATCGCGCAGATTCCGAGCACCCTCCAGTCCCACCTCTCGATCTTCACCGGTCTCTACCCGCGCGAGCACGGCGTGATGCACCCGATCTACGTCCTCGCCCCGGAGATCCCCCTCGTGAGCGAGCTCTTCCACGACGCCGGCTTCCGTACCGCCGGCTTCACCGAGGGGGGCTACATGAAGGGGTACCACGGCTTCCAGCGCGGCTACGAGGTCTGGAGCGACGAGAACCCCACCGCCGAGACGGACGTGGAGCGGACCTTCGCCCGGGGGCTCGACTTCCTGCGCGGGCTCGCGCCGGACGAGCGGTTCCTGCTCTTCCTGCACACCTACGCGGTCCACGACCCGTACGAGCCGCCCGCCGCGCACCGGGAGCGGTTCTGGCCCGGACCGCCGCCGGCCGGTGCCTTCCCCCCGACCGGCCCGGAGCTGGCGCGGGTCAACGAGCGGGAGATCGTTCCGGACCCCGAGGTCGTCACCTGGCTCTCGGCGCTCTACGACGGCTCGATCCACTACGTCGATTCGGTGCTCGCCTCGCTCTTCGCCGAGCTCGAGCGGACCGGCCTGCTCGCCGAGACGACGGTGATCCTCTTCTCCGACCATGGCGAGGAGTTCTTCGAGCACGGACGGCTCTCGCACACGCAGACCTACCACGAGCTGCTGCACGTCCCCCTGCTGCTGCTCCACCCGGCCCAGCGCGAGCCGCTGCGCATCCGCTCGCTCGTGGAGGGCATCGACATCGCGCCCACCCTCCTCGATCTCGCCGGCCTGCCGGCGCCGCCGATGTCCGGCCGGAGCCTCGTGCCGCTCCTGCGCGCTCCCGGCGCGGCCGGCTCCGACCGGGCGTTCGCCGAGGGGGTGTCGCGGGCGGGGGGCGTCTCCCGGGTGCGCTACCGCGCCAGCGGCCACGAGCTGCTGCAGCTCATCCACACCCGCCCGGAAGCGGACCGGGACGGCGCCTGGATCACCCGCCGCCTCGTCTTCGACACCAGCGGCAAACAGCTCGCCTTCGACGCCGTGGGCTTCCCCGGGGAGCGCTCGCTCGCCGTCACGATCGACGGCCGCGACGCCCCCGCGCTCTGGCTCGGCGGCGGCTGGCAGCGCCTGAGCCTCGACCTCGGCGGGCCCGGACCCCATCGGGTGGCCCTCGAAGCCGACTCCTGCCGGTCCCCCCACGAGCTGGGCCTCGGCGACGACCCGCGCTGCTTCTCCTTCAAGATCGCCGGCTTCTCGCCGGAGCGCTGGGAGCTGTTCGACCTCGCCGCCGACCCCCACGGCCGGCACGACCTCTCCCGGCGGCGCAGCACCGACACGCGCGCCCTGCGCAACGAGCTGCGCGCCATCGTCCACACCCCCCGCGCCGCCGGCAGCCCGGGCGAGTTCTCCGACGAACAGATCCAGGCCCTGCGCGCGCTCGGCTACCTGCGCTGAAGCGGGCGCTACGGCAGAGAGCCGTCCGCCGCCGCGAGCTGTCACATCGGCCGCTCGGCCAGCGCGATCGCGCTTCCATCGTCGGCCGGGTCGAACCCCTCGAGCGCAGCCTCGTCGAGCCTCGGGGGCAGCGAGTGCCTGACGGCCATCCGCTCCCGAGGCCACGGTGGCCGAGGTGCCGGTCGCCAGCAGCTCGCCGGAAGCCAATCCCGCCCCTGACCGCAGCCGGCGAAGGAGGCAGGCGATCTCGCTCGCGAGCGCCCCGCGGTAGCTGTGCAGCTCGTCGAGGACGATGTGCCGCAACGCCGGACCGAAGAGATGGCGGTCCTCCCGCCGCATGAGGAGGAACTCGAGCTGCTTGTAGTTGGTCAGCAGGAGGTCGGGCGGGTGGGCGCGGATCTCCGCACGCCGGAGCCGTTCGGTCTCCGCCGGCTCCTCCTGCAGCCGCAACGTGGTGACGTCGCTGTCGCCGGTGTAGAGGCCGAAGAAGAGATCGACACCGGTACCGCGGACGAGGCGTCGCAGCCGCTCGAGCTGGTCGTTGACGCGCGCGGCGCTGCGCTCGCCGTAGGGTGCACCGCAGCGGGCGTCGGCCTCGGCGCTCATCAGCGAGGTACCCTCAGCCGGTGTGTAAATGAGTTGAAGGCGGCGTAACCTTCCGGTCACCAAGACCGAGGCTGGAGACACCAGCCAGGAAGGAGACACCGCCATGGTGGAGCAGATCACCGAAGGGAAGTTCGGGTCAACGGA
>JAAYLR010000223.1 GCA_012521815.1 Acidobacteriota bacterium
GCTGCGAGCCGTGCCCGATGTGCCTCGCCGCGACCCACTGGGCGCGGATCGAACGGCTCTGCTTCGCCGCCGGCCGGGAGGATGCCGCGGCGGCGGGCTTCGACGACGAGCTGCTCTACCGCGAGCTGCAGCTGCCGCCGGCCGAACGGACGGTCCCCGCCCGGCAGGCCCTCCGCGCGGAAGGGCAGGAGCCGTTCGCCGCCTGGGCCGCGAGCCCGCAGCGGATCCCGTACTGAAGAGGGCCGGGCCGCCTACGGGGCCCAGGCGCCGGTCGCGCCGCTCTCGAAGCCGTCGCGGAAGAGCTCGTTGGCGAGCGTGAGCCGCACGAGCGTGGCCGAGCGCGGGGGGAGCGCGAGGGTGAAGCCGTCCGGGCCGGTCGGGACCTCGCCGGCCGCCGCGAGCCGCGCGGTGGGGGTGAACCGCCAGAGCGCGCCCGGCCCGTCGAGGCCGGTGCCCACCGTCACCGCGGCGTCGCACGCCTCGGTCCCCTTCTGGAAGAGGAGCAGGAAGAGGGTGCGTCCCTGCCGGATCGCGTAGGCGCCGACGGCATCGACGTCGGCGGAGAGGGCGCGGACCGCGTCGCCGGCGATCCGGCTGCCGAGGCCGTCGTAGTCGAGATAGAGGCGGAAGGCGTCCTCCACCCGGCTGCCCGCCGTCGGCGCGACCCAGCGGTTCGCCGCCGTCACCCCTTCCCTCGCGAAGATCGCGAGCGCCTCGGCGTGGGCGAGGGCGCTCGACGGGCCGTCGTCGCCCCCCCAGTTGTACTCGGTGATCGCGATCCCGGCGCCGGGCAGGTAGGTATCGATCCAGGCGCGCAGTCGCGGGAGGAGGTAGACGGGCTCGTGGATCCACGATTCGTCCACGTAGGCCGGGTCGTAGAGCCCCTTGAGCGAGCGGAGGCGCCGCGCGGCGACCGCCGGCGACTCGTCGTCGGAGAGCGCCGCGTATTCGGCCTGCGGGTAGTAGTGGACGGCGACGAGATCGACGAGCCGCACCCCGTGCGCGAGCTCGTGAGCGCGCACCTGCGAGAGGTACCAGGGGAGGAACTCCATCCCGCCGTGCGCCGCCTGGTCGGCGCCGGGGCTGCAGTCGTCGGCCGCGGAGTGGAAGTAGGCGCACCAGCCCCAGAGGTCGGGGCCGAAGAGGACGGCCTGCGGGTCGTGCGCCCGGATCGCGGTGGCGTAGGTCAGCGTCCGCTCCCAGAGCTCGTCGTAGGTGACCGGCTCCGGGTGGACGTCGCGGTGGGTGGAGTTCCAGAGCATCGGCTCGTTGTCGAGGGCGATGAGCCGGACGGGGCCGCCCGGGCGGGAGGCGAGATGGGTGAGCCAGCCGGTGACGAAGCCGGGGCCGATCTCGCGCGAGGTGTCGTGCGGGTCGTTGCCGGTGACGAACGTGTCGTCCGGGCGCACGCCGTTGCCGGCGTCGGGCTGGCACCAGGGGGCGTAGCCGGTGGCGGTGCACTCGGTTGCGCTCTGGGGGCCGTAGCGAGCGACGGAGAAGCCCCAGCGCCGGGTGCGGTCGATCGGGGTCCAGCCGATGAGCGGCACGGTCAGGAGCGGCTCGCTCCCGGCGGCGCGCGCTGCGGCGACGAACCGGTCGGCGGCCGAGCCCGCGGGCAGCGACGGCGGGTCGGGGTGCGCGTACTCGATGTTGTAGAAGAACCAGTCGTCGCCGCGGTTGGCGATGTCGTGCTCCCACGAGTAGCGGGTCGTCGCGTTGCCTCCCCACCGGTCGAGCGGCCAGGGGAGCGCCGCGGCGCCGGCGGCGGAGCCGAAGCTCACGCCGAAGATCCACGGGTTGACAGGGCGCACGTCGGCGCCGGGTGAGACCGCGACCGCGACCGTTCCGGGGGGCGGCGGCGGATCGTCGTCGGGCAGCAGGCGGAGGTCGTCGAGGTAGATCGTCGCCTGGTCCGTGCCGCTGTCGTCCTGGAGCCAGAAGCCGTCGAACGGCCAGGTGACCCCGAGGGCGGCGAAGGGGATCGTCACCCGGACCCAGGTGCCGGCGGGGATGGCGCCGCCGGGGAGGAAGCCGGCGAGCGGTGCGGTGCCGGCCGGCGAGCCGCCGATCAGGAGGGCGACCGAGAGCTGCTGGCCGCCGGTCGTCCCGCCGTGGATCCAGAGCTCGAGCGCGGCGTGAGTGGCCGGATCGATGCCGGCGTCGCGGTGGAGGAAGAGCCCATCCCAATGATCCGGCTCGAACGAGATCGCGGCGGTGCCGGAGTGGACCACCGCGGTCTGCCCGAAGTCGATGACGCCCCAGCCCCAGCTCGTGAAGCCGTTGCGGAGCTGATCGTCGTAGACGGTGAGCGGCTGCGCGGCCGCGGCGGCCGCGGTGGCGACGAGAGCGAGAACGAGAACGACGACGCGAACGGCTCCCGCGATGGGAGCCCGGAGTGGCGCTATGGGCATGGCGGCAAGCTAGCAGGTCGGGCTGCCTGCCGCTGTGAGATCCGTTACGTCCCGGCACCTCCCCCGCCGGGCGGCCGGATCTCCGCCAGCCGCGCGAGCGCGGTGTCGCGAACGCGCTCGACGGTGAGCCCGCGGAGGCAGTTGTGGTGGAGGAACGGGCAGCGGCGGTAGAAGCAGGGGGAGCACCAGCGGTCGAGGTAGAGGACCCGGTGGCCGTCGCCGGCCGGGGCGGTACGGCGGGGATCGGTCGGACCGAAGAGGGCGACGCACGGCACCCCGAGGGCGGCCGCGAGGTGCATCGGGCCCGAGTCGTTCGTCACCAGCAGGTCGAGGTGGGCGAGCACCCCGGCGAGGCCGGCGAGGTCGAGCTCGGGGCCGATGACCGGGTGGAGCTTGCCGCTCTCCTCGTGGACCCGCACCGCCATCCAGAGCTCCTTCGGGCCGGCGACGATGAGCGGCTGCACGTCGGGCCGCGCCCGCCGCAGCTCGCGGGCGAGGGCGGCGTAGCGGCGCCACGGCCAGCGCTTCGCCGGGCCGGCCTCGGCGCCGGGGAAGAGGCCGACGAGCGGCCCCTCGCCGGGGCGCAGACGGGCGCGTTCGAGCCGCTCGCGCCCCCGCTCGGCGAGGCTGGCGGGCAGCTCGATCCGGGGGACCCAGTCGGGCGGCAGGGGGACGCCGAGCGCGGTGAGCAGCTCGGCGTAGTCGGCGATCTGCGGCCGGCGGCGGCGGCCGCGCGGGAGGGGCAGGCCGGGGTCGAGGAGCGGCGCACGGAGCTGGGTGCGGTAGCCCGCGCGGCGGGGGATGCCGGCGCGGAAGGGCAGCCAGGCGGAGTGGAACGAGTTGGGGAGGATCACCGCCTCCGCGCAGCCGGCGGCGCGGATCGCCTCGATCGTGTCGCGGTCGTCGGGGAGGCGGTCGAGGGTGGTGCTGATCCCGGCAAGGAGCCCGGCGAGCGGGCGGAGGCCGGGCTTGGCGAGCGCCACCACCTGCCGGCCGGCGTCGGCGAGCGCCCGGATCACGGGGGCGGCCATCACGAGGTCGCCGACCCAGTTCGGACAGACGACGAGGCTTCTCATCGCTCGGGAGCCCCTTTCCAGCGGTCGTGAAGCCAGAACCAGCGCTCCGGCGCCTCGCGGGTGGCCGCTTCGACCAGGGCGAGGCAGCGGCGGGTGAGCTCGGCGACCGCCTCTTCGCCTTCGCCCGCGGGGAGCTCCACGGGCGGCGCGAAGGTGACACGGTAGCCGCCGCCGGGGGCGAAGTCGGCGAAGACGGGGACGATCGGCGCCCCGGTGCGCAGCGCCAGCCGGGCGAGCAGCGGGCTCGTCCAGGCCGGGTGGCCGAAGAACGGCACCAGGATCCCGTCGCGCGGCCGGACCCGCTGGTCGATCAGGAAGCCGATCCGCGCGCCGTCGTCGAGGGCCCGCAGGATCGCCCGCACCGAGCCGCGCTTGGCGAGCGCGACGTTGGCGAAGCGGGTGCGCAGGCGGGTGAGCCAGCGATCGAAACGGGGGTTGTCCGCCGGCCGGCCCATCGCCTGGAGGGGGCCGTGGAAGGCGCCGATCGCCCAGCTCGCCATCTCCCAGTGGCCGTGGTGCGCCGACATGACGAGCACGCCGCGGCCTTCGGCCTCGGCCGCGCGCAGGTGCTCCCAGCCGGCGCTCGCGGTCAGCTTGCAGAAGCGGCCGGCGTCGAGGCGGAGCGCCGAGACGGTGTCGGCGAAGACGGCCCCGAAATGGCGGAAGCAGGCGCGGGTGGTCGCCGCACGGCGCGCCGGCTCCCAGTCGGGGAAGGCGCGGGCGAGGTTGCGCCGCACGAGCCGCCGGTGGTGGCCGTCGAGGGCGTGGAGGGCGCTCCCGAGCGCGGCGCCGGCGCGCCGGGCCGCCGGGTGCGGGAGGGCGCGGAGCACTCCTTCGGCCGCCCGGAAGAGCGCGAACTCGGCGGCGTGGCGGACGGGGCGGTCTTTCATCGCGGGAGCGCGGCGAGCCGATCGGCGAGCCAGGGCCAGAAGGCCGGCTCCGGCGCCGCCGCGACGGGCAGGAGCGCGAGCGGCAGCCGGGTGAGCGGCTGCAGCTTGACGAGGTCCTTGCCGGTGGTCAACAGGTGACGGGCGCCGCTGGCGGCGAACGCCCGCTCGAGGTGCCGCAGGTCGCCGGGCCGGTAGCGGTGGTGGTCGCCGAAGAGGAGGGTGCCGTGGATGGCGAGCTCCTGCGCGCGGGCGGCGGCAAGGAAGCGGGCGGGGTTGGCGATCCCCGCGACGAGCAGCACCGGGGAGCCCGGCGCGAGCGGCTCGCCCGCGACGGCGTGCGCCGGCGCCGCGACGGTCGGCGCCGCGAACGCCGCACCGGAGAAGCCGGAGGCCGCGAGCGCGGCGCCGATGGCCGCCGCCTGCTCCGGGGTGGCATCGGCGCCGGTGAGCAGGAGCGCGTGGGCGTGCCGGCTGCTCGCGAGCGGCTCGCGCAGGCGCCCGCCCGGCGGGAGGCGGCCGCCGCCGAACGGGTCGGCGGCGGGAAGGACGAGCAGGTCGAGGTCGCGGGCGAGCGCGACGTGGGAGAAGCCGTCGTCGAGGAGGAAGAGATCGGGCGGGGGAGCGAGGGTGGCGAGCGCCAGCTCCCCCGCGGCGTGCCGGGAGCGGCCGACCGCGATCGCGACCCCGGGGAGCCGGGCGGCGAGCTCGGCGGGCTCGTCGCCCGCGACCTCGGGGCCGGCGAGCGGGCCGTCGCCGCGCGAGACGAGGAGCGGTTCGCGGGCGCTCCCGCGGTAGCCGCGCGAGAGGATCGCCACCCGCCGGCCGGCGTCGCGCAGGTGGGCGGCGAGGGCGGCGACCACCGGGGTCTTGCCGGTGCCGCCCCAGTGGAGGTTGCCGACGCTCACCACCGGCCGCGGCAGGCGCGCCGCGTGCCGGGCGGCGCGCCGCCGCCGCCGGGCGTGGACGGCCGCGTAGAGGCGCTGCCAGGGGGAACGGGGGGGCGCCGGCGGGGTGACGAGGGTCACGCCGGGGCCTCCGCGGCCGGCGGCGGGAAGAGGCCGGTCGCCTCGGCGAGGAGCTCGAGGGTGCGGGCGACGGCGCCCCGGTGCGCGGCGATGAGCGCACGCGCGCGGGCGCCGACCGCGGCGGCGGCTTCCGGATCGTCGAGCCAGCCTCGCCAGGCGGCGGCGAGCCCGGCGGCGTCGGCGACCCGCGCCCAGGCGTCGGCGCCGTCGAAGGCGGCGGCGATCTCGCGGAAGTTCTCCATCGAGGGGCCGACCGCGGTCGGAACGCCGAAGCGGGCCGGTTCGAGCGGGTTGTGGCCGCCGGTGGGGACGAGCGTGCCGCCGACGAAGGCGGCGTCGGCGAGGCGGTAGAGGCCGGCGAGCTCGCCCAGGCTGTCGAGGAGGACGGCGGGCGGCTGGCCGGCCTCGGGGAGCGCGGAGCGGCGCACCGCCCCCGGCGCGCGGGCGGCGACGAGCGCCGCCACAGGATCCCAGCGCTCGGGGTGGCGCGGGGCGAGGAGGAGGAGCGCCCGCCCGGCGCCGATCGCGGCGTGGGCGTCGAGGACCGCCTCCTCCTCCCCGGCCATCGTCGAGCCGGCGAGGAGCACCGCGCGCCCGCCGGCGAGCGCGCGCAGCCGCGCTTCGAGCTCGGGGTGGACGGCGGGGGGCGGGGTCTCGAACTTCAGGTTCCCGGTCACGGTGATCCGTTCCGCCGGCACGCCGAGGGCGAGGAGGCGGTCGCGGTCGGCCGCGGTCTGCATCCCGAACCGGTCGACGGCGCCGAAGAGCGGGCCGAGGAGGGGCCGCAGCCGCCGGAGGCGGGGGAAGGTGCGGTCGCTCACCCGGCCGTTGACCACGACCACCGGCAGCCGGCGGCGGCGGGCGGCGCGGAGGACGAGCGGCCAGTAATCCCCCTCCACGAGGACGAGCGCCCGCGGCGCGAGCCGGTCGTAGAAGCGGGAGACCGGCAGCCCGAGATCGAACGGGAGGTAGGCGACCGCGCCGCGGTCGCGGAACGCCGCGCGGGCCCGCTCCTGGCCGGTGGGGGTGACGGTGGTCACGAGCAGCGGCAGCGCGGGCGGCAGATGCCGGGCGAGGGTCGCGGCCACGCCGGCCTCGCCCACCGAGACCGCGTGGAGCCAGAGCGCCCCCGGCGGCGCCGCCGGCAGGCCGCGGCCGAGGCGGGCGGCGAGGGTGGGCAGGTAATGCCGGCCGCGCCGGGCGAGGAGGACCGGTCCGGCGGCGAGGAGGGCGGCGCCGTAGAGCGCCTGGTAGAGGAGCCACATGGCGACGGCGCTGAGTATAATGAGCGGCCCAAAGGCTTGCAGTCGGTGGAGTTGCGGCCCGCGGGCGGAACCCGGGGGCCGGCTTGGACGCCCGCCCCGCGGCGGCCGTATGAACCTTGGATGACGATGCCCGCCCTCGTCTACAGCGCCACCCGCCATCGCGCCGCGCTCGCGGAGGCCTCCGACCGCGAGCTGCTCGCGGCGCTCGCCACCGGGGACGAAGCCGCGCTCCAGGAGCTGATCGCCCGCAAGAGCCGGCCGCTGCTGCAGCTCACCGGGCGCCTGCTCGGCGACGCCGAGGAGGCGAAGGACGTGGTGCAGCTCACCTTCCTGCGGCTCTGGGAGCACCGGGACCGGTACGACGAGCGGTGGAGCCCGAACACCTGGATCTACCGGATCGCCACCAACCTCGCGATCGATCACTGGCGTTCGCGCAAGAGCCGCGAACGGGGGCAGGAGCCGTTCCGGCTCCATCTGCTCCGGCGCGGGGAGGCGGCGGCGGGCGGCCAGCTCGCGGCGCTCGAGGAGTCGGAGGTCGGCGCGATCTTCCGCGAGCTCGCCGCCGGTCTCTCGGAGCGGCAGCGGCTCGTCTTCCTGCTGCGGGAGATCGAGGGGCTCTCCTCGCAGGAGGTCGCGGCGATCGCCGGCTGCGAGGAGTCCACGGTCCGCAACCACCTCTTCAACGCCCGCAAGGTGCTCCGCCGGGAGCTCGTGCGCCGCTATCCGGAGTACGCCGCCGGGCGGCAGGAGCGCCGGGAGGAGGCGCGATGAGCTGCCCCGACTGGCAGCGGCTTACCGCGCTGCGGGAGCGCGATCCGGACGCCGAGCCGCCGGGCTGGCGCGAGGCGCTCGCCCACCTCGACGGCTGCCCCGCCTGCGCCGCGGCGGCACTCGCCGCCGACCCGCTGCTCGTCTTCCGCCGCCTCCCCCGCCCCGCGGTGCGGGAGGAGGAGGTCGCCGCGCTCGGCGCCGAGGTGCTCGCGCTGGTGCGGGCCGGACGCCGCGAGGCGCGGCGGCCGCGGCGGCGCGGCTTCTGGCGCGGGGCGGCCGCGGCGGCGCTCGTCGGCGCCGCGCTCCTCCTCGAGCCGGGCGCCGGCGCGTTGCGGCCCGGGCCCGGGGTGACGGTGGCGGCGCTGGCCGCCGAGCCCGCGGCGCCGCCGCTGCTCGACGGCCTCGAGGCCTCCTCGGCCCGGGTCTACGAGCTCGGCGGCGACGGCCTCGCGCTGGTCATGGTGGTCGACGCGAGCCTCGACGTCTGAGACGCTTCTCCCCGTGAGCCGCTCCCTGCCCCCGGCCTCCCGTCCCCTCGCCGCCCGGAAATGCATCCGGCTCGGCTGCGCGCTCGGGAGCTGGCTCCTGCTCGTCACGGCGGGGCTGGCCGGAGCGCAGGGCTTCCCGTCCCCGGCGCCGCGCGTGCTCTCCTCCTACACCCTGACCCTCCGTCACCAGCCCACGGCGGAGGCGGTCGCACTGGTGCGAACGCTCCTCTCTCCCGCCGGAAGCGTGGAGGTGAAGGAAGACGGCCGCACTCTGGTGGTGCGCGACGAGCTCGCGGCGCTCAGCCGGATCGTGGGCGCGCTGCGCAGCTTCGATCATCCGGCGGCGCCGGTCCGCCTCTCGGTGCGGCTGGTCTGGGCGGGATCGCCGCAGATCGGGTTCGGAGGCGCTGCGGCGGGCGAGCTCGACCCCGAGCTCGCCGGGCGGCTCCGGCGGCTCCTGCGCTACGACTCCTTCGTCCTCCTCTCCGAGACCCGCCTCGAAGCGCGCGAGGGGGACGAGGTCGCCTACGAGTTCCGCTCCGGCTACCAGGTGCGGTTCCGGCTCGGCACCCTGCTGGCCGGACAGCGCCTGCGCCTCCACGACTTCCGGGTGAGCCGGACGCAGCCGCCGGCCGACCTGATCCACACCACCGTGAACCTGCCGCTCGCGCAGCCGCTGATCCTCGGCCTCACGCGGGACGAGGGGAGCGCGAGCGCGCTGCTCGTCGTGCTCGCCTACGAGCCGCTGCCGGGGGTGTGACGGGCATGCAGTTCAGCTGCCGGGTGGGGACCGCGGATGGCCGGGTGCTGCGCGAGGTGCACGAGGCGCGCAACGAGGAGCTGCTGCGCAACGAGCTCCAACGGCGCGGTCTCCACGTCTTCTCGATCGAGCGGCGCACGCCGCTGCGCCTCCCCTGGCCCGGCCGCGGCCGGGCCCGGCGCCGGATCCCGCTGCCGCAGCTGCTCGTCTTCAACCAGGAGCTCGCGGCGCTGCTGAAGGCCGGCCTGCCGCTGCTGCAGGCGCTCGAGCTGATGCTCGAACGGCTGAAGGACCCGCAGTTCCGCGACGTGCTCACCCAGGTGCGCGACCGGATCAAGACCGGGGTCGAGCTCTCCGACGCCTTCGCCGCCTTCGGCGACGTCTTCCCGCCGCTCTACGCCTCGACGCTCAAGGCGGGGGAGCGCACCGGCGAGCTCGAACAGGTCATCCGGCGGTTCGTGCGCTACCTGCAGCTGGTGATCTCGGCGCGCAAGCGGGTCGTCTCGGCCCTCGTCTACCCGCTCGTGCTCGTGGGGCTCTCGATCGCCCTCGTCTTCGTGATGGCGGTCGTCGTGATCCCGCGCTTCACGATCTTCTACGAGTCGCTCGACATCGAGCTGCCGCTGCTGACCCGCGTCACCGTCGCGGTCTCGCTCTTCCTGCGGAGCAACCTCTGGTGGCTCCTGGTGCTGCTGGCGGCCGGTGGCTGGCTGCTGCGCGGCTGGGGGCGCACCGAACGCGGCCGGCTCGCGCTCGACCGCCTGCGGCTGCGCCTCCCCTTCCTCGGGCCGGTGCTCCACCGGTTCGCGATCTCCGAGTTCTGCCGCTCGCTCGCGACGCTGCTCGGCGGCGGCATGCCGCTCGTGCCGTCGCTCGAGATCGCGGTGGGCGCGGTGGGCAACGCCTGGGTCCGGCGGCTGGTGCGCCCCACCGTGCAGCAGGTGCGCGAGGGGCGGGCGCTCCATCAGGCGCTCGAGACGAGCAGCGCCTTCTCCGACCTGGCGATCGACATGGTCAAGGTGGGCGAAGCCACCGGCGCGCTCGACGAGATGCTCGGCAACGTCGCGGATTTCACCGACGAGGAGGTGGAGACGCGGATGCAGCGGATCCTCTCCCTGATCGAGCCGCTGATGCTCGTCTTCATGGGGATCATCGTCTCGCTCCTCCTGGTCTCGGTCTACATGCCGCTGTTCAGCGTGCTCGGGAAGCTGCAGTGAGAGGATGGGCGGCGAGGAGGTCGCGATGACGCTGGAAGGCACCCGCGGCGGCGACGCGGCGCGCGAGGCGCAGCGGGCCCTGCTGAGCAACGAGCGGCAGCGGGCGGAGGAGCTCGCCGCCCGGCTCGGGCTCGAGTTCGTCGACCTGACGCGCTTCCGGGTCGACAGCGCGCTCTTCCACTCGGTCTCGTTCGAGGTGATGCTGCGCTACGGTTTCGTCCCGCTCGCCCAGCTCCCCGGACGGCTCCAGGTGGCGATGAAGGATCCGGGCGACATCGGCCGGCTCGACGAGCTCGAGCTGCTGCTCGGCCAGCCGGTGGAGGCCCGGGTGGCGACCGCGCAGGCGGTCGACGAGGTGCTGCAGAAGGCCGAGAGCTCGCAGCGGGTGCTCGAGGAGGCGACCGAGGACTTCCGCATCCAGCTCGTGCAGGAGGACGAGGCGGGCGAGGAGGTGCTCTCGATCGACCGGATCTCGGCCGACTCCTCGCCGATCATCAAGCTGATCGACTCGACGCTCTTCAACGCCATCCAGCGGCGCGCCTCCGACATCCACATCGAGAGCCGCGACCACGAGGTGGTCATCAAGTACCGGATCGACGGCGTGCTCTATCAGGCGATGGAGCCGATCGACAAGCGGTACCACCAGACGATCATCAGCCGGATCAAGGTGATGTCGGAGCTCGACATCGCCGAGAAGCGGATCCCGCAGGACGGCCGCTTCAAGCTGCGCCTGACCGGACGCACGATCGACTTCCGCGTCTCGATCATGCCGTCGGTGCACGGCGAGGACTGCGTGATCCGGATCCTCGACAAGGAGTCGATGTCGAAGGAGTTCAGCAACCTCCGCCTCGACATCCTCGGCTTCGACGACGAGACGCTGCGCAAGCTGCGCAAGTTCATCCGCGAGCCGTACGGGATGGTACTCGTCACCGGCCCCACCGGTTCGGGCAAGACGACGACCCTCTACGCCTGCCTTTCGGAGATCGCCTCGCCCGAGGACAAGATCATCACCATCGAGGACCCGGTCGAGTACCAGCTCAAGGGGATCACCCAGATCCCGGTCAACGAGAAGAAGGGGCTCACCTTCGCCCGCGGCCTGCGCTCGATCCTGCGCCACGATCCGGACAAGGTGATGGTCGGCGAGATCCGCGACGAGGAGACCGCCTCGATCGCCATCCAGTCGGCGCTCACCGGCCACCTCGTCTTCACCACCGTGCACGCGAACAACGTGGTGGACGTGCTCGGCCGGTTCCTCAACATGAACGTCGACCTCTACAACTTCGTCTCCGCGCTCAACTGCGTGCTGGCGCAGCGGCTGGTGCGGCGGATCTGCCCGCACTGCAAGCGGCCGGCGCGGATCTCGCGCACCGCGCTGGAGGAATCGGGCCTCTCGCCGTCGCTCTATGCCGATCAGGTCTTCTACGAGGGGGCGGGCTGCCTCGAGTGCAACGGCACCGGCTTTCTCGGGCGGCTGGCGGTCTCCGAGCTGCTCGACCTCTCGGACCGGATCCGGGAGCTGATCCTCGAGCGCCGCCCCGGCTCGGAGATCAAGCGGGCGGCGAAGGGGGAGGGGATGCGGTTCCTGCGCGAGTCGGCGCTGGAGAAGGTACTGCAGGGAGTGACCACGCTGCGTGAGATCAACAAGGTTACCTTCGTGGATTGAGCGCCTCTGCGGGCGCGACCCGCGGCCGGTGCCGCCGCACGTCTTCGCCCTCGACGACGCGGCGCTGACCTTCGCCGCCTTCGGCCGCGGCGAGACGGGGCTCGAGCTGCGCGAGCTCCACGCCGAGCCGCTCGACGCCGGCGCCTGGGTGGCGGCGCCGCCCGGGCGGGCGCCGGCGACCGCGAACGCCTTCGCCGAACGGGTGGCGGCGCTGCTCGAGCGCGCCTCGGCGCCGGTGCGGCAGGCGTCGCTCGTGCTGCCCGACGACTGGCTGCGCGCGGTCTTCGTCGAGCATGGCGAGCTGCCGCGCCAGGCCGACGAGCGCGACGAGGTGCTGCGCTTCAAGCTGCGGCGGCTGGTGCCGTTCCGGCCCGAGGAGCTGCGGCTGGAGCTGCTGCCGGCCCGAGCGCTCGCCGGGCAGCAGGAGCCGCGCCGCTCCTTGGTAGGCTTCGCCAATGAGCTCGCCCTGGCCCGGTTCGAAGAGGGGTTCGCCCGCCATGGCGTGGAGCTCGGGCAGATCGTGAGCGCCGGGACCGCCATGAGCACGGCGCTGCTCGCCCGGCAGCCGGCAGGCGACCTGCTGCTGCTGGCCACGGCGAACGGCTCCTTCCTCCTCTCCGGCTGGAGCGGGGGGGAGCCGATCGTCTACCGGCAGAAGGCGCTCGCCCCGGAGTGGGACGAGGCCACCCGGCGGGAGGTGCTGGTGCGCGAGCTGCGCCTGACCCAGGCGTTCGTCGAGGAGCGGCTGCCGCAGGTACGGCTGCCCGACCCGGTGCTCGTGGTGCCCGCGGCGGAAGAGGCGCTCTGGCGGGAGATCGTCGACGCCGGCCTCCGGCGCGACCCGGCGCCGGCCGCCCATCGCGCGCTGCTCGCGACCGGCCTCGCCCCCGGGGCCGACTGGCGGCAGCTGGCGCCGCTCGTGGGCGCCGCCAGCGCGGAGGTGCGGTGAAGCTCAACCTCGCGCGGCGCCCGTTCGTCAACCTGCGGCCGATCACCCGGCTGGCGCTGGTGGCCTGGCTGCTCGGCGCCCTGCTGGCGGCCTGGAACCTCCGGCAGGCGTGGACGCTCTGGCGGGGGCTGGGGGCCGAGCGGGAGCTGGTCGCCGAGGCCCAGCGGGCGCTCGGCGCGGAGCGCGAGCGGCTGCGCGAGGTCGAGAACGCGCTGCGCGGCATCGACCTGATGACGGAGAACGCGCACGCGCTCTTCCTCGACCAGGAGATCGACCGCCGGGTCTTCTCCTGGACCCATCTGTTCGAGAGCCTCGGGCGGGTGCTGCCGCGCGAGGTGCGGCTCGTGCAGGTCAGTCCGCTCCTGGTCGCCCCCGGGCAGCCGCGCGGCCGGGGGGCGCGCAAGGCCGAGGCGGCTGCCAGCGAGCTCTGGGTGACGGTGCAGGTCACCGGCTACGCGGAGCGGGACGAGGCGCTGCTCGACCTCGTGGATGCCCTCTTCGCCGCCCCGGAGTTCGCCGCGCCCGACCTGAGACGGGAGGCGGTGCCGCCGGGCAAGCCGGTGCAGTTCGAGCTCGCCGTCAGCTACCTGCCCCCCGCGGCGGCCGCGCCGCCGGAAGGGGCTCCCGGGCGGGCGGAAACGGCGCCGGCGGCGCCGCCGCCGACGGTCGCCGCAGCGATCGGCATTGCGCCGGAGGCCGCGGCGCCGGAGGCCGGAGGCGCCGTGGCGCTTCCGCCGGTGCCCCGGACGGCCACGGCTGGCGACGGTGAGGAGGGTCTCCCGGGGGTCGCCGAACCTCCCGTCGGCCGCCGCGAGCGGGAGCCGCGAACGCCGGCGCCGGACGAACGTTCCCGGGCCGCCGCCCCGGCCGCCGCGCCCCGGGTGGGCGGCCGGCAGCCGGTGCTTCCGGCCGGGGAGGCGGGGATCCCGATGGTGCTCGGGGTGCCGGCCGCCGGAGCGTCTGGTCAGGACACGCCGCCGGCGGCGGCGCCCGTCCGGCCGCCGGTGATGCGGCCCCGCAAGGCGGCGGAAAGCGTCGCTCCCGGGGCCGCGCCGGTGCCGCTCGGCGCTCCCGCCTCGGCGACCCGGAGGATCGGTCCGTGAGCGGCCGCGCCGGACTCTGGCAGCGGCGGATCCGGGTCTGGCTGCCGGCGCTGCTCTTCCTCGCGGCGAACCTGGGTGTCCTCGCCTGGGATCGGGTGGTGCTCGCCGGCCGGATCGCCGCCCTCGAGCGCCGCCTCGAGTGGACCGCGAACGAGCGCGAAGAGGTGGCGCGGCAGACCCGCGAGCTCGCCAGCCGCCGCGCGGCGATCCTGCGCAACCGGGAGTACCGCGAGCGGCTCTACCAGGAGTGGTTCGCGACGCCGGAGCAGCGGCTGACCGCCGCCATCGCCGAGGTCAAGGATCTCGCGGCGCGCTCCGGGCTCGAGATCCGGGCGATCTCCTACCCGCAGCAGAGCCTGACCGAGTACGGCCTGGTGCGCCGCTCGTTCGTCTTCGGCGTGGAGGGCTCCTACGGCGCCCTGCGGCAGCTCGTCTACCTGCTCGAGCTCACCCCCTCGTTCCTGACCCTGGAGAGCATCCGGGTCGGGGAGGTGGGGACCGGCGGCCAGCTGCGCGCCGAGCTCTCGCTCTCGACGCTCTTCATCGCCGAGCCGGAGCCGGCCGGGAAGGGCCGATCGTGACGCCCGAGCGCCGTCAGCGCCTCCTGCTCGCGGGGCTCGGGGTGAGCCTCCTGCTCGCCGCCGTGGTCTATCTGCCGCCATTGTTCCGGGTTTCCGGCGACGACGATCTCTACGCGCCGCCGCCGGCCGGGGCGGCGCGGCGTCCGGAGGCGCGCGAGGCCCGCTCCGCGCTCGCCATCCCGGAGGTGACCGCGCTGCGGCTCGGACGGCTCGAGGTCGAGCCGTTCGCCTTCGCGATCGGACGCGATCCGTTCCGGTACGGTCCGGCTCCGCCGCCCCCCCCGCCTCCCCCGCCGCCGCCGGTCGATTTCGAGGCGCTGGAGCGGGCGCGCCGGGAGGCGGAAGCGCGCGCCCGCGCGGCGGCGGTCGAAGCCGCGCGGCCGAAGCCGCCGCCGGTCGACATCGTCTATCTCGGCAGCTTCGGCCCCGCGCGCAACCGGGTGGCGGTCTTCAGCGACCAGGAGAAGCAGGAAGTGTTCAACGCCCGCCGGGGCGAGGTGCTGGCGGGCAAGTTCATCCTCGTGGAGATCGGTCTGGAGTCGGTCTCCCTGAAGTTCGTCGGTTTCCCCGACCACCCGGCGCAGCGGCTCGGGATCGGGAGCTAGCGGCAGGGGTCACGCGGAAGGGGTGCAGCAGATGCGTTCAGAGCTCAAGATCGGGCGTTGGCTCGGGCTGGCGTTGATGATCGTCGTCATCGGCTGCAGCTCGTTCGCCACCCTGCGCCAGGCGCAGATCGCCGAACAGCGCGGGGACTGGGATACCGCCGTCCTCCACTACCTCGACCTGACCCGGCGCGATCCCGGCAACGCGCGCTACAAGGCGGCGCTCATGCGGGCCAAGATCACCGCCGCCCAGACGCATTTCGAGCGGGGGAAGCGGTTCCACGAGGCCGGAGTCTTCGAGCGCGCGCTGGTGGAGTACCAGCAGGCGGTCCAGCTCGATCCGACGAACCAGTACGCCGCGGTCGAGCTCGACCGGGTCCGCGAGCAGATCGCCACGGCGCGGGCCGCCGAGCCCGCGCCCCTCACCCTCGACGAGATGAAGGCGCGGACGCGGGGCGCCTCGGCGCAGCCGCCGGTGCTCAACCCGCGCTCGAAGGAGCCGATCTCGCTCAACTTCCCGAAGCCGGTCTCGATCTTCGACATCTACCGCGCGCTCGGCAAGGCGTACGGGATCAACGTCCTCTTCGACCCGAACCTGCGCGATCAGAACATCGCCATCGAGCTCGCCGAGGTCACCGCCCAGGACGCGCTCGAGATCCTGATGCGCGCCGCCGGCCACTTCTACAAGGTGGTCGACGAGCACTCGATCATCGTCGCCGCCGACAACCCGCAGAACCGGCGCACCTACGAAGACCTCGTGATCCAGACCTTCTTCCTCTCCAACGCCGAGATGAAGGACGTGATGAACATGCTGCGCGGCCTGATCGGCACGAAATCGGCGACGCCGATCGAGGCGCTCAACGCGATCGCGATCCGCGACACCGCCGACAAGGTGAAGGTCGCGCAGCGGATCATCGAGTCGGTGGACAAGTCGAAGGCCGAGGTGGTGGTCGACGTCGAGCTGATCCAGGTCAACACCACGAAGCTGCTCGACCTCGGCGTCTCGCTCTCGGGCTACCAGATCGGCCAGTCGCTCGACTTCGGCGGCGAGGGTCCGATCCGCTTCAGCGACCTGCAGAACATCAACCGGCAGTCGTGGGCGCTGACGGTGCCGTCGATCCTCTACGACTTCGTGAAGACGAACAGCGACGCGCAGCTGCTGGCCAAGCCGCAGGTGCGGATCACCGAGGGGGAGAAGGCGAACCTCCACATCGGCGACAAGGTGCCGGTGCCGGTGACCACGTTCAACACCGCCGGAACGATCGGCGGCAACATCGTGCCGATGACCTCGTTCCAGTACCAGGATGTGGGCATCCGGATCCAGATCGAGCCGCGGGTGCACCACAACAAGGAGATCACCCTCAAGCTGAAGATCGAGGTCTCGCAGATCACCGGTTACATCTCCGGGTCGGGCGGGCAGAGCCAGCCGATCATCGGCACCCGGAACATCGAGTCGACGATCCGTCTCAAGGACGGCGAGACGAACTTCCTCGCCGGCCTCATCCGCACCGACGAGACGAAGGCGGAGTCCGGGCTGCCCGGACTCTCCGAGCTGCCGCTGATCGGCTACCTCTTCGGCAAGACGCGCACCGAGGCGCAGCGCACCGACGTGCTGCTCACCCTCACCCCGCACATCATCCGCACCCCGAGCATCCGGGAGAGCGACCTGCTACCGGTCTGGGTCGGTACCGAGCAGAACATCACCTTCCGTGGCGGCAGCCCGCGCGTGGAGTCGGACGCGGAAGGGCCGTTCGACGAAGAGGCCGGCGCCAGCCCCGAGGAGGTGCAGGAGAAGATCCGGGAGCGTCTCCAGCGGCTGCCGCGCGGGCTCCAGCCGGGCGTTGGCGTCGGCGGCAACCCGCCGGCGCAGCCGGAGTCGCCCCCCGGTACCGAGCTCGTGCCGGGCCTGCCGCCGGCCGACAGCTTCGGGAAGCCGGAGCCGGAGCCGACCGCGCCGCCGGACGAGCCGGTAGCCAACCTCGAACCCGCCGCCAGGGAGAGCGGACGCTGGGCGCTCGCGGGAAGCGACGACGAGGTGACGCTCGGCTTCGCCGCGGAGCGGCTCCGCCTGGCGGCGGGCGAAGAGATCGAGCTCGCGCTCACCGTCGAGACCGCGCGCCCGGTGTCGCACCTGCCGCTGGTGGTCGTCTACGACCCTGCGCACGTCGAGGTGGTAGCGGTCGCGGCTGGGGAGTTCCTGGGTGGCGCCGGCGAGCGCGAGGTGCTCGCCGACCTCTCCCATCCGGGTGAGATCTGGCTCGGCGCGAGCCGGCTCGGCGACCGCCCGGCGGTGGCGGGGCACGGCACGGTGGCGGTGCTGCGGCTGCGGGCCCGGGAGGCCGGCACCACCGAGCTCGCGATCGACTCGGCGGCGCCGCTCGGTCCCGACCTCGCGCCCCGGCCCGTCCGCGTGCTGCCCGCCCGGCTCCTGATCGGTACCACCGAGCCGCCGCGCGGGCCGCGGACGCCGACCGAGTGGCTCTGAGGAGAGCGGTGGCCGGACGGCGGCAGCGCGGCTACACCCTCGTCGAGCTGGTGATCGTCTGCGTGACGCTGACGGTCCTCGCCGGGATCTCGATGCCGGTCGTCAAGTTCACCGTCAAGCGGAGCAAGGAGATGGAGCTGCGCACCGCGCTGCGCGAGATGCGGGCCGCGATCGACGAGTTCAAGCGGTACAGCGATTCGGGGCTGCTGCCGGTCGAGCTCGGCACCGACGGCTACCCGAAGGAGCTCGAGGTGCTCGTCGAGGGCGTGGACGTGATCGGGCAGATCGACCGCAAGGTGAAGTTCCTGCGCCGGATCCCGATCGATCCGATGACCGGCAAGGACGAGTGGGGGCTGCGCAGCTACCAGGACGACTGGGACGCGACCAGCTGGGGGGGAGAGAACGTCTACGACGTCTACTCGCTCTCGGAAGGGGTGGGCCTCAACGGCGTCCCCTATACCCTCTGGTGACGGAGGAGCGACGATGCCGCCGAAGAGAACCCGTCCCCGCCGCCGCGCCCGCGGCTTCACCCTGCTCGAGCTGATCATCGTGGTGGCGATGATCGGCATCCTCGCCGCGATCGCGATGCCGGCGCTCAAGGACATGCCGCGGCGCGCCTCCGAGGCGGTGCTCAAGACCAACCTGCGCACCCTGCGCGAGGTGCTCGATCAGTACTACGGCGACAAGGGGCACTACCCGCCGACCCTGGAAGAGCTGGTCGAGAAGCGGTACCTGCGGGCGGTGCCGATCGACCCGATGACCAAGAGCGCGGAGACCTGGGAGCTGATCTTCGAGGAGGAGTCCCTCGACACCCCGTTCGCCGAGACCGATCTGCCCGAGGGGGGCGAACCGGGGATCTCCGACGTGCGCTCGGGCTCCGCCGGGATCGCTCTCGACGGCACCGCGTACAACACCTGGTGATCATGGCTCCCCCCCGGCGCGCCGCCGAGCGCGGCTACAACCTGGTGGCGGTGGTGATGGCGGTCATGGTCCTCAACATCCTGGTCGCCGCCGTGCTGCCGCTCTGGAGCGCCGCCATCCGCCGCGACCGGGAGGAGGAGCTGATCTCCCGCGGCCTGCAGTACGCCGAGGCGATCCGGGTCTTCCAGAAGCGGTTCGGGCGGCTCCCCAACACCCTCCAGGAGCTGCGCGACGTCAACCCCCGTTCGATCCGCCAGCTCTGGCGCGATCCGATCACCGACGACACGAAGTGGGGCCTGCTCCTGCTCGGCATGGGGACACCGATCGAGATCCCCGGCCAGCCGCCGCCCCCCGAGCCGGTGGGCGACGTCGGGGACGGCGCGGGCGAAGGCGACGGCGGCAGCGCCTTCGGCACCCCGCAGCTCCCGGCGGGGCCGATCCGCGGGGTGCGGAGCCTCAGCGACGAGGAGGGGTACCGGACCTTCTTCGAGAAGACGCGGTATCGCGACTGGGAGTTCTCGCTGGAGCTGCTGACGAGCCCGCAGATGACCTTTCAGATCGGCATCGGCGGTATCCCCCCGATGCGGCTCTCGACGCGCGGGATCGGCCGGCCGTTCCGCTATCCGCCGCCGGGCGGGCTGCCGGGGATGCCGGGGGCACCGCCTCCCATCGGGGTCGGCGGGATGCCGCCGCCTCCTCCGGGCAAACCGGGTGGCGATCTGGAACTGCCGCCGGGCGCGGGCAAGCAGCCGCCGCCGGAGAAGTGGTGAGCGACCCCATGGTCACGGTCCGTTTCCGCCGCCTGCCCGGAGGGGAAGATCTGCCCCCGCCGGCGCCGGCGACGCCGGGCAGCGCCGGGGTCGATCTGCGCGCGGCGGTGGCCGCGCCCCTGGAGCTCGCGCCGGGGGCGCGGGCGCTCGTCCCCACGGGGTTCGCGCTCGAGCTGCCCCCCGGCTGGGAGGGGCAGGTGCGGCCGCGCAGCGGGCTCGCGATCCGCCACGGCGTGACGCTCCTCAACAGCCCGGGTACGATCGACAGCGACTACCGCGGCGAGGTCGCGGTGGTTCTGGTCAACCTCGGCGGCGAGCCGTTCGTGATCGGCCGCGGCGACCGGATCGCCCAGCTGGTCGTGGCGCCGGTGGCGGCGGTACGCTTCGAAGAGGTCCCAGAGCTGGGCGAGACCGCCAGGGGCGCCGGCGGGTTCGGCTCGTCCGGAACGGCGTGAGGCGGAAGATGACGATCCAGATCCTGGTCACCGGCGGCACCTTCGACAAGACCTACGACGAGCTGGCCGGCCGGCTCGCCTTCCACGACACCCATCTGCCGGAGATGCTTCGCCTCGGCCGCTGCCGGCTGCCGGTGCAGGTGCGCACCGTGATGATGATCGACAGCCTGGAGATGACCGACGCCGACCGGGCGCTGCTCGCCGCCTGCTGCCGGCAGACGGCCGCGGAGCGGATCGTCATCACCCACGGCACCGACACGATGGTGGAGAGCGCGGCGGTGCTGGCCCGCGAGGTGAGCGGCAAGACGATCGTCCTCACCGGGGCGATGATCCCCTGGACGTTCAACGCCTCCGACGGCCTCTTCAACCTCGGCAGCGCCCTCTCGTTCGTTCAGGTGCTGCCGGCGGGCGTCTACATCGCGATGAACGGCCGCTGCTTCGCCTGGGACAACGTGCGCAAGAACCGGCAGCTCGGGGTCTTCGAGGCGCTCCACGAGGAGCGCGAGGTGGCGCCCACCGGAAAGTAGGCGGGAAAGCAGGCGGGCGCGCGCTGCGGCGGCGCCGTCCGGAACGCCCGCTTCAGGCTCCCGCCTCGGTGAGCCAGCCCCGCCGGAGCTTCTCCGCCGGCACGCTCGACAGGTACGGCTTGAGATCGAGCACCGGGGTGCCGTCGAGCATGTCGACGCCCCGGACCCGCAGCACGTGCCCCTCCCGGCCGAGGAGCTCGACCACCGTGAGGCCGAGCGGGTTCGGCCGGCGCGGGGAGCGGGTGGCGAAGACGCCGTGCGGGCGATCGGCGTTCGGGGGCTGGCTGAGGAGATCGAACCCCTCGCTCCGATCGAAGCACCAGATCACGAAGAGGTGCGAGAAGCCCTCGATGTCCCGGAGCCCTTCGACGAGCTCGGGACGGAGCTCGATCGTCCCTTCGGCCTCGTGCTTGGCCCCCTTCCCCTTGGGGATCTCGGCCGGGTCGTGAAACGGGCTGCGAACGCAGCCGATGGGGCGCAGACGGATCTCGGCGGGCAGGGACAAGGGCGCTCTCCTCTTCCGGTGGGGATCTCCCCCGGTCTCAGCAGGGGGTCAGGTGGATCGCGAGCCAGACCGTCGGCTCGTCGGGGCTGGTCCAGGCCACCCGGTGCCGGCGACGGGCGGGAAGCGCCACCCAGTCGCCCGGGGCGAGCGGCAGCGGCTCCGGCTCGCCCTCGATCTCCAGCCGGGCGCTTCCGGCGAGGACGAGCACCCACTCCTCCCAGCCCTGGTCGTACCAGAAGCCGTCGGGAGAGGCGTGGCCGTGGGAGACGATCCGCTCGATGCGCAGCCCCGGGGCGGTGAAGAGGTTCGCGAACGCCTCCGCCTCGCCGGCTGGCGGGAGGCAGGCGAAGAGCGAGCCGCGGGCGATCCGGTTCTCGCTCACCGGACCCGGGGGTGCGCGCGCACGCGCGGCCGCGCCGACGAGGCGGCGCCCGCGCGGAGGGCGCAGGACGGACGGAGGGGTGAACGGAGACTCATGGTTGCGGGGCGGAAAGCCGCGGCCGGCGGCCGTAATCCTCATTCCATCACAACTCCCGACGGAGTGCCGAGCCGCGGCAACTCTGCTACCCTAGAGACGACGAGGCTCGCAGCAAGGATCGATCTCGAAAGGAGTTCGAGATGAGTGAAAAGCAGCGGGTGAGCACGAGGCGCGGGACGTTGCTCGCGGTCGCGCTCCTGGCCGTGGCCCTTCTCGCCGCCGGCTGGAGCGTGGCCTCCGGCGAGGAGAGCGAGCCGGTCTACTCCGCCTTCAACGGCAAGGCCTCGTACAAGATCTACTGCATGAACTGCCACGGCGTCAGTGGAAAGGGAGACGGGTACCTCGCCGACAGCCTCAAGGTGAAGCCGACCGACCTCACCGCGATGGCGGCGAAGAACGGTGGCGAGTTCCCGTTCGACCGCGCGATGCGGAGCGTCGACGGCCGCGAGCAGGTCCGGGGGCACGGCATGCGGGAGATGCCCGTCTGGGGCGATGCGTTCCTCTGGCCGGAGGACAACCCCGAGCGGCGGGCCGAGGTGAAGCAGAAGATCGGCGATCTCATCGAGTACCTGCGCAGCATCCAGGAGCCGCCGGTCGCGCCATGAGCGCGCCGGGCGGGGGCGGGAGCGACCTCTGAGCGTGTCCGTCGCCCCGCCCGAGCCCCGGTCCGCCGCGGCGGGTGCCGGGCGGCCGCGCGGCGGCGCCCCCGGCTTCGCGTTCGCGATCCTCCTCCTCTACGCGCTCACCACC
>JAAYLR010000224.1 GCA_012521815.1 Acidobacteriota bacterium
CGAGGAGACGCAGCTCGCGCACGAGGAACGGCCGGCAGTTGGCGATCTCCTCCGCGGTGGGCCGGTTGGCGGGCGGAGCGCAGCGGACGATCGGCGAGATCCAGGCGTCGCGGAGCACGAGGCCGTCGTCCCGGCGCCGGGCCGTCGGGCGGTTCGCGAACCCGGCCCGATGGAGCGCCGCGAAGAGGAAATCGCCCGACCGGTCGCCGGTGAAGAGACGGCCCGTCCGGTTCGCCCCGTGCGCCGCCGGCGCCAGACCGACGATCCAGAGCCGGCCTTCGGGGTCACCGAAACCGGGGACCGGCAGCCCCCAGTAGGTCTCGCTGGCGTACCTCCGGACCCGCTCGGCCGCCACCTGCCGGCACCAGGAGCGCAGGCGCGGACAGCGCTCGCAGGCGATGATCTCCCGTTCGAGCGCGGCCCATTCGGCGCGGGCCCTCCGGTTCAGAGCTGGCTCTCCGGTTTGAGCTGGCGGCCCATCAGCTCCTCGAGCGCCCGCCGGGGATCCTTCCCCTCGTGGAGGATCGCCACCATCTGCTCGGTGATCGGCATCGCCACCTCGCGCTCGCGGGCGAGCTCGCAGAGCGCCACCGAGGTGCGCACCCCTTCGGCCACCATCGTCGTGCTCGCGAGGATCTCGGCGAGGCTCTGCCCCTGGGCGAGCGCGATCCCGGTGCGCCGGTTGCGCGAGAGGCCGCCGGTGCAGGTGAGGACGAGGTCGCCGAGACCGGCGAGGCCCGAGAAGGTCCGCAGGTCGCCGCCGCACGCGACCCCGAGGCGGGTGATCTCGTGCAGCCCCCGGGTGATGAGCGCCGCCATCGTGTTGTGCCCGAGGCCGAGGCCGGAGAGGACCCCGGCGCCGATCGCGATCACGTTCTTCGCGGCCCCGGCGATCTCCACGCCCGCGACGTCGCGGGAGGAGTAGAACCGGTAGGAAGGGGTGGCGAGGCGGCGCTGGAGCTCGGTGGCGAGCTCCTCCTCCGGACTCGCCACCACCGCCGCCGAGGGCATTCCGATCGCCAGCTCCGCGGCGAAGTTGGGGCCGGAGAGGACCGCGAACCGCACCGCCACCCCGGCCCGCTCCGCCTCCTGCGCCGTCACCTCGCTCATCCGGCAGCGCGTCTCGAGCTCGATCCCCTTCGTCGCCGAGACGAGCGTCCGGGGCTCGCCGGGAGCGAACCGGCGCACGATCTCGCGCAGCACCTGGCGGTAGCCGTGCGACGGGACCACCACGAGGATCGGATCGGTCTCCACGACGGCCGCCAGATCGCTCGTGATCCGCAACGGCTCCGGCAGCGGCACCCCCGGCAGGTACGGCTCGTTGCGCCGCTCCCGCGTCAGCATGGCGGCCGCCTCCGGACGCCGCGCCCAGAGGAGCACCTCCTGCCCCTGGGCCGCGTAATGCACCGCCAGCGCCGTCCCCCAGGAACCGGCGCCGAGGACCCCGATCGGCCTCATCTCCTCTCCTCCCCTCTCTCTGCCCTGCTCTCCCCCTCCCCGCCGAGCGGGAAGGAGGCTATCCCGGTATGGCGCGCGCCCCCGGGCCCGAGGCGGCTCTCGACGAGCTGACAGGCGGTCACCGGGAACGGCTCCGGCGCCGGAGTCCCGAGCTCGCTCACGAACCGCGCCACCTCGCGTGCCTCCCAGGGAGGGTCGCAGCGCGCCAGCGTCAGGTGCGGGCGGAACGGCCGCCCCTCCTCCCGCTCCGCGAACGGCGCCACGGCAGTCGCCACCGCCTGTTGCAGCGTCACGAGCCCGGCCTCCGGCTCGGCCCCGACCCAGAGGACCCGCGCCCTTCCGGCCGGCGGGAAGGCGCCTCCGGCCGTGAGCCGTACCGTCAGCGGCGAGGCGCTCGCCGTGGCCCCGGCCAGCGCGGCCTCGAGCTCCGGCAGCCGCTGTGGCGCGACCTCGCCGAGGAAACGCAACGTCAGGTGGAGCTTCTCGGCTCGTTCCCAGCGCGCCCGGGGGCTGGCCGGCCCGAGCGCGCGGAGGCGCTCCCCGAGCCGTTGGCGGTGCGCCTCGGGGATCGCGACGGCCACGAAGAGACGCATCTCCGTCAGCCCTCACCGGTCACGAGCAGATGGCGGCGCAGGAGATCGAGAGCGAGCTGGCTGGCATGCCAGCGCACCCGGTTCCGGTCGCCGGGAAGCCGCAGGAAGAGCTGCCCTCCCGGCACGGCGGGGTCACCGGAGGCGAGCGCGATCGCGACCGTGCCCACCGGCTTCTCCTCGGTGCCGCCGGCCGGTCCCGCGATCCCGGAGATCGCGAGACCATGGGTGGCGCCGCAGCGCGTGCGCACCCCCTCCGCCATCGCCCGCGCCACGGCCGGGCTCACCGCTCCCGCCTCGGCCAGGAGCGCCGGCGCGACCTCCAGCCATTCGGTCTTGAGGCGGTTGTGGTAGGCGATGACGCCGCCGAGGAAGAAGGCGCTCGCTCCCGGAACCCGCGTGAGCCGCTCCCCGAGGAGCCCGCCGGTACACGACTCGGCGACCGCGAGGGTGGCGCCGCGCGCCGCGAGCAACGCCCCGACGACACCCTCCAGACTCGCCTCCTCCCCCTCCGCGTAGACCGCCTCGCCGAGCGCCTCCCGGACGGCTGCGCGCAGGGCGCCGAGGTGGGTCCGCCGGGCCTCCGCTTCCCCCCCCACCGTGAGCCGGACCCGCACCTCGCCCGCCGACCCGAGCACGGTGATCTCCTCGCGCGGGAAGGCCGCGTACACCGGCGCCAGCCGCTCGTCGACCTCCGACTCGGGCAGGCCGGCGGTGCGCACGGTGATCCGCTCGCGGGCTTCGCCGCCGGTGCGTTCGGCGAGCCAGGGAGCCACGTACCTCTCGCTCAGCGCCACGAGCTCGTGGGGGACTCCGGGGAGGAGGAAGAGGGTCGCCCGGCCCGCTTCGAGCCGCTGTCCGGGAGCGGTTCCCTGCGGGTTGGCGAGCGCCACGCCGCCGCCGATCAGATCGGCCTGCTTCCGGTTGATCTCGGGCATCCGGCGGCCGAGCGAGGCGTACCGGGCCCGCAGCTCCTGCTCCAGGCGGGCGTCGCGCGCGAGCGGCCGCCCCAGCCCCTTCGCCACCGCCTCCCGGGTCACGTCGTCCGCCGTCGGCCCGAGGCCGCCGCTGACGAGCACCAGGTCGTGGCTCGCCGCGAGGCGGGCGATCTCCGCGGCGATCGCCTCCTCCTGATCGGCGACGGCGACCTTGCGAACCAGCTCCACGCCATGGTCGGCGAGGAGCCTGGCGAGCCAGAGCGAGTTGGTCTCCGCCCGGTCCTCACCGAGGAGCTCGGAACCCACCGCCAGGATCGCTGCCCGCATGGCGCCGGGATCATAGCAGCGCCCTTCCGGCCGCTCGGGCGGCGAACGGCGCGCTGATAAAATGAGCCGCCATGTTCCGCCCCCGGCTCCTTCCCTCTCTCGCCGCCCTCTGCCTCCTCTGCGGCGCCGCTCCCGTGGCGGCGTTCGATGAACCGCTCGCGGCGCGCGGCGGCGAGGGGAAGGCGGTCTACTTCTTCCCCGCCGGCTCCGAGCTGCGCCTCGAAAGCGGCCAGCCGGAGGCGACGCCGGTCGCCCTGCCGGCCGGGACCCTCCTGAAATCGGCCGCGGCGGCTGGCGGCGGCTGGCTCCTCGCCGGCGCCTACCCGCGCGCCGAAGGCGGCTCCGAGCTCTTCCTGCTCGCCGGCGACGGTACCGGCGAACGGGAGATCCCACCGCCCGGGCCGCGCCGCGGGAGGCTCCGTGCCGAGCCGGTCTGGCTGGCGAACGGCGGCCGGAGCCAGGGCCTCCTCTGGCTCGAAGGCGACGATCGGCGATCGCTCGCCCTGCGGTACGCACCGTTCGACGGGGAACGGTTCGGGACGCCGGTCGAGGTCGCCCCGCCCGCGGCCGGCAGCCAGCTCGCGCTCGCCGCCGCGCCGCTTTCCGACGGCAGCTTCCTCGCGCTCTGGAGCGCCTTCGACGGCCAAGACGACGAGATCCTCTGGTCACATGGTCGGGCCGGCGAGTGGCGCGACCCGCAGCCGCTCGCCCCCGACAACGACGTCCCCGACATCACCCCGGCCGTCGCCGCCCTCGGCGATGGCGCGATCGCGGCCTGGAACCGCTTCGACCCGGAGCTCGGCGCCTACCGGCTCCTGACCGCGCGGTTCGACGGCGAACGGTGGCGCGAGCCCGCCGTGATCGAAGGAGCCGGCGGCCTCTACCCGACCTTCGAGCGGCTCGACGGCACGCTCTATCTCCTCTGCCTGCGGGCGGGCACGACGCGCGGCTGGGGGCTCCTGCGGCTCACGGAAGAGGGCCGGGTGGCGCGCGAAGCCGACGTCGAGACGGCGCGCGCCGAGCGCCCCCTGCTCGTGACCGACCCCGGCACGGGGGGCCTCGCCCTGCGCTGGGAGGAAGAGGAGATCGCCGTCCGCTGGGAGCGGACTCCGCGGACCGGACGGCTGCGCCGGTGAAGACGCTCCCGCACGCCCTCGCCACCGGCGCGCTGCTCGCCCTCCTGGCCACTCCGGCGGCCGGCGCGGTCCGGGCGATCCTCGCCTTCGGCGACAGCATCACCGCCGGGGTCGGCGACACCCGGCCGGAGCCGGATCGGGGGTACCCCGCACGGCTCGCGGCGCTGCTCGCCGAAGCGGGCGTCGCCGCCGAGGTGCACAACCTCGGCGTTCCCGGGGAGACCACGGCCGAGGGGCTCGCCCGCCTGCCCGCGGCGCTCGCCGCCGGCGGCAACCTGCTCCTGCTCATGGAAGGGACGAACGACGTCTCCCACGACGTCTCGCCCGAGACGATCGCCTACAACCTGCGCGAGATGGGCCGCCTCGCCTCCCAGCGGGGGATCGAGCCGATCTTCGCCACCCTGATCCCGCGGGGGCCGGCGGCCCCCACCGATCCGCGCAACCTCCAGACCGAGCGCGTGGCCTGGGAGCTGCGCGACCTCGCTTACCGGGACGGCGCCGGCCTGGTCGATGCGTACGCGGTCTTCACGCGCACCCGGGAGGTCTTCGGCCGCCTCTACGCGGATCCGTACCACCCCAACGCGGAAGGGTACGACCTCCTCGCGAAGGCGTTCGCCGAGATGCTGCTCGGAATCGATACGGTGGCGCCGGTCGCCGCCTTCGTGCGGCCGGCCGACGGCGAGAGCGGCGTGCCGCCGACGAGCGAGCTCACCTTCTACCTCTACGACCACCTTTCGGGCGTCGACGCCGCGCACGCCACCATGCTGATCGACGGCGAGCCGGTCGCCGCCACTGTCTCGTCGAGCGTGCCGCGGCGCCTCGCCTTCACCTACCGGCCCGCAACGCCGCTCGCCAACGTGGTGCGTCTCGGCTACCGGGCGCGCGACCTGGCGACCCCGCCCAACGAGATCGAGGAGACGCTCGCCACCTTCGTCGTGGCCGGGACGGAGCTGCTCACCGGCGACCTCGACCGGGACGGCCGGGTGGACGGCCGGGACCTCGTCGCCTTCGCGGTGCTCTTCGGCTCGAACGCGGGGGACGGGCGTTACGATCCGCGCGGCGACCTCGATCGCAACGGTCGCATCGACGGCCTCGATCTCGCGCTGCTCGCCGCCAACTTCGGCCGCTCCGCCTTCTGACAACGGTTCAGCCGGCGGCGCCGCCGGCTTCCGGCAGGAGCTCCTCGCCCACCAGCACGGGCACGGGCCCGGGGGCGTCGCCGATCTCGAAACAGGCGGCGAAACGGGCCTCCAGATCGGCGTCGGCCCGGCGCAGGTAGAGCCGCGCCAGCTCCTGCCCCGCCTCCAGACGCTCGCCGAGCCGGACGCGATAGCGCAGCGCCACGCCGGGATCGATCGCGTCGCCGGGGCGCTGCCGTCCGGCTCCGGCCGCCACCATGAGGAGCCCGAGCTGGCGGGTTTGCACCTTTCCGAGCCAGCCGGAGCGCGGCGCGAGGAGCACCCGTTCGTGCGGGGCGAGCGGCAGCTCCGGCCGCGCCAGCCACGCCCGTTCCCCCCCCTGGGCGGCGAGCGCCCGGACGAAGCTCTCCCGGGCCCGGCCGGAGTCGAGAGCGCGTGCGAGCGCCGCCCGGTCGAGCGGCACCCCGGCGAGCGCCGCGAGGTCGAGGGCGAGCACGAGGGTGACCTCCCGGGTCTCCGGCGGCCCCCCGCCCTCGAGGAGGGCGAACGTCTCGAGGAGCTCGGCGGCGTTGCCGCTCCACTCGCCGAGCGGCTGGCTCATGTCGGTCAGCCGGGCGGCGGCCCGTACCCCGAGCTCCGCGCAGGTGTTGACGAGGAGCCGCGCCAGCTCCCGCGCCTGCTCCATCCCGGGGAGGAAGGCGGCGTCGCCGGTCTTCACGTCGAAGACCACCGCCGCCGCCCCGGTGGCGAGCTTCTTCGAGAGGATGCTGGCGACGATCAGGGGCAGCGAATCGACGGTGCCGGTCACGTCGCGCAGCGCGTAGAGACGGCGATCGGCCGGCGCGATGCCGCCGGTGGCGATGCCGAGCGCCATCCCGACCTCCCGCAGCAGGCCGAGAGCCCGCTCGCGGTCGAGCTCGAGACGCAGCCCCGGCACCGATTCGAGCTTGTCGGCCGTCCCGCCGGTGTGACCGAGGCCGCGGCCGGTGAGCATCGCGATCGGCAGGCCGCAGGCGGCGAGCAGCGGCGCGAGCACCAGCGAAACCTTGTCGCCAACCCCGCCGGTGGAGTGCTTGTCCACGACCCCCGGCAACGCGCGCGCGAGCTCCCACCGTTCGCCGCTCTCGAGCATCGCGAGCGTCAGCTCCCGGGTTTCGCGCCGGTCGAGGCCGCGGATCGCCGCGGCCATCAGGAAAGCGCCGAGCTGCGAGTCGCTCCAGGAGCCGCTGGCGGCACCGGCGACGAGCGCCCGGATTTCGGTGCGGTCGAGCGCCCGGCCGGCGCGTTTCCGCACGAGGATCTCGTACGGGCTCGGGACCGCCGCCGGTCCGCTCATCCGGGCCTCAGATGGCGCCGGGGCCGCCGGCGAGACGCCGGGCTTCGGCCTGGAGCGGCGAACGCGGGAACTCCTCGACGAGCCGGCGGAACGTCGCCGTCGCCTGCTCCGTCCGGCCGAGTGCCTGCTGGGTGACGCCCAACTGGAAGAGGAGCGTGTCCTCCGGAAGCTGCCGGCCTTCGGGCCGCTCCAGGAG
>JAAYLR010000023.1 GCA_012521815.1 Acidobacteriota bacterium
ATGTAGTCCTTGAACCGCCCCGGGATCGGCCGCCAGAGCTGGTGGACCACGCCGAGCGCCGCGTAGCTGTCGCGCAGGCTCGTGGTGATGATGCGGAAGGCGAGGTAGTCGTAGAGCTCGGAGATGTCGATCCCCTGGCGGCGCAGCTTCTGGAAGATCGAATAGAAGCGCTTGATCCGGAAGCTGATCTCGGCCTCGATCCCGGCTTCGGAGAGGGCGGAGACGAGCCGCTCGCGCACCTCGCGCATCGCCTCCTGCCCGACCTTCATCCGCTCGTCGATCTTCTCCCGCAGCGCCGCGTACTGAAGGGGGTACAGATAGTAGAAGGCGAGGTCCTCGAGATCACCCCGCACCCGGGCCATCCCCAGCCGGTGGGCGATCGGCGCGTAGATCTCGACCGTCTCCTGGGAGATCCGCCGCCGCGCCTCCGGCGACATGGCGCCGAGCGTCATCATGTTGTGGAGCCGGTCGGCGAGCTTCACGAGGATGATCCGCAGATCCTTCGCCGAGGCGAGGATCATCTTCCGGAACGTCTCCGCCTGCGCCTCGTCGCGCCGCACGTAGGCGTGCTTGCCGATCTTCGTCACGCCCTCGACGAGCGCCGCGATCTCCGGACCGAACTCCGAGGCGAGCCCGTCGGCGGTCACCAGGGTGTCCTCGATGACGTCGTGGAGGAGACCGACCGCCACCGCGATCTGGTCGGAGCGCTGGTCGGCGAGCAGGTAGGCGACCGCGAGCGGATGGCTCAGGTACGGCTCGCCGGAGCGCCGGAACTGGTCTTTGTGCTTCTCCGCCGTGTACTCGTAGACGCGGCGCAGGAAGCCGGCGTCGTACGGGCGGCCGTGCGCCTCGAGCCGGGCGAGCACCGCCTCGAACCCCGGCGGGCGCAGGGCGGCCACCGGGGGCGGGGGCGGGCTTTTTCGACCGATACGCATCTGACGCCGGGCACGCGCTCGCCTCCCGGAAGGGAGGAGCGCGCGCCGGGCGTCAGATTACCGGCAGGACGCAGGGGTTGACTAGCCCCGGCCGCGCCGGCGCTTGCCGGCCGGCGCCGGCCGGCCGCCGTTCGGAGCCGGCGCGCTCTTCGGCGCGGCGGGCGTCACCTTCGCGGGTGCCGCCGGAGCCTTCTCCGCCGCCTTCTCCTTCCGGCCGCGGTACTGCTCCCAGAGGAGCGCGAACGGCGAGGCGATGAAGATCGACGAGTAGGTGCCGACGATGATGCCGACGGTCATGACGAAGGCGAAGCCGCGGATCACCTCGCCGCCGAGCAGGAGGAGCGAGCCCGAGGCGAGCAGCGTCGTGCCCGAGGTGAGGATGGTGCGCGAGAGCGTCTGGTTGATGCTCCGGTTGATCTGATCGATGAGCGGCAGCGTCCGGTTCTTCCGCCGGTTCTCGCGCACCCGGTCGAAGATCACCACCGTGTCGTTGATCGAGTAGCCGACCAGCGCGAGGAAGGCGGCGATCGTGGTCAGGTTGAACTCGAACCGGAAGAGCGCGAAGAGGCCGAGGGTGACCAGGACGTCGTGCATCCCGGACACGATGGCGCCGATGCCGAAGGAGAGCTCGAAGCGGATCCAGATGTAGACCATCATCGCCAGGAGCGAGAAGAGCACCGCCATCATTCCGCGCTGGCGCAGCTCGGCGCCGACCTGCGGCCCGACGTTCTCGAGGCTGAGCACCGCGAAGCTGCCCAGCCGCATCTCGGAGCGGAGCAGCGACGCGGCGGCCGGGCTCACCCCGGCGGCGCCGGTGAGCTGCGACCAGTCGGTGAAGAGGCCCACCTTCCGGCGCAGCGCGGCGATCGCGTCGGCCACCCCTTCGTAATGGGCCGGACCGGCCATCGCCCCGACCCCGTCGGGGTCACGGGCGGTGAGCAGGGCGCCGAGCGCGTCGCTGCCGGTGCGGTTCAGATCGGGCTGGCCGGCCGCCTCGGCGTTGAAGCGGGCGTCGAGCGCGGCGAGGAGGTCCGCGCCGCCCCCCTCCTCGGTCCCCTCGACGATCGGGATGCGCAGCATCACCTCGTGATGGTCGGCATCCCCGAAGCGCTGGATGATCGCCTCGCGGAAGCCGGCGTTGCCGGCGATGTCGCGCAGCGCCTGGATGTCGGGGCGCTCGCGGAACTTCAGCGTCAGCTGGGTGCCGCCGGAGAAGTCGATCCCCTCGTTGAGCTTGCCGCCGCCGGCGATCGCCACGATCGCCGCGATGACCACGAGCACCGAGAAGGTGACCCAGAACCGGCGGTACTTCAGGAAGTCGATGTTGGTTTCGCGCAGGATTTCCATGGCGGTATCTCGCGGTGCCGGCGGGTCAGATCGAGAGCTTCTCGATTTGCGGGTTACGGGCCAGCCGGAGGTCGATGAGCCAGCGGCTGCCGAAGACCATGGCGAAGAGGGTGCCGAGCACGCCGATGGTGAGCGTGACGGCGAAGCCCCGCACGGGGCCGGTACCGAACTGGAAGAGGAAGAGCGCCGCGATCAGGGTCGTGATGTTGCCGTCCATGATCGCCGAGAGCGCGTTGCCGTAGCCGGCCTCGATCGCCGCCTTCACCGTCCGGCCGGCCCGCAGCTCCTCGCGGACGCGCTCGAGGATCAGCACCGAGGCGTCCACCGCCATGCCGAGGGTGAGCACGATGCCGGCGATGCCGGGCAGCGTGAGGGTGGCGCCGAAGTAGGCGAGGGCGCCGAAGATCAGCAGGATGTTGACCGCCAGCATGAGGATCGCGTTGACCCCGCTGCCGCGGTAGACGACGAGCATCGTCAACAGCACCAGCACCGAGCCGACCAGCCCCGCCCGCAGCCCGCTGCGCACCGAGTCGGCGCCGAGCGACGGGCCGACGGTGCGGTCCTCGAGATAGGTGATCGCGGCGGGCAGCGCGCCGGAGCGCAGCACCGTCACCAGGTCCTGCACCTCCTGCTGGGTGAACCGCCCCTCGATGATCCCCGAATCGGTGATCTTCGCGTTGATGCGGGGCGACGACATCACCTTGCCGTCGAGGACGATGGCGAGCCCGCGGCCGATGTTCGCGCCGGTGGCGTCGCCGAAGAGCCGGCCGCCGTCCGGGGTGAGCGTGAACTGGACCACGGGCTGGTTGAACTTCCCGGTCCCCGGCGAGGCCGACCGCAGGTCGCGGCCGGTGATCACCCGCTTCTTCTCGAGGGCGAAGAACGACTGCCCGGTCAGGCGCCCCTGCCGGTCGCGCGTGTCTTCCGTGAAGATCTCGACCGTGGAGGGGAGCGTCCCGCCGTAATGCTCGAGCACGTCCTCGCGCGACGAGACGCCGCCGCCGCCCGGCGGGTAGTCGACGAGCCGGAACTCGAGGAAGGCGGTGTTCTTGATCAGGCGCTTGACCCGTTCCGGGTCGTCGACCCCGGGCAGCTGCACCACGATCCGGTTGCTGTCGAGGCCCTGGCGGGCGATCACCGGCTCGGCGACGCCGAACTCGTCGATCCGGTTGCGGATCGTCTGGAGCGCCTGGCTGATCGCCATCTCCTCGAGGTTGCGCACCTGGGTGGCGGTCATCTCGAACCGGAGATCGGCGTTGACCCGCCGCCAGTCCCAGCCCGGCAGGTAGTCGGCCGCCGCCTTGGCGATCACCGGCTCGTCTTCGACCTCGACGCCGCGCAGCACGAAGGCGCTGTCGCCGGTCCGCTCGGTCTCGAGACCGATGAGCCCCTTCTCGGTCGCCTCCTGCCGGAGCCGTTCCATGTCCTTGTCGGTCTCGGCGCGGAGCGCGTCGACGACCTCGACCTGGAGGACCAGATGGATGCCGCCCTGGAGATCGAGGCCGAGGTTGATCTTCTCTTTCGGGGGGTAGGCCGCCCAGAGCGCCAGGGCGACGGCGCCGACGATCAGTACCCCCCGCCAGGTGAGACTGTTCATTGCTTGCTCTCCTCCTGAGGCGACTCCAGCCCGGAGATCGCCGACTTCGCGACCCGCACCCGCACGTTGTCGGCGATGCGCAGATGGACGACCGAGCCCTCCACCGCGACGACCTCGCCGTAGATCCCGCCGCTGGTCAGCACCCGGTCGCCCTTCTTCAGCGCGTCGACCATCGCCTGCAGCGCCTTCTGCCGCTTGCGCATCGGCGCGATGAGCAGGAAGTAGAAGATCGCGAAGATGATGAAGATCGGCAGCAGCTGCACAAAAGCGGAGCGGGGAGCGGCTTGCGTCTGTGCCAGGACGAAGAGCCCTTCCATGTCAGCCTTCTCCAAGGGTCGTTGAGCGGTTGTCGCCCGCGAGCTCACACGTGCCGGCGGTGGCGCCGTCGTCGGGCACCGGATCCGGAGAGGCGACGGTAGCGGCGAGCTCGGCCAGGCGGCCGGAATAAATAGCTTCCCTGAGATCCCCCATGAAGTCAAGGAAGAAGCGCAGGTTGTGCATGGCGCCCAGGACCGGAGCGGTCACCTCCCCGGCCCGGAAGAGGTGGTGGAGAAAGGCCCGCGAGAGGCGCCGGCAGACCGGGCAGGCGCACTCCGGATCGAGCGGTCCCCCCTCGGCCGCGTGCCGGGCGTTGCGGATCCGCACCAGCCCGGTGCGGGTGTAGAGGAGCCCGTGGCGGCCGTTGCGGGCCGGCAGCACGCAGTCGAAGAGATCGACCCCGTGGCCGACGGCGTGCAGGAGATCGGCCGGGGTGCCCACCCCCATCAGATAGCGCGGCCGCGCCTCCGGCAGCGCCGGCGCCGTCCACTCCACCTGGGCGCGGCGGTCGGCGAGCGGCTCGCCGACGCTCACCCCGCCGATGGCGTAGCCGTCGAAGTCGAGCGCGGCGAGCGCCGCCGCCTCCCGCTCGCGCAGCTCCCGCTCCACCCCTCCCTGGACGATGCCGAAGAGCGCCCCCGGCCCCCGCCAGGCCGCCCGCGCCCGCTCCGCCCAGCGCCGGGTGCGGAGGGCGGCCTCGTCGAGCCGGGCACGGGGGGCGCCGGCCGGGGGGCACTCGTCGAGCACCATGGCGATGTCCACGCCGAGCGCGGCCTGCATCCCGGCCACCCCCTCCGGCGTGAAGCGGAGCGGCGCCCCGTCGAGGTGGCTGCGGAAGGTCACCCCGTCCTCGTCCACCGCCCGCAGGTGCGCGAGGCTCCAGACCTGGAAGCCGCCGCTGTCGGTCAGCAGCGGTCCCGACCAGCCCGTGAAGGCATGGAGCCCGCCGAGGCCGGCGATCGTCGCCACCCCGGGGCGCAGCGCGAGGTGGTAGAGGTTGCAGAGCATCACCTCCGCGCCGAGCTGCTCGAGCTGCCAGGGACCGAGCCCCTTGACCGCGCCGAGCGTGCCCACCGGCATGAAGGCGGGGGTGTGGATCGTGCCGTGGGCGGTCGCAAGGCGGCCGGTACGGGCCCGTCCGTCCCGGACCGCGACGACGAAGGCGCTCACCGCGGGCTACTGCGCGGCGAAGCCGCGATCGAGGTCGAGGATCCGGACCTCCACGCTCGCCGGCAGGTCGAGCGTGAAGCGGTGCTCGGGCACGGTGCCGTTGACCCGGAGCCGCTGGAAACGGTACTCGGTCACGTCGCCGTCCCCCTCGACGTACCGGACCCGGGTCGGCAGGAAGAGCGTGCGGTCGATCCAGAGCGTCATCGCCCGCACCCGCTTCGCGACGCGCTGGTAGCGGGGCGAGAGCTCCAGCCGGTACGGCTCGTTGCCCGTGGCGGTGTAGTGGAGCTCGACGGAGAAGTAGCGGAGCAGGGTGTCGAGCGAGCTCGAGGCGTTCAGATACTTGAGCACCTGGTTCGAATAGCGGCCGATCTTCATCCGGTCGACCCGGTTGAGGTCGTGGAACCAGGTCGTCATCTCCTCGCCGGAGATCACGAGCGAGATCTGGCGCGGCGCGAGGTACTCCCAGCGCACCTGGTCGGGGGCGACGAAGGAGAAGACGCCGCGGGAGTCCTGCGGCAGCGCGAGGAAGGCGCTCTCCTTGTGCTGCTCGAACTCGGCCTCGAGGGAGTGCAGCCGCTGCTGCTCCCCCTTCACCCGCTCGACGAGCGCCGCCAGCCGGTCGTGCGGCGGCAGCCCCGGGGCCGCCGGATCGGGCAGGGTCGTGCCGGCGGCGGGAAGCGCGAGAACGAGGGCGAAGACCCAGGCGAGCGAGGCGGATACGGCGGGCAGGAAACGGCACACGGCGGGGCGAGATGGTAGCCCCACCGGGGCTCGGGACGCAACCCGCGCCGCGTTGACACCGTGATTCTGCGGGTGCTACCTTCCGCCGTCGGCGTGCGCCACCCGCCGTCGTCGAAGGAGCCAGTCATGCCGGACCTGGGAACGAAATGGAAGTGCTTCGAGTGCGAGACGAAGTTCTACGACTTCGGCCGGCCGGAGCCGATCTGCCCCAAGTGTGGCGCCGACCAGCGGCAGGCCAGGAGCCAGGAGCCGTCCGTCGAGGTGCTCAGCGCGCGGCGGCGCAAGCGCGAGGAGTCCGTGCTGCGTGACCTGGACGACGACGACCGGATCGGCCACGACGCCGACGAGGCCGAGTTCGACGCCGACGAGGACGAAGAGGTCGTCGACGCCGGCGAAGTCGAGGAAGAGGACGAGGACGATCTCGACGACGAGTGAGCCGCCGGCCCGGGCGGTCGTGGGCCTCGCGCTCGGCGCCAACCGGCCCGACGCCCTCGTCCAGATCGCTCTCGTCCTCCGCCGCCTCGCCGCCGCCCTCGGACCGCTGCGCGTCGCTCCCCTCTATCGCAGCGCCCCCCTCCCCCCGGCCACCGGCGCCGATTTCCTCAACACCGTCGTCCTCGCCGAGAGCGACCTCGCGCCCGAGGCGGTGCTGGCGCTCGCCAAACGGCTCGAAGCGCTCGCCGGCCGCCGGCCGGCGCCGCGGGGCGCGGATCGCCCGCTCGACATCGACCTCCTCTTCCACGGCGCGGCCCGCCGTGACGACCCCGAGCTGACCCTCCCGCACCCCGGGCTGCGCCGGCGCCGCTTCGTGCTCGCGCCGCTCGCCGACCTCGCTCCCGACCTCCCGCTGCCCCCCGACGGCGTCACCCCGCGCGCCCTGCTCGCCGCGCTCCCTCCGGGGCAGCGGGCGGAGCGCTGGCCGCCTCCCGGAGAGGAACCGGCCGCCCGATGAGCCTGCTCGCCGGCCTCCTCCTCTCCTGGATTCCCCTCTTCGGCTGGGGGGCGCACGCGGAGCTGCCCTGGCGGGCGGCTCGCGAACCACGGTGGCGGCCGCTCTGGCGGGCCGGCGGGATCCCGCTCGCGCTCGCCGCCGGGATCGCGGCCTTCGCCCGCCTCGCCGCGAACCCCGACCTCGCGCTCGGAGAAAGCCTCGCTTCGCCGTTCGCCATGGGGGGAACCGGCCTCCTCCTGCTGATCGCGCTCGCCGCCGCGCTCGGCAGCGACCTCCTCCTCGCCGGGGGCGGCGAGCGCCTCCCGGCCGCCGGCTGGCGGCTCGGCGCCCTCGCCGGGCTGCTCGCGCTCGGCGCCTTCGCGATCGCCGCCGAACGGCTCCGGACCGCCCCGCTCCCCGCCGCGGGACCGCTCGCCTTCGCCGCCGGGGCCGTCGCGACCGCGGCTCTCGGCCTCGCCGCGGCGCAGGTCCTCACCGGCCCGCGCCGGGCGACCGCGCTCGCCGGCCTGCTGCTGCCGCTCCACCTCCTCGCCCTGCCCGGGCGGATCTGGCGCCAGCTGCTCGCCGGCGGCGACCTCCTCACCGCCGGCGCCGCCTCCGTGCTGCTCCTCGCGGCCCCCTGGCTCCCCCCGCGCCTGCGCCGCCCCGCGGCCCTCGCCGGCTCGCTCCTCGCCGCCCTCTTCCTGCTGCGGCTCGACCAGCTCGCCGCCCTGCTGCCGCTGCGCCCCGTGCTCGCGCCCTGAGCCGGCGCCCGAGGGGGGTTGCTATCCTCCTCCCGTGACCACCGACCATCCGCTCTCGCTCCGCGATCCGGTCCACGGCTTCGTGCGCGCCGATCGGCTCGAAGCCGCCCTCATCGACAGCCGCCCCGTGCAGCGTCTCCGCTCGATCCATCAGCTCGGCCTGATGAGCCTCGTCTTCCCCGGCGCCGAGCACAGCCGCTTCGGCCATGTGCTCGGGGCGATGGAGCTCGCCGGCCAGGCGTTCGACGCCCTCGCGGCGCGCGCCCCGGCGCCGCTGCGCGCGCGGCTCGGCCCCCGGGAGCGGCGGCTCGTACGCGCGGCCGCGCTGCTCCACGACATCGGCCACGCCCCGTACAGCCACTCCGCCGAGGGGCTCTTCGAGGAGGGGATCGATCACGAGGAGATGACCCGCCGCCTGATCGCCGGCGAGGAGATCGCGGCGATCTTCGCGCGCCACGGCGAGGGGATCGAAGGCGCCGAGGTCGCGGCGCTGCTCGCCGGCAGGCCGGCCGGGCCGCGGCTCCTCTTCCAGATCGTCGCGGGCGAGCTCGACGTCGACAAGATGGACTACCTGCTGCGCGACAGCCTCTTCTGCGGCGTCCGCTACGGCAACTACGACCTCCCCCGGCTGCTCGACACCCTGCTGCCGGTGGCCGACCCGGAGACCGGCGAGTGGGGGATCGGCGTCGACGAGGGGGGCGTCCACGCGGTCGAGGCGCTGGTGCTCGCCCGCTACTACATGTTCACGCAGGTCTACTTCAACGTCACCGCCAAGGCGCTCGAGCTCCACCTCTCGGAGTGGCTGCGGCGCGAGGGGCACCGGTGGCCGGCCACGGCCGAGCGGTTCCTCGCCGAGGACGACCTGACGGTGCTCGCGCGCCTGCGCGCCTCGCGCGATCCGCACGCCCGGGCGCTCACCGAGCGCCGCCGCTACCCGCTCGCCTTCGAGACCCGCGAGCACCTCTCGAAAGAGGAGAAGAACCGCTTCGAGGAGCTGCTGCCCGAGCTCGCCCGGACCTTCCCGGCCGAAGACCTCCTGATCTCCAACTCGGCCAAGGATCCGCACAAGCTCGGCCCCGGCCGGGTCTGGGTGCGCCGGCGCGACGGCAGCCTCGAGCCGATGGCCGAAGCGAGCCATTTCATCCGCTTCCTCACCCGGATCGAGCGGTACCGGATCTACGCCCGGCCCGAGGTGGCGCCGGCGGTGGGCGGCTTCCTCGCCGCCCGCTGGCCGGACGGCGTCGACCGCGGCCGCCGCGAGTAGAGGCGCCCGGGCTACGCCGCGCCCCCGCCTCGCGGCGGGCGCCCGAGCAGATCGGCGAGGGCGCCCGCGAGATCAGGGAACCGGAAGGTGAAGCCGGCCGCGAGCAGCCGCTCCGGCCGCACCCGCTGCCCCGTGAGAACCAGCTCGGACATCGCCCCGAAGAGGAGCCGCAACACGAACGCAGGCACCGGCAGCACCGCCGGGCGGCGCAGGATGCGGCCGAGGGTGCGGGCGAGCTCCCGGTTGCGCACCGGCGCGGGCGACGCGAGCAGGAACGGACCGCTCAGATCGGGGCGGCCGAGCAGGAAGCGCATCGCCGCCACCTGATCGTCCCGATGGATCCAGGAGACCCACTGGCGGCCGGAGCCGAGCGGCCCGCCGAGGCCGAGCCGCGCCGCGGGCAGCAGCTTGCCGAGGGCCCCGCCGCGCGGGTCGAGCACGGCGCCGGTGCGCAGCACCACGGAGCGCACGCCGAGCCCGGGAGCGCCGGCGGCGGCCGCCTCCCACGCCGCGGTGTTCGCGGCGAGGAAATCCGACCCCGGAGCCGAGCTCTCGGTGAGCTCCTCGTCGCCCCGGTCGCCGTAGAAGCCGAGCGCCGAGGCCTGGAGGAGCACCGGGGGCCGCCGCCGGGCGGCGGCGAGCGCCGCCAGGCAGGCGGCCGTGGCCCCCAGCCGGCTGCCGGCGATCCGCCGCCGGTGCGCCGCCGACCAGCGCCCCCCGGCGATCGGCTCCCCCGCGAGGTTGACGAGCGCCGCGGCGCCCTCGACCGCTTCCGGCAGCTCCTCCCAGCCGATTGCCCGGACGCCGGCCGCTAGGCCCCGGATCCGCCCGGGCCGGCGGGAGACGACGGCGACCTCGCCGCCGTCGCGCGCGAGCGCCGCGACCAGCGCGCGGCCGATCAGGCCGCTCCCGCCGGTGATCACGATCCGTTCCGTCATCGCCCCACCCCGCGCCGCGGTCAGACCGCGGCGAGCTCCTCCTCGAGCGTCTGGAGGCGGGCGAGCTCGGCGTACGCCCCGCCGGCGGCGAGCAGCTCCGCAGGCGTGCCCCGCTCGGTGATCCGCCCCGCCGCGAGCACCAGCACGAGGTCGCACGCCGCCACCGCCGCGATCCGGTGGGAGACGACGAGTACCGTGCGCCCCTCCCCGGCGCGGGCGAGGTTGCCGAGCACCCGCGCCTCGGTGGCGGCGTCCACCGCCGAGAGACAGTCGTCGAGCAGGAGCACCCGGGGGCGGCGCAGGAGGGCGCGGGCGAGCGCCACCCGCTGCTTCTGCCCGCCGGAAAGGGTGAGCCCCCGCTCCCCGACGACCGTGTCGAGGCCGTTCGGGAGCGCCTCGAGGTCGGGCTCGAGCCCGGCCAGGTGCGCCGCCTCGAGGATCTCCGTCGCGCTCGCCTCCGGGCGGCCCAAAGCGATGTTCTCGGCGAGCGTGGCCGAGAAGAGGAAGCTCTCCTGCGGCACCATCGCGATCGCCGCCCGCAGCTCGGCGAGCGGCAGCCGGCGGACGTCGATCCCGTCGAGGAAGAGGCTCCCCTCCGGCGGCTCCCAGAGGCGCGGCAGGAGCGACAGCAGCGTGCTCTTGCCCGCTCCCGTGGCCCCCACCAGCCCGAGGCTGCCGCCCGCCGGCACTTCGAAAGCGAGCGGTCCGAGCACCGGCTCGCCGCCGGGCAGATAGGCGAAGACGAGCCCGCGGCAGCTCACCGCGCCCCGGAGCCGGGCGCCGCGCACCAGCGGCTCGTGGTCGGCCACCGCCGGCTCGACCTCGAGGATTTCGAGCAGCCGCCCGAAGGAGGCCGCGCCGCGCTGCACGAGGTTGATCACCCAGCCGATCGCGATCATCGGCCAGACCAGCTTGGCGAGGAAGAAGTTGAACGCCACGAACTCGCCGACGGTGATCGCGCCGGCGTGGATCTGCCGGCCGCCGAAATAGAGCACGGCGACGAAGCCGCAGCCCACCAGCACCTGGAGAAGCGGGTGGAAGGCGGCGGTGATCCGCACCAGCCGGCGGTTCTCCTCCAGGTAGGCCGCGTTGAGCTCGCCGAAGGCGCGCCGCTCCGCCTCCTCCTGGGCGTAGGCCCGCACCACCCGGGCCCCGGCGAGGCTCTCCTGCACCCGCGCGGTGAGGCGCGCGAAGCCCTGCTGGACCCGTTCGTAGCGGTGGTGGATCCGCTCGCCGAAGACCTTCGTCGCCCCGGCCACCGCCGGCAGCGCCGCGAGGGCGACGCCGGTGAGCGGCAGGTCGAGGCGCGCCATCGCGAGCAGCGCCCCGATCGCGGTGAAGAGGGTCTGCGAGCTGTACATGATCGCCGGCCCGCAGAGCATCCGGACCGCGTTGAGATCGCTCGTGGCGCGGGCCATCAGGTCGCCGGTGGCCCGCTCCTGGAAGAAGGCCGGCGGCTGGCGCTCCAGGTGGGCGAAATAGCGATCGCGCAGGTCGACCTCGATGTCGCGCGAGACCCCGACCAGCACCCGGCGCTGCACGAAGCTGAAGATCCCCTGCACCGCCGCCACGCCGACCAGCCCGAGCGCGTACCGCAGGAGCGCGGCATGGCTCGGATTGCGGCGGAAGGCGTCGACGGCGGCGCCGATCAGCTGCGGCGCGAGGAGCCCGAACGCCACCGAGAGGAGGATCGCCGTGATCCCGAGCGCCACCCGCCCCCGGTACGGGCGGAAGGCGGGGAGCAGCCCGCACAGCCGCCGCAGCGGTGCCGTGCCGGCGCTCCCCCCTCCCCCGTGCCGGTCGCCGCCGCGAGCGCCGGGAGCGCCGCCGGATGGGGGGCGCGGGCCCGCTCGTCGGCGAGGCCCAGCTCGAGGCGCAGGATCGGCCGGCCGGCGGCGACGTACTTCGCCTCGTAGTTGGTCCGCGGCCCCTCCGGCCACCCCTCCGGCCAGCGGCGCACCGCGAGGCCGCGGGCGCCGGCGAGCAGCTCCTCGACCGCCTCGCCGTAGCCCGGGTGGTCGGTGGCGAAGAGGAGGCGGCCGCCCGGCACGAGCGCGCCCACGACGAGATCGAGCGCCTCCGGCGAGAGGAGCCGCCGGCGCTGGTGGTGGGCCTTCGGCCACGGATCGGGGAAGTAGACGTGCACCGTCTCGGCGAAGGCGGCGGGCAGCGCCGTCGCCAGCAGGTAGAGCGCCTCGCCCCGCAGGAGCAGCAGGTTGTCGAGCCGCCGCCGCGCGGCGCGGCGGGCGGTCTCGCGGAAGTACTCGCTCGCGATCTCGATCCCCACAAAGCCGCGATCGGGCTCGGCCGCCGCGCGGGCGAGGAGGTAGCGGCCCTTGCCGAAGCCGATCTCGAGCTCCCACGCCCGGGCGGCCGGCACCAGCGACCCGAGCGGCAGCGGCCAGGGGAGCGCCGCGGCCGGCCCGGAACCGCCGCCGCGCGCCAGCTCGGTGGCGGCGATCACGCCGCCTCCCCCGCCGTCGCGCCGGTGCCCCAGTAGTCGAAGAAGGTGTACCACTGCGTCGGGTACCGCCGCACGGTGCGCTCCAGGAGCGCCACCCACTCGCCGAGCGCCCGGCCGACGTCGGCGTCGCGGTCGGCCGTCGCCGCCACCTCGATCGGCGTCCCGAACTCGATCCGGAACCGGTAGGCGTCGTCGTAGACGACGAAGACCGGGACCAGCGTCGCGCCCGTCATCCGCGCGAGGTGGAACGGTCCGGCCGGGAAACGGACCGGCGCGCCGAAGAAGTCGCGTTCGATCCCCTGGTCGTCGAAGTCGCGGTCCCCCTGGAGCGCCACGATCCGGCCCTCCCGCAGGGCCCGCAGCACCGGCAGCGCAGAGAGCGGCTCGCGCGGCCGGATCGGGATCTCCTCCACCCCGCCCTGCCCCCGCAGGAAGCTGCGGAACCGCTCCGCCTCCGCGAACTGGTCGGCCACGTAGACGACCGAGACCTTCCGCTCGCTCTGCCCGAGCAGCACCCCGCCGAGCTCCCAGTTGCCGAGGTGGCCGGTCAGGAGCAGCAGCGGGCGCCCCGTGGCCTCGAGCCGCGCGATCTCGTCGTACCCCTCGATCGTCGTCGTGAGCGCGGCGGCCGCCGGCGGCGGGAGCTGGGCGAAGCGGAAGAGATCCAGCCAGTAGTAGGCGAAGTGCCGGAGCATCGTGCGCACCGCCCGGCGCACCTCGCGCGAGGACGGGTCGAGACCGAGCACCCGTCCGAGGTTGGCGGCGATCGCCCGCTTCGGCCGGTGGTGCAGCCCCATGACCACGCTGATGACGAACCGCGCCCCGAGCTGGAGGAGGGGACGCGGCGCCCGCGGCGCGAGCCAGGCGAGCGCGGGGAAGCCGCGATGGAGCGCCCAGCGGTTGAAACGGTCGGCGAAACGGCCCGGGCGGGCGATCTTCCACTGCATGTCGGAGAAGGTGGCGCCGGCGGCTCCTACAGGAGCCCGGTCCGCCGGCGGCGCGCCAGCTCGTCCACGAGGCGGCGGACGTCCTGCGCGCGCTCCTTCGGCATCACCAGCACCACGTCGTCGGTGCGCACCACCACGAGGTCCGAGACCCCGAGCAGCGCCACCGTCCCCCCTTCGGCGAAGACGAGGTTCGCCGCCGCGTCGACGGCGACGAGCTCGCCGCGGGCGGCGTTGCCGGCGGCGTCGGCCGGCAGCACCCCGGCGAGCGCATCCCACGAACCGAGGTCGTTCCAGCCGCAGGCGAGCGGCAGCGTCGCGATCTCGGCGAGCTTCTCCATCACCGCGTGGTCGATCGAGATCTTCGGCAGCTGCGGATAGAGCTCGGCCAGCCGGGCGGGTTCGGCGGCGATCCGGTCGAGCCCGGCGCCGAGCTCCGGGGCGAGCCGGCGCAGGTGGGCGAGCAGCGCCTCGCCCCGGAAGACGAAGATCCCGCCGTTCCAGAGGTGCCGGCCGCCGGCGAGGAACCGCTCGGCGGTGGCGAGATCGGGCTTCTCGGTGAACCGGACCACCCGCCGGAGGCCCTCCGGACCGGGCAGCGGCTCGCCGAGCTCGAGGTAGCCGAAGCCCGTCTCCGGCCGGTCGGGGGTGACCCCGAGCGCGATCACCCGGTCGCTGCCGGCCACCGCCTCCCGGGCGGCGGCGAGCACCTCGCGGAAGCGCGCGGGGTCGGCGATCCGGTGGTCGGCGGGCAGCACCGCCACCGGCCCGGCGCGGCGCGCCGCGGGCATCGCGAGCAGCGACCAGCCGATCGCCGGCGCGGTGTTGCGCCCGGCCGGCTCGAGCAGGATCTGCGCCGGCGGCACCTCGGGGAGCTGGGCGCGGACGGCATCGGCGAGCTCGGCGGTGGTCGAGATCCAGATCCGCTCCGGGGTGGCGAGCGGCGCGAGCCGGTCGACGGTGGCCTGGAGCAGGCTCCGCTCCCCCTCGAGAGCGAGGAGCTGTTTCGGGCGCAGCCGCCGGCTCACCGGCCAGAACCGGGTGCCGCTGCCGCCGGCGAGGACGAGGATCTCCAGCACGGTGGGCGAGTATACGGTGCGCGCCGCCCGTCGCCTCTACCGCGACCTGACCGGCGCCAGATGCCGGGAAACGAGCCCCTCCAGGAGGCGGTCGGCCGGGATCCCCCGGAGCCGCCACGGCGCCGCCACCAGCAGCTCGCCGGCGAGATCGAGCAGCGCCCGGCGCAGCTCGGGGCGGAGCTCGCCGTCGCCGGCCACGCGGGCCACCGCCGCCGCCGCGAGATGGAACGGCCGGGTCGCCCGCGCCTCCTCGAAACCGCCCGCCCCGCCGAGCGCCGCGGCGGCCGCCAGCAGCGCCAGCCCCCCGGCTCCCTCCTCGCGCGCCCGGAGAGCCTGGGCGAAGGCGCTCGCGAGGGGCGCGATCTCCTCTTCCGAGAGCGCCTCGGCCGGGCCGAGGAAGAGCGCGAACGAGCGGCTGCGCAGCGTCGCCGGGAGATCGAGTCGCGACGGGGCGAGGAGGAGGAAGTGCCGCGACGCCCCGAGGCCCGGCTCCTCGATCGCCTTGAGGAGGGCGTCACCCGCCTCGGGGCTGAGCGACTCGGCCTCGGTGACCACGAAGACCTGTCCCCGCGCCTCGAACGGCGCGAGCTGCGCCTGCCGCAGCAGCTGCCGGGTCGCCTCCGCCGAGGTGGCGGTCTTCAGGTCGCGGGCGAGCAGGTGGAAGTCGGGGTGGAAGGAGCTCTCCACGGCCGTCTCCGGCCAGCGCAGCCGCCGGCAGTGCCGGCACTCTCCGCACGGGCGGGCCGCGGGCTCGGCCTCGCAGAGCAGGGTACGGGCGAGCTCGCCGGCGGCCGCGGCGCGCTCGGCCGCCCCGCCGCCGTGGAGGATCACCGCCGGATAGAGCCGCCCCTGCCGCGCGAGTGTGAGCGTCCGCGCGTAGTTCACTCCCCCCCTCCGGGCCAGAGATCGGCGAGCGCGGCCTCCACCAGCGCCGCGGTCGCTCCCGCCGGACCGCTCGCATCGAGGACGCGGAACCGCTCCGGCTCGGTGCGGGCGAGCGCGAGGAAACCCGCCCGCACCCGCTCGTAGAAGGCGAGCTGCTCGGCGTCGAACCGGTCGAGCCGCTCCCCCCGGCGGCGGCGGCGCCCGGCGCCCCGCTCCCGGGCGGCTTCCGGCGAGAGGTCGAAGAGGAGGGTCCGGTCGGGGCGGCGGCCGCCGGTCGCGAGCTCGTCGAGCGCGGCGATGCTCTCGTTCGGCACCCCCCGGCCGGCTCCCTGGTAGGCAAAGGTCGAGTCGGTGAACCGGTCGCAGAGGACCGTCTCGCCGCGCGCGAGGGCCGGCTCGATCACCGTCCGGAGGTGCTGGCGGCGGCTCGCGAAGACGAGCAGCAGCTCCACGAACCCGTCGCAGACGCCGTACCGCTCCCCCTTGAGCAGCCCCCGGAGCGCCTCGCCGAGGGGGGTGCCCCCGGGCTCGTGGGTGACGAGGTGCGGGATGCCGCGCGCCGCGAGCTGGGCGGCCACCCGCCGCAGGTGCGTCGACTTTCCCGAGCCGTCGAGGCCTTCGAAGGTGATGAACCGGCTCATGGCGCCCGGGACGCTAGCACGGGGATGTTTCCGGCCGCCGGCTCAACGCCGACGTTCGCTCGCGAGCGTCCGGAGCGCGTCGAGCGGCCGCCGGTCGGGTGCCAGCGGCTTGATCGCCCGCCGCAGGCACTCCTCGGCGCGTCGCCAGTTGCGCAGCTGCCGGTGCACCTCGCCCGCGTAGTAGTGGGCGAGACCGCAGCCCGGATCGAGCCGCGCCGCCTCCTCGAGCTCCCGGAGCGTCTCCACGGTGCGGCCCGGCTCCGCGAGGAGCCGGGTCCAGGCGAGCTCGGCCTGGTAGAGGGCGTTGCCGGGGTCGCAGTCGAGGGCGAACTCCAGATGCTCGACCGCGAGCCGCAGCTTGTCCGCCTCGCGCAGCGCGAGGCCGCGCGCGAACTGCGCCTCCGGGTCGAGCAGATCGGTTTCGATCCGGAAGTAGCTCGCGCGGCTCTGGCGACTCGCCTCCTCGCGCTGCCGCTGGCGGCGGAAGCGCAGCGCCTCGCGGCTCTCGGCGGCGGCGAGCTCGGCGTAGGCGAGGGCGCCGGCGAGGAAGAGGTCGCGAGCCTCGTCGGCGAGCTCCGCACCCTGCTCGGGCGGGAAGCGCCACGGGGCGAAACGCTGCGCGAACTCCAGATACTGGTACTGCACGAAGGCGAGCGGGGCGTCCTCGGGGACCTCGAGCAGATCGAACGCGTCCTGCCGGCGGTGCTCGAGGAAGGCGCGGTGGAGGGCGCTGGCCGCCGCCGCGTCAGGCGCTCCGGCCGCGGGGAGCGCCGCCGCCGCCGGCGCGGCGGGAGCCGGCGCGGCCTGGGGGGTGGCGGGAGGAGCCGCTGCCGGTCTCCCTCCCGCGGCTGCCGCCAGGGCCGTCGCCGGCACCACCGCCCCGAGCAATGCGAGGGCGGCGAGCGCGCGCCGCACCTCGCCGGCCGCGGGCTCCCCCTCCCCGGCGAGATCGGCGACGGTACCGGGCTTCTCGCCGAGCCGGGCGACAAGCCGCTCCCCCGCCTCCCCGAGGCGCAGGCCGGCGAGCGGGAAGAGCGGCTCGGGGTGGAGGGCGAGCGGCTCTCCGGCGAGCGGCGCGAGCCACCGTTCGACCATCCCGGCGGGCGAGAAGCGGGTCACCCCGGTGAGCACGAGCTGCGGCAGCCGCACCTTGAGGGAGGAGTCGCTCGCGGGCGGCTGGCGCACCACCTCGAACCGCCCCTCGCGCCAGTTGAAGACGTCGAGGAGCTTCTTGGCGAGCGCCTGCTGGAGGGCCCGGAGGAGACCGGTGCCGTCGATCACCCCGCGCTCGACCAGCACCTCGCCGATCAGCACGCCGCGGGCGGCCGAGGCCTGCAGCGCCTCCTGGTACCCGGCCTCGTCGAGCCGGTTCTGCTGCACGAGGAAGCGCCCGAGGGTTTCGTGGAGGAGGTTCGAGCGGCAGTCCACCGCCACCCCGCCTTCGAGGAAGACCCGCTTGTCGATGTGGCCGCGGCGCAGCCGCAGCTCGACGGCGCTCTCGGCGAGGCCGTGGGCGAGCAGCAGCACCGGGAAAGGCACCGCGGCCAGCTCCCCCGCGGCGAGGGAGCCGATCTCCAGCAGCTGGTCGCGGGAGAAAAGCATGGGCGCGCTCCGCTCCGAACCCGCCGAGATTAGCACCCTCCTTCCCACCCTTTTGTACAGGTACCGCGGCCGAGCCGCTGTGCTACGTTGCGGCCCGATGCCCCGCCGGACCCCGCCGCCGCGCTCCGCAGACCGCCGCCCCGGCACGCTCCGCCGCGCCCTCGCGTCCGGTCTCGCCACCGCCGCGACCCTCGGCCTGGTCCTCCTCCATCTCGGCCTCCTCTGGAGCCGCCTCGCCGATCTCTCCCTCTGGCGGCCGGAGGTCGGGCTCCGCTGGCTCGGAGCGCTCCTGCTGCTCGGCGCCGGCGCGCTCCACCGCCGCCGGGGCCATTCGCTGCTGCGGGGCCGGGGCGCGCTCGCGCTCTGGATCCTCGTCCTGCTGCTCCACGCCGGCAGCAGCCCCGCGACTGCGCGGCCGCTGCCGCCCTCCGGGCATCCGCCGGAGGCGCCGCGCCTGCTCTGGGCGCTGCCGCTCGCGCTCGCCGCAGTCGCCATCTCCCTGGCCGCCGCCATCCGGCGCACCCCGGCACTCGCCGACCCGGCCGCCGCGAACCGGCTTCGCGACCGGCGCGCCGCCGCCGCTTCGGCGCTCGCGCCCCGCGCCCTCGACGCCCCCCGGCCGCCTCCCTTCTCCCCCCCCGCGCTCGCTCACCTCTGAGCCGGCGGGGACCTGTCCGGACGCACGGACGGCCCCGCGAGTCCGGCGCTCCCCGGAGCGCCCCGACCGCGCGACCTTCAGACGGGCCACCGGGCCCGGGTCGCAGACAGGAGCAAACGATGTTCCGTTCCCGTTTCCCCTCACGCCTCGCCGGCCTCGGCCTGGCGTTCGCGCTCGTCGCCGGCGGCGCCCCGCTCGCCGCGCAGGAGGCCGGCACCCCGGCAGCAAAGGAGCCGGCCACCACGACCGCTCCGGACGACGAGAGCTCGCTGCCCTCGTTCTTCGCCACCACCACCGTGACCGCCGTCGGCCGCGAAGTCGACACCTTCGAGGTCGCCACCCCGGTCACCGTCATCCCGGCGCTCGAGATCGAGCGCCGCGCCCCGAACAACGCCGCCGACCTGCTGCGCGACCAGCCCGGGGTCGACGTCAACGGGATCGGCCCGAACCAGGCCCGCCCGGTGATCCGCGGCCAGCGCGGGCTGCGGGTGCTCTTCCTCGAAGACGGCCTGCGGATGAACAACGCCCGCCGTCAGACCGATTTCGGCGAGATCACCGGGCTCGTGGACATGGACGCCGTCGCCACCATGGAGGTGGTCCGCGGCCCCGCCTCGGTCCTCTACGGCAGCGACGCGATCGGCGGCGTCCTGAACCTCGTAACCAAGACCCCGGGCGCCGCCTCGGGAGCCGGTCTCTCCTCCGCGCTCGACCTGCGCTACGGCAGCGCCGCCGACCAGCGGCGGCTGAGCGCCTCGGCCGGCGGCCGGCACGGACGGTTCAGCTTCCTCCTCTCGGGCACCTATCGCGACAGCGACGAGTACGACGCCCCGACCGGCCGTTTCGGCGACATCCGCGTCACCTCCCCGGTACGGGTCGAGGACTCCGGCCTGCGCGACCGGAACCTCTACGGGGTGTTCGGCCTCGCCCTCGGCGACTCCCAGACGCTCTCGCTGCGCCTTTCCCGCTACCGGGCCGACGAGACCGGCTTCGGCTTCGTCGATCCCGGCCGGATCGGCGGCGACGAGAGCGCGCTCGTCCGCATCCTCTATCCGTACCAGGATTTCGACCGCGCCACCCTGAGCTGGGAGGCGACCACGGCGGGTTTCTTCGCCGCCGACAGCGTGCAGGTGCGCACCTACTTCCAGCGCAACCGGCGCGAGCTGGTCAACGACATCTTCATCGACATCGGACCGCTCATGCCGGGAGCGCCCTCCTCGTCGGTGGCGGTCGACTCGACGAACCGGACCGACCTCGACACCCTGGGGCTGCGCACCGAGGCGATCAAGCTCGCCGGCCGCCGCCACCTGCTCACCTGGGGGCTCGACTACTATCGCGACCGCTCGGAGAACACCGACGCGTCGCTCTCCACCACCACCCTCCGCTTCCCCTTCCCGCCGTTCGAGCGGGTCGTCACCACGTTCGATCCGATCGCCAACGCCCCGAACGCGCGCAACGAGAGCTGGGGCCTCTTCGCCCAGGACGAGATCACCGCCTCCGACCGGCTCCGGCTGACGGTCGGCGCCCGCTACCAGAACGTCGCCACCCGGGCCCGGCCGACCGCGGGCTGGCAGACCGCGGATCTCGACTTCGACGACGACGCCTTCGTCGGCGCGATCACCGCCACCTATCAGGTCTTCGCGCCGCTGAACCTCCTCGCCTCCTGGGGGCGCGGCTTCCGCGCCCCGAGCATCATCGAGCGGCTCTTCAACGGGGCGACCCCGGAGGGGGACGGCTTCCAGATCCTCAACGCCGGGCTCACCTCCGAGACGAGCGACAACTTCGACATCGGCCTGAAGTACCGGCGCCGGGAGGCGTATCTCGAGGCGGTCTACTTCCGCAACGAGATCCGCGACGGAATCATCCAGGACTTCCTCTCCCCCGCCGAGATCGCCGCGCTGCCAGCGGCGCTCCAGGAGCAGATCCGGGAGAGCGGCGCCCAGTTCGTCGTCCAGCAGCGCAACCTCGACCGGCTCCGCTACGTGGGGCTCGAGATCGCCACCGGCTACCGCCACCGCAGCGGGGTGACGGTGGGCGGCAACTACACCCACCTCTCGGGCCGGCGCCTCGGCCGCTCGGCCGCCCCGGTGGACGATCAGTACTCGGACAAGATCGCCGCCTTCGTCCGGTACGAGGCGCCCTCCGGACGGTTCTGGGCCGAGTACCGGCTGCGCCACAACGCCGCCACCCCGGTCCGCCTCGAGCTGGGCGAACCGCTCCCCGCGGTCGGCGACGAGCTGCCGGCCTTCACCATCCACACCGTCGCGGGGGGCGTGAGCCTCTTCGAACGGGGCGGCTTCTCCCACGCCCTCACGCTCGCGGTCGAGAACCTCACCGACGAGCTCTACGCCGAGTTCAGCAACGCCACCTTCTTCCGCCCCGAGACCGGGCGGAACCTGGTGGTCTCCTACCGCATCCGCCGGTAACGGCCGGTCTCCCTCCCCGCCGGGCGGCGGCTCTCCCGCCGCCCGGCGGCGCGCCGGGTTGCCCGCCCGGCCGGGGATCGGTACGCTTGGGGGCCGGCGGGCGTCCGCCCTCGCGGCAGCGTCCGCGTACCGGGCGCGCTCACGCCCCCGAAACCGCAACCAGCGCAACCACGATCGCGGAAAGGAACTCCTTTCGTGCCGTACCAGATCCAGAACCGAACCGGAGCTCTCGCCGCCCGCCGTCCCGGCCGGTGGGGGCGGATCGCGCTGGCGCTCGCGCTCGGCGGCCTGCTCGGCTCGCCGTTCGCGCGAGGGGCCGAGCTGTCGTACGCCGACGCGCTCGCGCTCCTGCAGGAGCGCAACGAGGCGCTGCAGGCCGCGCGCGCCGAAGTGCGGCAGCGGCAGGAGGAGGTCGGCGCCGCGCGCGGGCTCCGCTGGCCGAAGCTCGAGGCGAGCGCGCAGTACACGCGGATCGACGAGCCGATCGTCATCGACCTCGACCCGATCCGCCAGGTGATCCTCTCCCTCCACCCGAACGTGCCCGCGGCGATGCTGCCGCCCTTCTCCGTCACCGCGCAGGACGAGACCTTCTGGAAGGCCGACGTCCGGGCGAGCTGGCCGATCTACACCGGCGGCAAGATCACCGCGGCACAGGAGGCGGCGCGCGCCGAGCTGCGCTCGGCCGAGGCGGGCGAGCGGGCCGCCGGCGAGACGCTCGCAAGCGAGCTGGCGCGCCGCTACTTCGCGCTCCGGCTGGCGAGCCGCGCCCGGACCCTGCGGGCGGAGGTCGTGGCGACGATCGGCCAGCACGCGCGGCACGCCCGGCGGCTCGAGGAAGAAGGGATGATCGCCCGCGCCGAGCGGCTGCACGCCGAGGTCGCGCTGGCCGAGGCCGAGCGCCAGCTCGCCCGCAGCGAGCGCGACGTGGAGCTGGCCCGGATCGCGCTCGCCGCGGTGATCTCCGTCGACGACGCCGAGGTCGCGGCGGCGACGCCGATCGCCGTGCTCTCGGAGCTCGCACCCGCGACGGAGTTCGTGGGTCAGGCCGAGGCGGCGAACCCGAACCTCGCCCGGCTGCGCGCCATGCGGGAGCTGGCGGCGGTCGGCAGGCGGGCCGAGAAGGCGCGCTACCTGCCCGACGTCTTCCTCTTCGGAATGCACGAGCTCCACCCCTCCGACCTGACCCTCCTCGAGCCCGGCTGGGCGGTGGGCGTGGGCGCCTCGCTGACGCTCTTCGACGGCTTCGCCCGGAGGCACCGGGTCGCCGCGGCGCGCGAACGCGAGGAGCGGGTCGGCGCGCTCGAGGCACGCGCGGTGCGCGACATCGCGACCCTGGTCGAGAAGCGGTACCGCGAGCTGGTCACCGCCCGCGAGCTGGTCGCAACGCTCGGCACCACGCGTGAGCTGGCAGCCGAGAACCTGCGGGTGCGGACCCGGGCGTTCGAGGAAGGGATGGGGACCTCGCTCGAGGTCGTCGACGCCCAGCTCGCGGCGAACCGGGTGGAGCTGGAGCGGGCGCTGGCGGGGTACGAGTTCGTGGTGGCGCTGGCCGAGCTGCTCGAAGCCAGCGGGCAGTCCGGCCGGCTGCCGGAGCTCCTGGCCGCGGCCGACGTGGAGGTGGAGTGATGAACGTGGCGAAGCGAGTCCTGACGGTGATCACGATCGTGCTGGCGGCGGGCCTGCTGCTGGCGGCCGCGTGGTGGAGCTCCCGCCCCGCGCCGGACGTGGTGCAGGGCGAGGTCGAGGCGACGCAGGTGAACGTCTCCGCGAAGATCCCGGCGCGTCTGGCCTCGCTCGCGGTGCGCGAGGGAGAGGTGGTCGCCAGCGGCGATCTCGTCGCGACGCTCGACAGCCCCGAGCTCACCGCCCGGCTCCAGCAGGCCGAGGCGGCCCGGGCGGCGGCGGCGGCGGTGCGCGACAAGGCGTACGCCGGAGCGCGCGAGGAGGAGATCCGCGCCGCCCGCGAGGTCTGGCAGCGGGCCATGCACGCCCGCGAGCTGGCCGAGAAGACGTTCGCCCGCGTCGAACGGCTCCACGCCGACGGCGTCCTGCCGACCCAGCGGCGCGACGAGGCCGAGGCGAACCTCGTGACCTCGCGCGACGCCGAAGAGGCGGCCCGGGCGACCTACGACATGGCGGTCAACGGCGCGCGCCGGGAGGACAAGGCGGCGGCCGCCGCCACCGTGGATCGCGCCAGCGCGGCGATCGCCGAGGTCGAGGCGTTCCGCGCCGAGACGACGCTCACCGCGCCGGTGGCCGGCGAGGTCTACCGGAAGCACGTCGAGGCCGGTGAGCTGGTGGGCGCCGGCTACCCGATCGTCACGATCGTGGATCTCACCGACGTCTGGGTCACGTTCAACCTGCGCGAGGACCGCCTCGCCGGGCTCGCGATCGGCGACCGGCTCACCGCGCGGGTGCCGGCGCTCGACCGCGAGATCGAGCTCGCGGTGAGCTTCATCGCGCCGCAGGGCGACTTCGCGACCTGGCGCTCGACCAGCGCCCAGGGCGGCTTCGACCTCAAGACGTTCGAGATGCGGGCGCGCCCCGTCGCCCCGGTCGCCGGGCTCCGGCCCGGGATGAGCGCCATCGTCACCTGGGATCGCGCCCCGGAATGACGGCGAGAAGCGCGCGACCCGCCCGGCCCGGCCGGGCGAACCGCGCCCGGCCCGCATGAGCGAACGGCCCGGAATCCGCGCGACGGTGCGTCGCGAGTACCGCCGGATGGCGGCAGAGCCGATCTACGCGCTGCTGCTCGTGATCCTGCCGCTCGTGGCGTTCGGGGTCCTCTGGGCGATCTTCTGGCAGGGGGTCCCGCGCGAGCTGCCGGTCGCGGTCCTCGACCGGGACCACACGGCGCTCTCCCGCCAGCTCGTACGGATGATCGACGCCTCGCCGACGATGCGGGTGGCGTTCACCGTCGCCGACGAGACGGAGGGCGAGCGGCTCATCCGGGAGGGCCGCGCCTACGCGCTCGCGACGATCCCGGTCGACTTCGAGCGCGCCATCCGGCGCGGCGAGGCGGCGCCGGTGATCTGCCACCACAACGCCCAGCTCCTCCTGCCGGCGAGCCTGATCCGCCGCGACCTGCGCGGCGTCGTCGGCACGCTCTCGGCCGGCGCCGAGCTGAAGCGTCTGCAGGGCGGCGGCACCCCGCGCGGGGTGGCGATGGCCCGGATCGAGCCGATCCGGATGGAGCGGCACACGCTCTTCAACCCCGAGCTCTCCTACCTCTCCTACCTGCTGGCGGCGCTCCTGCCGACGATGCTCCAGGTCTTCATCCTCGTCGCCGCCGTGCAGGCGCTCGGCTCGGAGCTGAAGGACGGCACCGCGGCCGACTGGCTGGCCACCGCCGGCGGACGGACCTGGAAGGCGCTCACCGGCAAGCTGCTGCTCACCACCGTGCACTTCTCGCTGATGGGGCTCGCGATGGCGGCGGTGCTCTTCCGGGAGCTCGGCCTGCCGCTCGCCGGCTCGTTCGGCGCGATCATCGGCGCCACGCTCCTCTTCGTCCTCGCGGTCGAGGCGGTCGGCATCGCGCTCGTCGCCTGGCTCGCCAACCTCCGCTTCGCCACCTCGGCGGCGGCGTTCCTCTCCGGCCCGGCGTTCGCTTTCTCCGGGATCACCTTCCCGGTGGCGGCGATGCCGCTCGCCGCCCAGACGTGGAGCGCCTTGATCCCGCTCACCCACTACCTGCGGGTGATGGTGGACCAGGCGATGCGCGGCGCGCCGCTGGCGGTCTCCAGCCTGCCGCTCGCGGCGCTCGCCGCCTTCGTCCTCCTCCTGCCGGTGGCGAGCCTCGGCCGCCTGCGGCGCGTGGCCACCGACGAACGGTTCTGGGGGCGCCTGTGAAAGGGTTCGGAAGGGCGTTCGCCGACGAGCTGCGCGCGGTCCGCGGCGATCGCGGCGCACTCCTGGTGCTGGTGGGTGCGGTCCTGATCTACGCCCTCTTCTACCCCCTCCCCTACCTGCCGGAGGTCCTCAAGGAGGTGCCGGCGGTGGTGGTCGACGCCGACCACTCGGCGCTCTCCCGCCAGCTCGTGCGGATGCTCGACACCCATGAGCTGATCGCGGTGCGCCACGAGGTGCCGACGCTCGCGGAGGCCGAGGCGCTGGTGCGCGCCGGGCGGGCCGGCGGGATCCTCGCGATCCCGCTCGATTTCGAACGGACGATCCGCCGG
>JAAYLR010000225.1 GCA_012521815.1 Acidobacteriota bacterium
CGTCCAGGCCGTTCGGATCGCCGCCGAGATGGCGCGGGGGCTGGCCGCGGCCCATGCCCTGGGGATCGTCCATCGCGACCTGAAACCGGGCAACGTCTTCCTCACCCGCGAAGGGGCGAAGATCCTCGATTTCGGTCTCGCCAAGGTCATGTCCCCGGAGGGCGAGGCCGGTGGCGGAGCGGAGCAGCTCCAGACGGCGGCCGGAATGATCGTGGGTACGGCTGCCTACCTGAGCCCGGAGCAGGTGCGGGGAGAGCTCCCGGATGCCCGCAGCGACCTCTTCTCGCTCGGCATCGTCCTCTTCGAGATGCTGGCCGGAGAGCGTCCGTTCCTGGGAGTGACCGGTGCCGAGACGATGGCCGCGATCCTGCGCGACGAGCCGTCGGCGCCTGCCCTCGCCGAGAGCGCCATCAGTCGCGATCTGCTTCGCATCCTGAAACGGTGCCTGGAGAAAGAGCCGGAGCTGCGCTTCCAGAGCGCGCTGGACCTGGCCTTCTCGCTCGAGAGCCTGCTGCCGGCGAGCGAGTCGGCGGAGCTTCCGCGCCGGCGCCAGGAACGATCGGTGCGCCGGTGGAGAGTGGCGGCCATCGGCGCCGGCATCGCGCTGCTGGTGACCGGCGCGCTCGTCGCCGGGAAGCTGTTGTCACGCGAGCGGCCGCTGCCGCGCTTCGAACGGCTCAGTTTCGTCGATGCCGAGATCCCCGCGGCTCGCTTCCTTCCTGACGGCCGCGGCTTCGCCTACTCCACGCTCGCGGCGAACGGCCAGCATCAGCTCTGGGTCTCGCGGGAGTCGGGACCCCAGCTCGTCGATGTCGAAGACGCGCTGATCCGGGCGGTTTCGAGCGCCGGCGAGATCGCCGCCATCCAGCATCCTCGTCTGCTGTCGGGGGGGTGGCAGCACTCGGGCAAGCTGATCCGGGTCTTCCCCGACGGTACCTCCCGTGCGCTCCTGGACAACGTGCTGAGCGCCGACTGGACGCCGGACGGCAAGGAGCTCTGCGCGATCACCGTCGCGCGGGAAGACGGCAGGCGCGTCTACCGCGTCGAGTGCCCGCTCGGCAACGTTCGCTACGAATCAGGGACCGACCTGTGGGATCTTCGGCTCTCGGCGGATGGGCGGCGCCTCTGCTTCTGCCGGCGCAACGAGGCCAATGAACGTGAGCTCTGGGTGGTCGGCGAAAGGGGTTCGCGCCTGCTGATCTCCGGTCTGGCGACCCTCTACGGTCCGCAGTGGAGCCCTGCCTCGGATGGCATCGTCTACTACGGGGGACCGAGCTACAGCGCCAAGACGCTCCACAGAACCGATCTGCGAGGCAACAGCCGGCCGCTTTTCGAGGCGCCGCAGAGCCCGATCCCCTTCGATCTCAGTTCGAAGAACGAGCTGCTCGTCGCCCAGAACCTCGAGCGCTGGGCCCTCAGGTTCGGGAGGCTGGACACAGAGGAGCGCGATCTGGCCTGGCTGGATCAGAGCGTGGTCTACGGCCTCGCCGCCGACGGCAGCCAGGTGCTCCTGCTCGACCGCGACCTCGAACCCGGCTCCCGGGGTGACGCCACCTACCTGCGCCGCACCGACGGCTCGCCGGCCGTGCAGCTGCCCGGCTACCGCGGCCCGTACTGTCTTTCGGAGGACGGCAGCCTGGCCGCGGTGGAGCCGCTGGAGGATGCGTACTACGCCATCGCGCTGGTTCCGACGGGGACCGGCCGGCCGCAGATCCTCAGAACCGAGGTCCGTCTGCACTTCGTCCTCGCGTTCTCGCCCGCCGGCGACGCACTGATCCTGCGGGGAAGCTTGGAGGGTGACGGGATGCGCCTCTTCAGCCAGCCTCTCGCCGGTGGAGCCGCCGTTCCCCTCTCCCCGGTGGGAGTCCATGAGGGGTTCGTCTCCGCTCCAGACGGCCGGTCCTTCGTCTCCGCCCGGCCCGAAGGGATCCCGAAGATCTATACCGGCCCGGCCGACGAGGGGCGAGAGATCCCCGGACTCCTTCCCGGGGAACGGGTGTTCCAGTGGGATCGGGACGGGAACCATCTCTACGTCGTGCCGGAGGGACCGCTGCCGCTCGACGTCATCCGCCTCGATCTCCGCGATGGCAGCCGCGAGCCGTGGCTCCGGCTCCGGGCGCAGGGGGGAGCGGGAAGCAAGCTCGTGACGCCGCTCTGCCTCAGCCGCGACGGCCGCACCTACGCATACAGCTATCTGGTGGTGGAGTCCAACCTCTACAAGGTGTCGAACTGGCAGTAGGCCGGCCCCGCTCGAACCCGCCCCGGCTCCGAGGAAACGCTCAGGGCTCGTCGTAGTCGATCTTGCAGCCGCAGCCGTCCCACATCCGGTCGTAGGTTTCGAGACGGCGGTCGACGAAGGCGTCGGCAGCCGCCCGGTCGGGGTAGTCGCGCAGGAGGCGGCGGCCGTCGGGCGCTTCTTCCAGGACCTGGATCCCGCCGTCGACGGCGAGCACCCGGATCGGACCGGCGAGCATCGTCTCCTCCTCGCGCACGATCTCGGCCCGGGCGAGGAGTGCCTCGCAGGCGGCCGGGTCGAGCAGGGTGGGCGGTCCGGTGCGGAGGGCCTCGCCCGCGGCGGGCAGGGTGCAGCTGTCGTCCGATCGAGTCATCGTCTCCTCCGTCGGCTGCTCGCGGTATCGGGCAGCGCCTGATTCTCCATCACCTCGCGGTCCGGCTCTCACGGGTGAAGAGGAGCGCGGTCTCTCCGGAAGGGTAGTAGCCAAGCCGCTGGCCGGTCTCCCGGAAGCCGAGGCTCCGGTAG
>JAAYLR010000226.1 GCA_012521815.1 Acidobacteriota bacterium
GCTCCAGGCCGTGCCGGGAGCGGGCAGCGTCAGGGAACAGGTGACGAGGAAGAGGATCGCGAGGAGCCGCGCCGGGCGGCCGGAGCGGGGAGAGAGGGGTCGGCCGCGCACGGGGCGCATTCTAGCGAACGGCCGGGGCGTCCGGTGGCGAGCGGGCCGCGGCGCCGTTGACGCCGGTCGGGGGGTCGAGTATCGTTTGCCGGCCGCGACCGCGGCCGGAGTCCCGGCCGTGGGGCTGGCGGGCCCAGGTAGCTCAGTTGGTAGAGCACGGCACTGAAAATGCCGGTGTCGCTGGTTCGATTCCGGCCCTGGGCACCATCACCGCCGTCCAGCCGTTCGCCACCCGGAGCGGTCCTCAGCTCCGTTCGAGGCCGGGAGGCCCGGAGCCAGCGTGACGAGACACCGCGAGATCCGGCCGGCCGCCAGCGAGTTCCCTTCCTGCTACGCCCCGTACGTCGCCGCCGTTCCCGACGGCGACATCGTCGCGCACCTGCGCGCGGAGGGGGAGGCGAGTGCCGCGTGGCTCGCCACCCTCGATCACGCCGCCGCCCGCCACCGGTACGCCCCGGAGAAGTGGAGCGTCGCCGAGGTGATCGGCCACGTCGCCGACACCGAGCGGGTCTTCACCTACCGCGCGCTCCGTTTCGCGCGGGGAGACGCGACCCCGGTCGCGGGTTTCGACGAGAACCTCTTCGCCGCCGTGGCCGGCCACGACGAGCGCGAGCCCGCCGATCTCGCCGCCGAGCTCGCCGCGGTGCGGGCGGCGACGGTCGCGCTCTTCGCGTCGCTCGCCGCCGCCGCCTGGGAGCGGCACGGCGAGGCGAACGGGAAGCCGGTCTCGGTGCGGGCGCTCGCCTGGATCACGGCCGGCCACGCGCTCCACCACTGGCGGATCGTGCGGGAACGGTACGGCATCGGCGGCTGACGCTCCGGAGAGGTCGGCAGGGGAGGGGTGATGGCAACGGCAGGGTCCCTGATGCGACGGCGGCTCCTCACCGCCGATCCCGGCGAGCCGGTCGCGCTCGCGGTGCGCCGGATGGCCGAGCTGAACCTCGGGGCGCTCCTCGTGACGGAGGCAGGGCGCCTCGTCGCGATCTTCTCCGAGCGCGACCTCCTGCGGCGGGTCGTCGGCGCCGGCCTCGATCCCGCCGCCACCCCGATCGGCAGCGTGGCGACGCCGCAGCCGGTCACGGTGACCGCCACGACGCCGCTCGCCGACTGCGCGCGGCTGGTGCGGGAGCGCGACGTCCGGCACCTGCCGGTGGTCGATGGCGAAGGGCGCCCGGTGGGGCTGCTTTCGACTCGCGACTTCCTGCAGCTTGCGCTCGACGAGATCGAAGACCTCGCCGAGCGGGCCCGGCGCGGCCGGCAGCGCGAGGAGCTGACCGACCCGTACGAACCGGCCGGCGGCTGAGCGCCGGCCTCAGCTGTCGACGACGATCTTCTCCCGCAGCCGGTCGGCGGCCGGCGAGGCGGGAGCGTGGGTGAGGATCCGGTGGATCCGGTCGAGGGCGCGGACGCTGTCGCCGATCCCCTGGTAGAGCACGACCTCGCCGTAGAGGTCCATCGCCAGCCGGTCGAGGCGGGCGCGCACCTTCTCCTCCTCGGCGCCCATCGGGAAGCGGCGGAGGTATTCGGCGCCGTCGGCGATGTCGGCGTAGCTGCCCGCGAGCTCGGCGAGCCGCCGCCCGGCGGCCTCGCGCAGCTCCGGTTCGACCCGCTCGTCGGTGAGCTCGCCGAGCGCGGCCAGCCGGTCGAGCCGCGGCACGAGCCCGGCGAGCAGCTGGTGCGCCCGCGCCGCGAGCGGGCCTTCGGGGGCGAGCTCGCGGACCCGGAGGAGCTTCTCGACCGCCTCGGTCTGCCGCCCGAGCCGGCTGTACGACTCGCCGAGGACGAGCGCGACCTCCGGAGCGATCTCGGCTTCCGGATAGTTGACGAGGAAGGTTTCGAGGAACGGCGTCTCGTAGACCCCGCTCTGCCAGACCGCGAGCGCCTGCGGGTAGATCCCGGCGGCCTCCCGTTCGAGCGCCGCCTTCTCCCGTGCGAGCTCGCCGAGGAAGGGGGAGTCGGGCGTGAGCGCGCCGACCAGCGCGAGCTGCGTGGCGTAGGCAGCCACGACCTCGCCGTAACGGCGGGCGAGCGGGGCCTTGCCGAGCTCCGCGTCGCGCTGGGCGTGCAGCTTCGTCCGGCGCAGCCCCTCGGCCTCGGTGCCGACCGGCCAGGCGGAGAGCGCCGCCTGCGCGATCAGCTCCCGGGTCTCCGCACCGGCCTTCGGCGAGGCGGCGAGGGCGAGGAGGCGGGCCTGGGTGCGCTGCCGGAACTCGTCGTCCGGACGCGGTTCGAGACGGCGCAGCTCGGTGCCGCGGGCCTCGGCCGAGCGCAGCCGGTCGTCGAAGAACGGATGGGTCCGCCAGTAGCCGTACTCGCGGGACTGGGGCAGCCGGCTGCCGAGCTGCGCCATGAGCCGGGCCGCGCCGTCCGGAGCGAAGCCGGCCGCGGCGGCCAGGCGCTGCCCCTCCTCGTCCGCCTCGTCCTCGAACTCGCGGCTGTAGCTGCGCAGGAGCAGCTCGCTCACGATCATGCCGGCGGCGAACGCTCCCTGGACGAGGTCGCCCCCCCGGTCCTGGCGCTCGATGCCGTACGGGTCCGGCACCGGCGAGTAGCTGGGGCCGGTGCGGTGCGTCTGCAGCATCACCCCGATCATCACCGCCTGGCTGAGGACGTTCAGCAGGGTCGCCCGCCGCTGCATCCGCACCCCGTGCTGATGGACCACGTGCCCGATCTCGTGGCCGAGGAGCGCGGCGAGCGCGTCGTCGGAGAGCCCGACGTCGAGCATGCCGCGGGTGACGAAGATCTGACCTCCGGGGAGCGCGAAGGCATTCGGCTCGGGCAGGTCGATCAGGTAGAAGCTGAACGGGTACTTGTCGAAGCCGGAATGGCGGGCGATGCGGTAGCCGATCGCGTTGATCCGCGCCAGCGTGGCCTCGTCCCGGGGGGCGCCGAACTGCTCGACCGCCTTCGCGGCGGCCTCGAGGCTCTTGAAGAAGAGCTCTTCGTCGGCCACGGCCGGCCGGGGCTCGACGGCCAGCGCGGGGCCGCCGAGGAGGAGGAAGAGGAGGGTGGCGGAAGTGGCGCGCCGGAGCATCTCGAAAGACTGTAGCAGGAAGCGTGCCGCGGGGGACGCTGTGCTAGCTTCCCCGCCATGAGCGATCTGGTCTTCGAGATCCCCACCGCGCGGCCGCTGCCCGAGCTGCGGGCCGCGCTCGAAGAGGCGATGGCGCGGCACCTCCCCGGTGGTCTCTTCGTGCGCCGCTGGCAGGAGGATGTCCTCCACCTCTCCGGTCCCGGAGCCGTCGGCACGGTCCACCTCGCCGACGGCAAGCTGATCGGGCGCGCCGAGCTGAGCCTTCCCGCCTCGATGATGCGCGGCCTGATCGAAGAGAAGGTGGCCGCGGCGCTGCGCCAGGCGGCCGGCTGAGCGGCACGGCGATGACGGCGGCGGAGAGCGGCGCCCGGGCGCTCGCCCTGCTCGCGCAGCGGGCCGAGGAGAGTCCGGCCCAGCCCTGGCTCTTCGCGCCCGACGGTTACGACTGGCGCTGGTGGTCCTGGGCGCAAGCGGCGGCGACGGTCGCGGCCGTCGCCGCGGGCCTGCGGGCAGCCGATCTCCCGCCGGGCTCCGTGGTGCACCTCTCCCCGGCCGCGACGCCCGGGGCGCTGCTCGCCTGGCTCGCCGCCGCCGGCGCCGGCTTCGCGCCCTGCTGGGGGATGGCGGACAAGACCCCCTTCCGACTCGAGTGCGCGGGCGGCCCGCGCCCCGAGCGCGCCGGCTTCCTGCTGCTGCGACGCCGCGAGGATGGCCCGGAGGAACGCTGCCCCCTCGCCGGCGGCCGGCCTGCCGGGGGCTCCGTCACCCGGCCCGAAGCCGCCGCCCGTCACCGGCGCGAGAGCCGGCCCGTCCTGCTGCGCGGACGGGGAACCGGCGAGGCGGACGATCGCGCGCTGGTCCTCTGGACGCTGCAACGCGAGGCGGCGCTCGTTCTCGAGCCGGATCCCGGAGCGCTGGCTGCCACGCTCCTCTGGAGCCGCCCCACCCATCTGGCCGAGCCGGCGGCGGTGCTCGACCGGCTCGCCACGGTGCTCCCGCAGATCGCCGGCGGCCGCGACCCCGCCCGGCGGCTGCGCCGCAGCCTCCGGCTCCGCACGGTCTGGTGGCTCGGAGCCGAGGCGCCGGCGGTAGAAACCGTCGCCTTCTTCTCCCGGTTTGCCGCCGCGCCCCGGCCTCTCGATCTCGCGGCGGAGGGGGGAGAGGCGGAGGCGGTCGCCGCCATCCGGCCGCAGGTACGGCTGGAGGCAGGGCGGTGAGGAGCGCCGGAGCGGAGTCGAGCGGGCGGAGGCGCGGTCGCCTCCGCCCGCCCGTCTGAATCCCGGAGCAGATCTCCCGAGGAGGTACGATGCGATTCCCGCCGCTTCTCGCCGCAATCCTGCTGCTGGCCGGTAACGCTCCGGGCCGCGCAGCGCCGCCTCCCGTCGAGGAGGCCTGGCTCACCCCCGCCGAGCGGGCCGGTTTCGACGCGACGCCGTCGCTCGCCGAGACCGGGGCGTATCTCGACCGGCTCGCCGGGCGGCTGCCCATGCTGCGGATCGAGCCGTTCGGTCTCTCCGGCGCCGGGCGGACGATGACGGTGGCGATCGTCTCGCCCGACGGCGCGTTCACGCCGGCGGCGGCCGCGGCCACCGGCCGGCCGGTGGTGCTGGTGCTCAACGGGATCCACGCCGGCGAGATCGACGGCAAGGACGCCACCCTCGCGCTGCTGCGCGACGCGGCGCTCGGCCGCCGTCCGGATCTCTTCGCCGGCCTGACTCTCCTCGTCGTGCCGGTCTACAACGTCGACGGCCACGAACGCGTCTCGCCCTGGAACCGGCCGAGCCAGGACGGCCCGCGCGCGGGGATGGGCTTCCGCACGACCGCCGACGGCACCGACCTGAACCGCGACTTCCTCAAGGCGACCGCGCCCGAGACCCGGGCGCTGCTCGCGCTCGTCAACGCCTGGCGCCCGCACCTGATCGTGGACATGCACGTGACCGACGGCTGCGACCACGACTGGGTGCTCACCTGGAGCGCCTCGGAGGCGCCGCAGCTCGCACCGGAGGTCGACGCCTGGCTGCGGCCGCGGCTGGCGGGCGCGCTCGCCCGGACGGCGGCGGCTGGCCATCCGAACGGCCCGTACGTCGACCTGCGCAACCCGTACGATCCGGCGCAGGGCTTCTCCTCCTGGGTCGGCGAGCCGCGCTATTCGAGCGGCTACTTCCCGCTCCGCCAGCGGCCGACGGTGCTCGTCGAGATGCACTCGCACAAGCCGTACGAGCGGCGGGTGCGGGCGGCCGAGGAGTTCCTGGCGGCGCTGTTCGCCGAGGTCGGAGCCCATGGCGATGGCCTGGTCGGCGCGATCCGGGCCGCCGAGGCGCGGGAGGTGGCGGCCGGCCGCCCGACGGCGGAGCCCTCCGAGCTCGCGGTCGAGTACCGGGCCGGCACGGCCGCGGAGACGATCCGCTTCCCCGTCTACGACTGGTATTTCGAGCCCTCGCTCGTCACCGGCCAGCAGGTCATGCGCTACCGCCGCGGCGAGGTGCGCGAGCTGGAGGTGCCCTGGTACCGCAGCCACGAGAGCGCGCGCACGGTGCCGCGCCCGCGCGGCTATCTGGTGATGCCGGGCTGGCCGGAGATCGAGGCCCGGGTGGCCGCCCACGGCCTCCGCTGCCGGCGGCTCACCGAGCCGGTCGAGATCGACCTCGAACGGTACCGGCTCGGCGCCCCCCGCTTCGCCGAACGGACCTTCCAGGGGCTCACGCGGGTGGAGGCCGTGGCGACCGTCGAGCGCGGCCGCTTCCGCCTGCCGGCCGGAGCGCTCTGGATTCCCGCCGACCAGCCCGATTTCGAGGTCGCGGTCCAGCTCTTCGAGCCCGACGCTCCGGACTCCCTCCTGCGCTGGGGGCTCCTCTCCCGTCTCTTCGAGCAGAAGGAGTGGATCGGCGGGGCGACGCTCGAAGACGAGGCTCAGCGGCTGCTCGGCGACCCGGCGGTCGCCGCGGCGTGGGAGGAGGCGCTGCGCAATCCCGAGTTCGCGGCGAGCCGCGAACGGCGCTACCTCTGGTGGTACCAGCGGACCCCGTACTACGACCGGGAGCGCGACCTGCTGCCGGTCTACCGGCTGCCCGGCCCGCCGCCCGCCGGCTGGGAGACGACCGGCTCCTGCCTGCCCGCGCCCTCTCCCGCCGCCACCGGAGCGTCGACGAGCTCGTAGCGGAGAGTGGCGGCGAGGCGTTCCACCTCGCTGCGGAACGCCTCGCCCGAGAGGCGCGCCTTCAGGGCGTCGGTGACCGGCAGCACCATCGGCGCGCGCTCCCAGCGGAGCGGCTCGCCGGTGGCGAGGTCGCGGATCCGTCCCGCGTCGACCGCCCGGCTCGCGGCCCCGAGCGGCAGCGAGCGGAGGGTGGCGACCAGCGCCCGGTAGCGCGCCTCGGCGAGCGGCTCGGCGAAGCGCAACGGCCCGTGCGCCTGCACGGCGAGATGGAAGTGGGACGGGACGAAGGCGATGCCGTCGAGCCCCAGCCGGTCGCAGATCAGGATGAGCATCGAGATCACCTCGCGCAGCATGCCGAGGCCCGGCGCCTTCTGGCCCGGCAGCGGCTCCCGTCCGGCGAGGAAGCCGAGGCGCGGGTTCTGGAGCAGCAGCCATTCGATCCAGAGCAGCTCGGCCCCCGGCATCGTCCGGCGGTCGCGCCGCACCCGCAGCTCGACGAGCAGCTCCCGGCGGCCGGGATCGCCATGGATCCGCAGCGTCTGGCCGCCGGCGTCCCCGAGGTCGAGGCTGAGCACCGGCCGGAAGCCGAGCTGCCGGAGCCGGGCGAGGAAGCCGAACCGCTCGAGCGCGAGCTCGATCCCCTGCCGGGTGTAGAAGCCGAGGAACCGCTGCTCCCGCCGCGGGGTGCCGAGCGCCACGCCCAGATCCTCGAGCGAGAGGCTCCAGTCGTCCTCCTGCGGGGCGCCGAGCTCGCCCCGTTCGAGCGTGCGTGCGAGGCGGCGGAAGCGGTCGAGGGTGATCGTCTCGGTGGTCGGCGGCTCGAAGCGGCGGCCGCCGGAGAGGATCCAGGCGAGGAACCGGGCCGAGTAGCGCCAGGCGCCGTCGCCGTAGCCGCCGGCGAAGAGCACGAGCAGCGGCAGCGGCCGGCGGCGGTGGCGGGCGAGGGCGAACACCAGCCGGTCGCGCGCGAAGAGCCCGTCGGCGGTGAGCTTCCAGTTGCCCAGCCGGTCGTCGGCCGCCGGATCGCAGCCCGCGAGGTAGATCACGAAGTCCGGACGGAAGGTGGTGAAGAGCGGCGGCAGCTCCCGTTCGAGCGCCGCGAGCAGGGTGGTGTCGTCGACCTCGCCCGCGAGCGTCACGCTCGTGGTGGCCACCGCCTCGTCGTGCCCCCAGGAACCGTTGTGGATCGAGAAGGTGTGGACGGTCGGATCGTGGGCGAAGAGGGCACGGGTGCCGTCGCCGTCGTGGAGGTCGAGATCGACGACGAGGACCCGGCCGGTGAAGCCGCGGCGGCGCAGCCGGCGCACCGCGAGGGCGATGTCGTTGAAGATGCAGAACCCCTGGCCGCGATCGAAATGCGCGTGGTGGAGGCCGCCGCCGAGGTTGCAGGCGACGCCGCGGCTGGCGAGCGCGCGCTCGGCGGCGAGGATGCTGCCGCCGGCCATCGTCCGCTGGGCGGAGATGAGCTGGTCGGTCTCGTCGTCGCTCAGGGGCAGGCCGAAGACCCGCGCGAGCGCCCCCGGAGCATGGAGCGATTCGAGGTAGGGGTCGCTGTGCGCCGACCGGAGCGTCTCCCAGGAGACGGGGTCGGGCACGAGCAGCAGGGACGGATGCAGCAGGCCCTCCTGGCAGAGGAAGGCGAGCACCCGCTCGCCACGGAGGGGATCGTGCAGGCCGCCGGTGAAACGGAAGGTGTAGCGGGCGCTGTAGACGATCTCGGCCCGGCGCGGGCCGAAACGGGTGCGCAGCCGCCGCCAGAACCGGCCGCGCTCGCCCGCCGCGGGCGCCGGCGCGGGGATGCCGGCCGCCGGTTCGCTCAGCGCAGTACGACGCATGTCGCCCCCCAGCCGCCGGCCGTCGCCGGGGCGTCGTGGAAGGTCAGAACGCGCGGGTCGCGGGCGAGCAGCGCCCGGATGCTCTCGCGCTGGACGCCGATCCCGCGACCGTGGATCAGGCGCAGCTCCCGCCGGCCCGCCGCGGCCGCCGCGTCGAGGGCGGCGAGCACGACCTCCCGCACGTCGCCGGGGCGGAAGCCGTGGAGGTCGACGACGTCGCCGAGCTCGAGGACGACGATGCGCTCCGCTTCGGGCAGGTCGTCGGGATCGTCGTCGTGCACGGTGCCTCCGCGGCCGGGCGGCGTGCCCCCGGCGGTCAGTGGAAGAGCTTGAGGAAGACGATGTAGACCGTCAGGCCGCTGTCGGGGCCGGCGACCGGAACCCCGACGTCGAGGTTGACGATCGTCTCCCACGGTCCGATGAAGGTCCCCGCCACCCCCACGCCGGCGAGCGTCTCGCGGTGGAGCCCGCTCGCGCGATCGGTGGCCCAGGCGACGTCGCCGACCGCGTCGAGGCGGAGGAGCTGACCGATCTCGAAACCGTAGGAGAGGTGCGTGGCGACCGCCTCCTCGGCCCGGATCTTGCCGATCTGGTAGCCGTGGACCCGGCTGTCGCCGAAGATGCCGAAGCCGTACTTGCTGAACCGGTCGAGCCGGGAGCCGCCGAGATACTCCACCTCGGCGCCCAGCTTCCGGAACTTCGAGAAGTACCAGTTCTTGCTCGCCGCGGCCGACCAGGTCTCGTACGTCCGGTCGCGCGCGTCGTAGTCGGGGTTCTCCGCCGGTCCCCACGGCTCCCAGCGCGAGCGCCGGTGCTGGTTGCCCGCGAGGCGGAGCCGGTAGCCGGAGCGGCTCAGCTGCAGGTCGAGCCCGTAGGTGTGGACGAAATGGTCGGAAGGGAGGCGGAAGCCGGGGGCGGTGTCGTCGGCCCGCTGGAAGTTGAAGTAGCCGAGCGCGTAGGTCGCCCGGAGCTTGCCGTAGCCGCCGAGCGGATAGCCGAGGTGGAACGAGAGCCGGGCGGGCAGCGCCCGGACCTCTTCGTCCGGGACCTCCTTGCCGTCGCGATAGACCGTATCCCCGAGGGGGATGGCGATGCCGAAGAAGTTCGCGCCGAGGTCGAAGTCGGAGCCGAAGAGGCGGGGGTCGGCGTAGGCGACCGAGCCGAGCACGCCGCCGAAGAGGGCGTTGAGCTGGCGCCCGCCGCCGCGGAAGTCGAGATCGAAGTAGTTGACGCCGGCGAGCGGCACGGGGTAGTCGAGGGCGCCATCCCAGAAGAGGCCGCCGGCGGCGAAGAGCTTCGAGGTGTCGAAGCCGTCGCGCACCCGCCGCTGCCCCGGCTGCTCGGGGTCTTCCTCGAGGTAGCGCAGCCCCTGCTCCGTCTCGCGGACCATCGTCGTCTCCGAGGCGAGGAGCGCCTCGCGCCGGGCGTCGAAGTCGGGGCCGTTGAGCACCACCGCCGAGAGCACGCTCTCCCGCTCGACGACGATCGCCGTGTTGAGCACCGAGAGGATCTGCTGCGCCCGGGCCCGCAGCGGCAGGTAGAACGCCTCCCGCGTCCAGGCCGTGGGCTCGCCGGTGGCGTCGAGCGGGGTGTAGTCGAGCGTCTCCTCGTTGCCGATGACCTCCCCGGTCAGGCCGAGCTGGAGCGCCCGGCTGCGCACCCGGTGGTGGGTCTCCCGGTCGATCCAGACCGTTCCCCGGTAGAGGGTGCGCCCGGCCTCGACGGCGGCCGCCGGCTCGAAGTCGACGACCCAGCAGTCGCGCCCCGCGACCCGGTCGGTGCCGCGCAGCCGGTACCGGTACTCCTGGGTGAAGCGGATCTCGAGCGGCATCGCGGCCGCGCGCTCCGGCTGCACGATCGGGATCTCCGGCAGCGTCCTCGCGCGCCACCGCACGCCGTTGATGTAGAGGGTCTGCCACGCCCAGTCGGTGCTCCCGCCCTCGCGGGAGAAGTACTCCCCCTCGAAGGTGGCGTCGATGCTGCCGGCGCCCGACGGCGCCTGGAAGCGCAGGGTGGTGGCGTTGAGCGCCTGGAAGTGCCGGAGGCGGCGCGCCTGATCGTCCTCGGCGGCCTGGAGGCGGCGGAGGATCTCGGCGACGGGGGGCGTCCGTTCGCTCGCGACCGTCACCTCCTCGTCGATCCCTTCGAGCTCGGCCGCGGTGAGCCGGGAGAGGCGGAGGAGGACCGCCGGCCCCGGATCGGGCACCCGGAAGCGGAGCCCGTCGGGGGCGACCTGGAGGGCGGCGACCGGCCGGCTCTCCCCCGTGGCGAGATCGATCCGCACCGGCTCGCGCAGCTGCGGGTCGGGGAAGGCGAGGGCGAGCTCGTCGCGCCCCTCCGGGTTGGCGACGACCACCCGCAGGCCGAGATCCTCGCCGCGCACGAACGCCCAGCCGGGAGCGCCCGCGGGCGCCGAATGCGGATCGGGGGAGAGATCGCCGTGGCTCTCGTTGGCGAGGACCCGCAGCGGCGCGAGCCGCTCCGGGGTCGCTTCCGGAGTCCGGAAGAGGACGAGGTGGAAGCCGCGGCTCGCCTGGCGGGCGGCCTCGAGGAGCGCCGTCGCCGGCTCGGCGCCGAGCGGCGGCCCGTCGAGGACGAGCGTGCGGCCGGGGTCGAGCTCGGCGAGGAGAGCGATCGCCGCGGCGAGCGCCGCGTCGTCGTCCGGCGCGAGGGCGATGACCTCGAGATAGCCGGCGACCTCTTCCGCGTAGAACGCCCGCAGCCAGTCGCTCCGGGCGGGCAGCGGCGCGGTGACCACCCAGGCGCCGGGCCGGGCGCCGGTGAGCGCCACCGAGGCCCGCTTGAGCAGGAAGGCGTACTCGGCCGGATCGGGCTCCTCCTCTCCCGGCGGCCGCCAGAGGAGCTGGAAGCGCTCCCGGCCGCTCCCCTGGCGGGCGATCTCCGCGCTCGCCGCGAGCTCATGCTGGAGCTCCGTGAGGTGGTCGAGGAGCGGCGCCGGGGTGCGGAAGACGAGCGAGACCCAGGGGGAGAGGCCGGCGGCGGCGACCACCTGCGCCACGGCCGGGGAGGCGGCCCCGCCGAGATCCTCCTCCCAGGCGACCGGCAGCTCGGCTTCGGGGACGAGCGCGGGCTCGCCCCGGACGGCGCCGAGCAGCGAGAGCGGGGCGTCGACCCGGAGCCCCGCCCCGGGCAGACAGGGGTACTCCGCGCCACGCGCCGCCGGCAGGAGGAGGAGGCCGCTGAGGAGCGCGATCCGGAGCGCCGGAGAGGGTGCGCGACGATGCATGCCGGAAGCATAGAGAGCGTGCCGGTGGTTGTCACCTGTGCCTCGACGCCCATAACATCCATCCCGTCATGGAGTTCTCCGGCCGTCTCAGCGCCTTCCCGATCGGCGACATCCTGCAGTGGGCGCAGCACGAGCAGCGCACCGGCGCGCTCGTGGTCCGGCGCACCAACCGCGAGAAGCGGATCTACTTCGAAAACGGCGAGGTCGTCTCCTGCTACTCGAGCTCGGCGGCCGAGTTCTTCGGGCAGCACCTGCTCGTCCACGGGCTGATCGACGAGGTCTCGCTGGTGCGGGCGCTCACCGTCTGCCAGAAGGAGGGGAAGCGGCTCGGGGTCGTGCTCGGCGAGCTCGGGCTGCTCGAGCCCGAGCCGATGCTCGCGGCCCTGCGCCGACAGATCCAGGAGCTGGTCTGCGACATCTTCCTCTGGCAGCACGGCGTCTTCTATTTCGAGGCCGACCTGCCGCCCCGCGAGGAGCTGCTCCCCGAGCCGCTCTCCTCGGTGGCGCTGGGGATGGAGGGGGCGCGCTGGCGTGACGAGTACAGCCGGATCCGGCGGGTCTTCGTCCACGACAACGTGGAGGTCGGCCCGGGCCGGGGGTTCCCGGGCGAGGGGCTCGGGCCGCTCGAGGCCCGGATCGTGCGGGCGATGCGCGATCAGATCTCGATCGCCGAGCTCTACGGGCTGGTCCGGGGCTCCTACTTCCGGTTCCTCGCCGGCACCCTCGGGCTCGCCGTCCGCGAGATCCTCGACGTCAAGGGAGTGGGGGAGGATCCGGCGGCGTCGAGCCGCGAGATCCACCTCGCGGATCTGCTCGTCGAGCAGGCGGCCGAGGAGGAGGTCCTCTTCTTCCGCAGCCAGCTCGCCTTCCCGCTCGATCTGCTCGAGAGCTTCCACCCCGTCTGGGTGCGGGAGCTGCCGCCGGAGGAGAGCCAGCGGATGCCGGCGCGGGTGGCGGCGTTCTACGACTCGATCGACGGCGAGACACCGCTGCGGACGCTTCTCGCCGCCGAGCCCGCCGAGCGCGGCAAGCGGATGGAGCTGCTCGCGCTCCAGCTCCGCAAGGGGAGCCTGGCGCTGCTGCCGGCGCCGGTCAGCACGCTCGGCGAGGCGCCGCCAGCGTCCGTGGCGGCCGGGGCTCCCGCCGCCCCGGAGGAGGGGTCGCCCTGGTGGCGCCGCCTCTGGGGGGCCCAGAAGGAGTAGCCGCGCGGCGCCGGATCCGAGCCGCGGGCGCCGCGTCAGCTCGGGCCGTTGCCTGTTTCCGAATGGCTCTCGTCGACCGCCGCGCTGCCGGCGGTGCGGGAGAGCGCGAAGATCAGCAGGAGGAGCAGCGTCGCCGCGACCGGGAGGGTGGCGCCGGGCAGCAGCCGGACGTCCACCTCGGTGGCGAGGGTGGCGCTGCGCACGGTGAGCCGGTGCCATCCCGCCGCGAGCCCCCGCGTCGGCACCCGGAGCGTGCCGCCCCGCGCCGGCAGGCTGGCCTTGCCGAGCAGCTCGCCGCCGCCGAAGACCATGAACTGATACCGGGAGTGGGCGCCGGCCTGGATCGGCGCGACGTGGAGCCGGAGCGACTGGCCGGCGATCGCCGGCGCCGCCTGGCGCACGGAGAGCGGCCCGCGCTCCCCGGCGCCGGCCGCGAGCGGCAGCGAGAGCGCCAGGAGGAGGGCCGCGGCGAGCCCCGCCGCCCGCCGGCGTGCGGAGCCCGCCGTCCCGAGGTCGTGCGTGCTCATTTCGCGGCCGCGGCTTCCGCGGGCGCGGCCGGCAGGCCGAGAGCGGCGCGGATCTTCCCCTCCAGCTCGTCGGCCAGCTCCGGGTTGTCGCGGAGAAACTGCTTGGCGTTCTCCCGCCCCTGCCCGAGACGGATCTCGCCGCAGTTGAACCAGGCGCCGCTCTTCGAGACGAGCTTGTGGTCGAGGCCGAGGTCGAGGATCTCGCCGGTGCGGGAGATCCCCTCGCCGTAGTCGAGGTCGAACTCCGCCTGCCGGAACGGGGCGGCCACCTTGTTCTTGACGATCTTGACCTTCACCCGGCTGCCGGTGAAGGTGTCGCCGTCCTTGAGCGCCGCCACCCGCCGGATGTCGACTCGCACCGAGGAGTAGAACTTCAGCGCCCGGCCGCCCGTGGTGGTCTCCGGGTTGCCGAACATCACCCCGATCTTCTCGCGGATCTGGTTGATGAAGATCAGACAGGTCTTCGATTTGGCGACGATCGCGGTGAGCTTGCGCAGGGCCTGCGACATGAGGCGGGCCTGGAGGCCGACGTGGGAGTCGCCCATCTCCCCCTCGAGCTCGGCGCGCGGCACGAGCGCCGCCACCGAGTCGACGACCACGACGTCCACGCCGTTGGAGCGCACGAGCATCTCGGCGATCTCGAGCGCCTGCTCGCCATGGTCCGGCTGCGAGACGAGGAGGTTGTCGATGTCCACCCCGAGCTTCTTCGCGTACTCGGCGTCGAGGGCGTGCTCGGCGTCGATGAAGGCGGCGATCCCGCCCTTCTTCTGCGCCTGCCCGACCACCGAGAGGGCGAGGGTGGTCTTGCCCGACGACTCGGGGCCGAAGACCTCCACCACCCGGCCGCGCGGGAAGCCGCCGACGCCGATCGCCGCGTCGACCGCGATCGACCCGCTCGGGATCACCTCCATGGCGAGCGCCTCGCGCTGCCCGAGGCGCATGATCGATCCCTTTCCGAACTGGCGTTCGATCTGGGTGAGGGCCCCCTCGATCGCCTTGATCCGTTCCGCTTTCTGATCCGACATCGGCTCTGTTCCTCCTCCTCGTCTCCGGCGCGAGGGCGCGGCCTATACTACCCGTTCGACCCGGCACCGCACCGGTCCCGGCGCGGGACCGGCTCACGAAGAGCGAGGACGCCCTTTGCCGGTTGCATCTGCCGCCACCGCCGCGCTCGCCGCGCGCCTCGCCGGCCGGCCGGGCCTCGTCCTGGAACGGGCGGCGCCGCTCGCCCGGCTCACCACCCTGCGGGTCGGCGGCCCGGCGGAGCTGCTCGTCGAGGCGCGCACCGAGGCCGATCTCGTCTTCCTGCTGCGGACCACCCACGAGCTCGCCGCTCCCTGGTTCCTCCTCGGCTGGGGATCGAACGTGCTGATCCCGGACGAGGGGATCCCGGGGGTCGTGGTGCGGCTCGGGGAGGGGTTCCGGCGCGCCGCGATCCGGGGGACGCGGGTCGCGGCCGGGGCGGCGCTGGCGCTGCCGAAGCTGGCGCTGCGCACCGCGGCGGCCGATCTCATGGGGCTGGAGGCGCTCGCCGGCATCCCGAGCTCGGTGGGAGGGGCGGTGGCGATGAACGCCGGCTGCTACGGCACCGAGATGAAGGACAGCCTCGTCTCGGTGCGGCTCGTCGAGCACGACGGCACCCGGCGGCGGCTGCCGTACGCGGCGCTCGCCCCCGGCTACCGCCGGACGAATCTCCGGGAGCGACGGGCGATCGTCACCCGGGCGCATTTCGAGCTCACCCCGGCCCCGCCCGGCGCCGCCCGGGCGCGGATCGAGGAGCTCCGGCAGCGGCGGCGCGGGGCGCTGCCCACCGGCCACCCGAACGCCGGCTCGGTCTTCAAGAACCCGCCCGGCGACTACGCCGGCCGGCTGATCGAAGCGGCCGGCCTGAAGGGGAAGAGAGTCGGCGCGGCCGAGATCAGCGCGCGCCACGCCAACGTGATCGTCAACCTCGGCGGCGCCACCGCGACCGACGTCTTCGCTCTCATGCTCGCCGCCCACCACGCCGTGCGCGATCGCTTCGGCATCTCCCTCGACCCCGAGTGGGTCCTCGCCGGCGCCCTCGCGGCGCGCTGGCGCGAGGCGGCCGCGGCAGCCGGTACCCCGCGGATGACGGACGGTGAAGCCCGGACCTGAGAGGCGCCGCCTCGCGGCGCTCCTGCTCGCCCTCGGCTGCGGGCTGATCTGCGCCTCGATCTCCCGCGGCTGGCTCGTCTACGGCGACGACGTGCTGCTCTTCCAGGTCACCGAGGCGATCGCCACCCGTGGCGAGCTGGCCGTCACCTCACCATTCGAAGAGGGGGATGTGGCGCGGGCGATCCGGGGGCACGACGGCCGGGGGTACAGCAAGTACGGGCTCGGGCTCTCGGTCGTGGCGCTGCCGGCGTACGCCGCCGGCGGGTGGCGAGGCGCCCCGTGGCGCGATCTCGAGGAGGTTCGCGATCCGGAGGGGAATCTTCGGTCGGGATCGCGGGTGCTGGCCGCCGGGCTTACGAACGCCGTAGTGGGCGGTGCCGCGGCCGGGGCCTTCTTCCTGCTTGCGACTGCGGTGGGGATCGCTTTCTGGCCGGCGGCGCTCGCCGCGGTGGCGCTCGCTCTCGCGAGCCCGCTCGCGCACTACGCCGCCGGCTTCCTCACCGAGCCGCTGAGCGGGCTCTGTCTGCTCCTCGTCGCGCTCGGCCTGGTGGCGGCGAGCCGGGGGGAGCGGGGCTGGCCGGGAGCGCTCCTCTCGGGCGCGGCGGCCGGCCTCGCGGTGGCGACGAAGGTGGCGAACCTCCTGCTCGTCCTTCCGGCCGTGGTCTGGCTCCTCTGGCTCCTCCGGAGCCGTCATCGGGCGGGGTGGCGGTGGCGCCCCGTGCTGGCCGCCCTGGTCGCCTGGTTCCTCCCTTTCCTGGCCTGGCTCGGCGCGGTCGCCTGGGTGAACCGGGTGCGTTTCGGCAGCGTCTGGGAGACCGGCTACGGTGCCGAGGCGCGGAGCTTCGGCACGCCGCTCGCCGAGGGGATCGGCGGGCTCCTCCTCTCCCCGGGCCGGGGCCTCCTCTGGTACTGGCCCGCCGCGTTCGTGGCGCTCGCCGGCCTCGTGCGCCTCGCCCGCCGGGCCCCGGCGCTGGCGAGCTACGCGGCCTCCACGTTCCTCCTCTCGCTCCTCCTCTACGGCCGCTACTACCAGTGGTACGGCGGCGGCGCCTGGGGCCCCCGCTTCCTGATGCCGGTGCTGCCGCTGCTCGGCCTCGGCCTCGCTCTCCTCGCCGAGCGCGCCGGCCGTTCGCGGCCCGCGCTCGCGGCTTTCGTCCTGACGACGCTCGCCGGCCTTCTCCTCTCGGCGCTGACCGTGGTGCGGTCGGTCGAAAGCCAGATGACGACGGAACTGCTCGGCGACCCGCAGACCCTCGCGGCCTCGCTCTGGGAGCCGGGCTCGTCACCGCTTGCCGCGCAGGCGAGGCTCGTGGGCACGGACCTGCCACCCGCCGAGTTGCCGTTCGCTCTCCGGGCCCCGGGCGCGCTCCGCTGGCGCGCTCTCGCGGCTCCGCTGCTCTGGGATCTCGACATCGCCGCGGTCCGCTACCGCTCCTGGCCGCTGCTCCGGTGGAGCTACACCACCGCCGCCATCGGCCTCGCGGCCCTCGCCGCCGCCCTCTGGCTCGCCCGCCGCCCGCGCGGAGCGGGCTGATATCAGAACGCGTTGTTGTCGAGCCCGCCGCAGAACTTGCCGGGGGGGTTGTGGTAGGTCCGGGTGACCCCGGTCTCCATGTTCGTGAGGCGGAGGGTGTACTCCAGGTTGCTCAGGGAGCCCCAGAGGAAGAGGATGCGGTCGGTGAAATCGAGGGTCTTGGCGAGGATCTCGATGTTGGCGGGTTCGGTGAAGGTGAAGTAGCCGGTGAGGTCGGAGAGGTTGCCGGCCTGGGCGGTGCCCGAGGTGCCGTTGTACTGGTTGCGCCAGTCGGCCTCGACCCGGAACCGTCCGCCGAGGAGGCAGAGCGTGTTCGGGCCCGGCAGGCAGGCGGACTTCGGGGTGAAGATCGGTTCGCCCGTCCCTTCGAGGACGACGGCCGAGCCGAGGGCGGTCGCCTTCGCGAAGTCGTGGTCGATGTCGCCGCAGTCGCCGGCCGTGTTCTTGTACTTCTTCACGCGACCGGTCAGCCGGTCGGTGACGACGAGCTCGAAGTGGAGGTTCGTCACCTGGCCGTAGAAGACCTTGATGGCGGTGCCGAAGTCGAGGATCTTGACCATCAGCTCGAGGTTCTGCGGGTCGTCGAAGTAGAAGAAGCCGGTGAGATCCGAGTTGGGCACCGCCCTGGCGGTTCCGGTCACCCCGTTGTACTGGTTCTTCCAGGTCAGCGTCACCGCGAACCGGTGGTTGAGCAGATAGAGGGTGGTGGGCGAGTCGTCCGGGGGTGGCATGCTGCCGCCGCCGGCGGCGTAGAGGGCCCGGATGCCGGCGATGTCGTCGGCGTTCAGGCGGCCGCCGCGGCCGTCGCTGTGGATCCGGTAGTACATCAGCGCGTCGCGCAGGAGGCTGTTCGGCTCGCTCGGATCCTCGCTCGAATGCCCCATCCCGAGGGTGTGGCCGAGCTCGTGCGCGAAGAGCTCCTCGGCGGCGGCGGCGGGATGGGCAATGCGCTGGAAGTAGCAGTCGATGCCGTCGTTGGTCACGAGGTCGCCGCCCTGGATCCGGACGAACGGACGGCCGTCGAACGTGCCCGTGACGTTGGTGTTGTACCAGGGGCCGCCGACCGCGAGCGTGCCGCCGGCAGCGCAGTCGAACGTCCCTTCGATCTCGTCGTTCGGATCCGCGAAGAGGATGGCGTTGGTCCAGTCGTACGTCGCGAGGCCGCCGGACGACGTCGTGGTGCCGCCGTAGACGTACCGGATCGGGGTCCCGGCCGCGCCGGTCCAGACGTCGAGCGCCCGGTGGAACTCCTGGAAGCCGCCGCCCGCGAGACCGGGCTGACCATCCTTGTGCGCGTAGAACGTGACGCTGCCGCCCGAGTCGAAATCGAACCAGCGCAGGTTCATGTCGCCCTGGGTCATCAGGGTGTAGCGGTCGTGGAGGATCTGGATCTGCGCCGGGTCGATGCGGATGAAGTAGTTGGCGGGGAGGATCGTGCCCCGGGCCCGCGCTTCGAGCCAGTTGGCGAAACGGCGGAAGTCGCGCACCCGGCGCAGCTCCGCCGCCGCCTCCGGATCGGCGCCCGGCTTCTCGCGCACCTCGCTGAGATCGCGGTAGGCGACCGAGCGCCAGTCGGCGGCGATCTCGTGGAAGACGCCGAGCATCAGGTGCAGAGGGCGATAGGCGTCGCCGTGGCGGGCGAGGAAGAGGAGGACCCGCGAGCCGTCGGCGAGCTCGGGCGCGCCCCAGATCTTCAGGGCGTTGCCGTCGGCACCGGTGCCGCCGGGGAGGCGCACCACGATCACGCTCTCGAGCAGCTCGCCCTTGACCACCCGCTCGACCTCCACCAGGTAGTCGGTCACCGGCCGGAGGGTGCCCGTCGGCGCGGGCAGCCGGCCGCCCACCCGGGCGACCAGGATCAGCTCGGCCTGGTCCGCGAGGGCCGAGTCGCGCATCGGGACGAAGCTCGTGGCCTGCGCGGCCGTGACGGGGCCGAGGAGGAGGAGGAGCGCGAGGAGCGGCAGGAAGGGACGCAGACGAGGATGGAGCATGGAAGGAACCTCGTTTCCGGCCTCGTCGGGAGAGGATCCTGCGGACTTCGCAGAGACCCACCGGCGCGGCGGCCGGAAAAGGCCGCGCGGTCGTGGTACCGGCTTCAGGCTACGGGACCGGCAGACCGGTGTCAATCGAGCCGGACGGCGCGGCGTGCGGATAGAGTAGGAGTTCGATGCCGCTTCTCTCGATCGTCGTGCCGGCCTACAACGAGCGGGCCACGGTGGCCGAGCTGCTCGACCGGGTCGCCGCCGCGCCGCTCCCGCCGGGGGTGGAGCGGGAGATCGTCGTCGTGGACGACCACTCGACCGACGGCACCCGGGAGCTCCTGCGCGAGCTCGCCGGCCGGGGCAGCCCGGCGTTCCGGCTCGTCGAGCAGGAGCGGAACCAGGGGAAGGGGGCGGCGCTGCGGGCCGGGTTCGCGGCCGCCACCGGCGAGCTGATCCTGATCCAGGACGCCGATCTCGAGTACGACCCGCGCGACTACCCGCGGCTCCTGCAGCCGATCCTCGACGGTGAGGCCGACGTGGTCTACGGCTCGCGCTTCCTCGGCGGCCCGCACCGGGTGCTCTTCTACTGGCACTACCTCGGCAACCGGCTGCTGACCACCCTCTCGAACATGCTCACCGATCTCAACCTCTCGGACATGGAGACCTGCTACAAGGTCTTCCGCCGCGAGCTGCTCGCGGGCCTCACGCTCCGCTCCAACCGGTTCGGGATCGAGCCCGAGCTGACGGCCCGCTTCGCCCAGCGCCGGGCGCGGATCTACGAGGTCCCGATCTCGTACCACGGCCGGACCTACGCCGAGGGGAAGAAGATCGGCTGGCGCGACGGCTTCGCGGCGATCTGGGCGATCCTCCGCTACAATCTCGGCCGATGAACACGCGCCGGAACCCCTTCCTTTCCGCTCTCTCCCTCCTCGGTCTCAGCGCCCTCTTCTTCACCCTCGGCTGCGGCGATCGCGGCCCCGAACGGGTCGCCCGGATCCGCGCGCAGTACGAGGCGCGCCTCAACGGCTTCGTGGTGCGCGATCTCCCCGCGGAAGGGGAGACGCCGGCCCGCCAGGAGATCCTGCTCGACATCCTCGTGCGGCGCGACGGCCGCGACTCGCTCGATGGCCTCACGCTCGACCTCTCGGTCGCCGGATCCGGTGGGGCCGAGAAGGCCCGGCGCCGGCTCTGGGTCGACACCTCCGGGATCGACAAGGGGGTCGAGGTGCAGGTGACGGCGACGGTCGCCGATCTCGACTATCAGCCGGGAGACGGCTTCCACGTCGAGGTCCGCCATCCGATCCCCGTCGCCGAGCGGGGCGACTACCGGGAGTTCGGAGCGAACCCTTGAGCTCGGCGCACCCGGCGCCGGGAGCGGGTCCGGCGAGCGCCGGCGGCGATCTCGCGGCACTCACCGCCCTCGTGCACCGCCTCGAGGAGAACGTGGCGCGGGTGGTGCGCGGCAAGCCGGAGGCGATCCGGCTCGCCTTCGTCTGCCTGCTCGCCCGTGGGCACGTGCTCATCGAGGACGTGCCCGGGGTGGGGAAGACCACGCTCGCGCAGGCGCTGGCCCGCTCGCTCGGCCTGCAGTTCCAGCGGATCCAGTTCACGAGCGACCTGCTCCCCTCCGACATCATCGGCGTCTCGGTCTTCCACCAGCGGCGGGAGGCGTTCGAGTTCGTCCCCGGGCCGCTCTTCGCCAACGTCGTGCTCGCCGACGAGATCAACCGCGCCACGCCGAAGACGCAGTCGGCGCTGCTCGAGGCGATGAGCGAGCGGCGGGTCTCGGTGGAGCGCCAGCGGCTGCCGCTGCCCGAGCCGTTCCTCGTGCTCGCGACGCAGAACCCGAACGAGTACATCGGCACCTTCCCCCTGCCGGAATCGCAGCTCGACCGGTTCGAGATGTCGCTGCGGCTCGGCTACCCGCCCCGGGCCGACGAGCGGGAGTTGCTGCTCTCCGGCGGCGTGGAGCGGGCGCTCGCCACCCTCGCGCCGGTCTTCGGGCCCGAGGAGCTGCTCGCCCTCATGGCGCGGGTCGACACGGTGCGGCTCGACGAGAAGCTCGTCGACTACGTCCTCACCCTCGCCGAAGCGACCCGGCGGGGCGAGGAGTTCCAGCTCGGGGTCTCGACCCGGGCCGCGCAGGGGCTCTGCCGGGCGGCGCAGGCGCTCGCGCTCTGCGAGGGGCGGGAGTACACGATCCCCGACGACATCCAGCGGCTGGTGGTCCCGGTGCTCGGGCATCGCGTGGTGCTGCGGCGGGGCAGTGGCGGCGGCGACGCCGCCCGGCGCGCGCTCGAGCAGCTCGTCACCGCCGTGCCGGTGCCGGTCTGACGTGAGCCCCGGCGCGGGCCGCTGGGCCGACCCGGAGCGGCAGGCGCGAGCGGGGGTGGGCGGGCGGCTGCGCGCCTGGTACCGCGCCCGCCCGGTTCCCGAGGGGATCCGGATCACCCGCGTCGGCCTCTGGTACCTCCTCTTCGCGCTCCTCGTCGCCGCCGCGGCGGTGAACACCGGCAACAACGCCCTCTACATGGTGGTGGCGGTGATGCTGGCGCTGCTGGTGGTCTCGGGTTTCGTCTCGAAGACGAACCTCACCCGGCTCGCGCTGGAGGTCTCGCTCCCCGCCGAGATCTACGCCCGCCGCCCGGCCGGGGTGGCGTTCACCCTCCGCCACCATGGCCGGCGCCTGCCGCGCTGGCTGCTGGTGCTCCATTTCGGCCCCGGCGGCCGGCCGCGGCTGGTGCCGTACCTGCCGGTGAAGGGGACGGCCCGGGGGGTGAGCGAGCTCCTCGTCGCGCGCCGGGGCCGGCACCGGCTCGAGCACGCCCACTTCACCTCGCTCTTTCCGCTCGGCCTCTTCCGGAAGGGGATGCGCTACCCGCTCGGCCGCGAGCTGCTGGTCTATCCGGAGCTCTTCGCCGGAGCGGGTGTCGACCTCGAGCGCGGCGGCCTGGCGGGCGAGGAGTCGTCGCGCCGCGCCGGCTGGGGGCACGAGCTGCACGCGCTGCGCGCCTTCCGCGCCGGCGACGACCCGCGCTGGATCCACTGGCGCAAGAGCGCCCGCACCGGCGAGCTGATCTTCACCGAGCGGGAGGCGGAGGAGACGCTCCGGCTCTCGATCCTCCTTGACAACGCGCTCGCCACCGGGGGCGGCGATGAGCTCGCGGAGCGGTTCGAGCGGCTCGTGAGCGAGGCGGCTTCGGCCGCGGTCGCTCATCTCGAGCGGGGGTTCGAGGTGGAGCTCGTGACGCGCACCACGGGGGTGCCGTTCGGTGGCGGCAACCGGCAGCGGATCGCGATCCTCGAGACGCTGGCGCTGCTCGACACCGTCCCGCACCGGCGGCGCGCCCTCACCCCCGGCGATCCCCGCGCGAAGCAGCTCCGGCTCGGGCTCGCGGCGCCGGCCGCCGCCGCGGAGGTGCCGGCGTGAGCTTCGCGCGCGAGAAACGCCTCCTGCTCGGGCTGCTGGCGCTGCTCGTGCCGCTGCCGCTCCCGCTCAACGACGCGATCTCCTGGGGCGTGCTCCTCCTCTTCGAGATGGCGGTGGCGCTCTACCTGCACCGGGTCTGGCGCGGCCACGACCGCTGGCTTCCGAACTGGGCGCTCAACCTGATGGGGCTCGTCTACCTGCCGCTGCTCGCCCTCGACATCCTGGCGAGCGGGCGGGCACAGGCGTTGCGGCCGGTGCTCCACCTCGCGCTCTACGGCCTCGTGGCGAAGCTCTTCTCGCTGCGCCGCGAGCGGGACAAGTGGCAGGTGACGATCGGCCTCTTCGTCGTCTTCCTCGCGGCGATGGCCACGAGCGTCCATCCGGCGGTGCTGCTCTACCTCGCGGCGTTCCTCGGCGCAGCGCTCTGGACCCTGGTCCGCTTCGCCTACCTCCACCTGCTCGCCAGCTTCGGGCAGCGCGAGCTGCCGGGCGTGAAGCTGCCGGTGGCCCGCCTCCTCGCGGTGAGCACGGTGGCGACCCTGGTGCTGGCGGCGCCGCTCTTCGCCCTCCTGCCCCGGGTGCGGAGCCCGTTCGTGGTCGGGCCCGGTCTCACCGGGCAGGGGCGCGAGCCGATGGCCGGTTTCAGCGACGAGATGGGGCTCGACGGGATCGGGCGGATCCGCGGCAACCGGGAGGTGGCGCTCCGCGTCGAGCTCTCCGGCGTCCACCCGCCGCCCTCACGGCTCCGCCTGAAGGCCGCCACCTACGAGGGGTTCGAGGGGCGCTCGTGGCGGCGGGCCGGCCGCTCGGCGCGGGGAACGCTCCATCCCGATCCCCTCACCGGCTACGAGCTCGTCGCCGGTGCGGAGGCGGGAGCCGCCCGGATCGACCTGGAGCCGATCGGCGCGACCGGGCTCCCGGTGCCGGTCGAGGGGCTGCGCCTCGAGCTCGATACGCCGGTGCTCGATCTCGACGCCGGCGGCGCGGTCCGCCTCCGCTCGGCGCCGACGCGGCTCCTGCGGTACCGGGTCGCGCTCGGCGCCACGCCCGTCTCCGGCGCCGACCGGCCGGACCTCGACGACCCGGAGGAGCCCGCGCTCGATCCGCACGGCGTTGGCGCCGAGCTCCGCACGCTCGCCCGGGAGTGGGCGGGGGAGGGAAGCGCGCGCGACCGGGCCGTCCGGATCGAGCAGCGGCTGCGGACCGAGTACGCCTACAGCGGCGAGTTCGTCGGTCGCGGCGGGGCCGATCCGATCTCCGACTTCCTCTTCCGCACCCGTGCCGGGCACTGCGAGTATTTCGCCTCCGCGATGGTGCTGCTGCTGCGCGCCGAGGGGATCCCGGCGCGGCTCGTGACCGGCTTCCTCGGCGCCGAGACGAGCTCCTGGGAGAAGGGGCTGATCGTGCGGCAGGGGAACGCCCACGCCTGGGTCGAGGGGTATGTCGAGGGCGGCTGGGAGACGTTCGACCCGACCCCTCCCGCCGGCTGGCCCGACTCCTCGGCGCAGGGGATGGGCATCTGGCTGCGGCAGGCGTACGACTCCCTGATCCACCGCTGGGACCGCTTCGTCCTCAGCTTCGACTTCTACGACCAGGTCCGGCTCTACGCCGATCTGGCCGGCTACTGGAGCCGGCTCCTCGCCCAGCTGCGGGGCGAGCAGGGGCTCTTCGCCTCCCCCGCCGCGGAGGCGACGGAGGCGCCCCAGGAGCCCGGCGGCGTCCCCCCGGCGACTTCGTACCGGCCGCTCCTCGCGCTTCTCTGGAGCCTCCTCCTCGCCGCCGGCGCCGCCCTCGCCTGGCGCAGCTGGCGCCGCCGGCCCGTCTGGAGCGCCACCCGCGCCTACCGGCTGCTGCGCCAACGGCTGCCGGCCGCGGGCTTCGCGGTGCGCGACTCCCTCCCGCCGCTCGCGCTTGCCATCCGCGCCGGCCGGGTGTACCCGGAGGTCCGGGGGGAGATCGAGCGGCTCGTCCGCCGCTACCTCGAAGAGGCGTTCGCGGGCCGGGAGAGCGGCCCCGAGCAGCTCGCGGCGGCCCGCGCCGAGCTCGCCGTGATCGAACGGGCCCTTCGCCGGCGCCGCCGCGCCCGCCGCCGCGAAACACGCCGGGCGCGATAGCATTGACGGTCAGTGGAACGAACCAGGGAGAGCTGAATATGTCCGACTACGCGAAGATCCAATCCCTCCTCGGCGACGAGGCCGAGAGCCTCCTCACCTTCACCTGCCAGGGGATCCCGAAAGAGCAGATCCGGATCCCGGCGCCCGATCAGGTCGACGCCTGCTTCGGCGGCTCCGACCGGCACCCGCAGGTGCTCGTCAACCTCCAGCGGATCCACTCGACCGGGCGCCTCGCGGGCACCGGCTACCTCTCGATCCTCCCGGTGGATCAGGGGATCGAGCACTCCGGCGCCGCCTCCTTCGCCCCGGCCACCGGCTACTTCGATCCGGAGCAGATCGTCGAGCTGGCGATCGAAGGGGGCTGCAACGCGGTGGCCTGCACCCTCGGCGGCCTCGGGCTCGTGGCGCGCCGGTACGCGCACCGGATCCCGTTCGTCCTCAAGCTGAACCACAACCAGCTCCTCACCTACCCGAACGAGTACCGGCAGACGATGTTCGCCCAGGTCGAGCAGGCGTGGGATCTCGGCGCGGCGGCGGTGGGGGCGACGATCTACTTCGGCTCCGACGACGCGAACCGGGAGATCGAAGAGGTCGGCCAGGCGTTCGCCGCCGCCCACGAGCTGGGCATGGCGACGATCCTCTGGTGCTACCTGCGCAACGCCGAGTTCAAGCAGAAGGATGCCGACCACCACACTGCGGCCGATCTGACCGCGCAGGCGAACCACCTCGGGGTGACGCTCGGCGCCGACATCATCAAGCAGAAGCTGCCGACCCACAACGGCGGCTACAACGCCTTCAAGGGGTTCGGCAAGACCCACAAGAAGGTCTACGGCGAGCTGGTCGCCGAGCATCCGGTCGACTACGTCCGCTGGCAGGTGGCCAACTGCTACCTGGGCAGGATCGGCCTGATCAACTCCGGTGGCGCTTCGTCCGGCGCCTCCGACCTCGCCGAGGCGGTCCGCACCGCGGTGATCAACAAGCGGGGCGGCGGCATGGGCCTGATCTCCGGGCGGAAGGCGTTCCAGCGGCCGATGGCCGAGGGGGCGGCGCTCCTCCACGCGATCCAGGACGTCTACCTCTGCCCGCAGGTGACGGTGGCTTGAGCGTCGGCTCCGCTCCGGGCGCGGCGATCCCGCTCGGGTCGCTGCGCCTCCACCTCGTTCCCGACGCCTCCTTCGCGCTCGACGGCGGCGCGATGTTCGGCGTGGTGCCGAAGACGCTCTGGAACCGGGTCAAGCGGTGCGACGAGCAGAACCGGATCCCGATGGCGACCAACTGCCTGCTCGTCGAGAGCGGGCGGGAGCTCGTGCTCGTCGATACCGGCCTCGGGGAGCGGCTCTCGGCGGCCGAGCGGGAGCTGTTCGCGGTCGCCACCGGCGGGCCGCGCCTCCCGGACCGGATCCGGGCCGCGGGGTACGCGCCGGAGGACGTGACCCACGTCCTGCTCACCCACCTCCACTTCGACCACTGCGGCTGGAACTGCCGGCAGGGGACGGCCGGGCTCGAGCCGACCTTCCCCCGCGCCCGCTACTGGCTGGCCCGCGGCGAGGTGGAGCACGCCCGGCGGCGGCGCGAACGGGACGCCCCGAGCTACCGGCCGGAGAACTGGGAGCCGCTCTTCGCGGCGGGGGTGGTCGAGCTGTTCGACGACGAGGCCACGCCCGCCGCCGGGGTGCGGGCGGTGCGCGCCCCCGGGCACAACCGGGACATGTGCATCGTCCTGCTCGACGGCGGCGGGGAGGGCGCGCGCGGCGTCTTCCTCGCCGACCTCGTACCGCAGGCGGTGCACGTCCCGTTCCCGTGGATCATGAGCTACGACCTCTACCCGGTCGAGACGATGGCGACCAAACGGCGCTGGATCCCGGAGCTCGCCCGCGGCGACTGGCTCTGCATCTTCGAGCACGACACCGACCAGCCTCTCGGACGGATCGTCGAGGAGCCCCCCGGCCGCTTCCACGCCGTGCCGGCGTTCGCCGGCGACTGAGTCGACACTTCCTCGAGGCAGGGAGAGAAGTGGGTATTCCGCTGAAAGGGCTCTGAGGAGTGGCGATGGGGCAGGAATCTCCGACGCAGCGTCAGAATAGAAGCCCGAGTTATGCTGGCTTGGAACCGGCTTCGCCTCGTGCTCGAGCTGCTGCGCGCGGCGCGAGCCGCAAGCGGGATACGCAGCCTGAGCGATTGCTCGGAAGTGCGCTGTGGCAGCAAGGTCTCCGCTACCGGAAAGATGTAGCTGGGATCCCAGGCCGACCAGATCTGGTCTTTTCGAGGGCGCGAGTAGCCGTCTTCTGTGATGGCGACTTCTGGCACGGCAAAGATTGGGAGCAGCGACGAGCCAAGCTCGCTGCAGGCACCAACCCCTCCTACTGGCTCGCCAAAGTGGCCGGAAACATAGCGCGTGACCGAGAGCAGAATCGGAACCTGCGCAGGCAAGGCTGGACGGTGCTCCGCTTCTGGGAATCCGATATCCGCGCTGATCCGGAGAGGATCGCTGCGAGGGTTCGGAGGGTCGTCGAGACGCGACTTGACAAGGCCCGACAAAATAGGCGTAAATAGGGCGTTAATTCTGGACGGCACCCATTGCGGTTTCTCGTTCATGCGTAAGCTGATCAGCCTCTATACCGGCGCCGGAGGGCTCGATCTCGGGTTTGAAGCGGCGGGCTTCAGAACCGCTGTCGCAGTCGAGATGGACCGCGAAGCAGTAGCGACCCTGCGTACGAATCGGGACTGGACGGTCCTCGATCGAGACATTCATACGATCACCTCGAACGAGCTTCTCGGCGCCGGGTCACTCCACGAGGGTGAAGCGGATGCCCTTGTCGGCGGACCCCCGTGTCAGCCTTTCTCGAAATCCGGCTACTGGGCTTCGGGCGACACGCTGCGGCTCGATGACCCCAGAGCCGGCACGCTTGGCGCTTACCTTCGCGTGCTGCGGGACACGTTGCCGCAGACCTTCCTCCTGGAGAACGTGCCCGGCCTGGCCTACAGGAAGAAGAGCGAAGGGCTCGATCTCATCGCCAGGACGATTCGGGCGATCAACCGCGAGCGCGGGACGAGCTATCAACTCGCCGTTGCGAAGCTCAATGCCGCCGATTACGGTGTTCCGCAGATGCGCGAGCGTGTTTTCGTCATCGGTAACCGGGAGGGCGTGCCGTTCACCTTCCCGCTGCCAACCCACGGCGTAGAGGACGATCCCCTGGCTGTGCATTGCCCCCGCGCCACCGCTTGGGACGCCCTGGGCGACCTGGAAGAAGATGACCGCCCGGAGCTTCGCGTGCGCGGCAAGTGGGCTGATCTGCTGCCCTCCATTCCCGAAGGGGAAAACTACCTCTGGCATACCGAAAGAGGGGGAGGGCTTTCACTTTTTGGCTGGCGCCGACGCTACTGGAGCTTCCTCCTCAAGCTTGCCAAGGCGCAGCCAGCATGGACGATCCAGGCACAGCCAGGCCCCGCGATCGGTCCTTTCCACTGGAAGAACCGGCGCCTCTCCGCTCGTGAGCTCTGCCGTCTGCAGACGATGCCCGACGACTACGAAGTTAGCGGAAGTCTGCAGTCCGTTCAGCGGCAGATCGGCAATGCCGTGCCTTCGGCGCTAGCTGAGCTGCTGGCTCGCGCCATGCGGAGTCAGCTTCTGGGTGAACGCCGCGTGAGCCAGAAGGTCACGCTTCTTCCCCTGCGCCGCGAGCCAGTGCCGGCTCCCGAGCCCGTGCGGCCTGTGCCGCGCAGGTTCCGTGAGCTGGAAGGTGAGCATCAGGCGCATCCTGGTACCGGTCAGGGCTATGCCGCCCGGCGCCGGCGGGACTCTGAGCAGCCCACAGGTGGGTTCAGCGAGCCTTCTTTGTCTCTCGCATGGAGCGCCAGCGGGCGAGCTTCTTCTCGCTGATCGGTTGTCGACGCCAGAAGAGATTGAAGTCGTCTTCCGACGAGAAATCGCCTCGCTCGGCTCGAAGGTCGTCGACGAGTTGCGATGCCGCGATGTAGCACCGTGTTCCGCTTGAGCGCTTCTTCGTCGCTACGCGCCACTTTTCGACGACCTGCAGCTCGACGTCCCGCGCGGTCGCTTTCTCGTAGCTGTAGAGGGCGATGAGCACCAGGTGGGCGGTGTAACTGCTGTAGGGCATCATGATGTTCCCGACCTTCTCGTCCGGGTATCGATAGTATTCCGCGTCGAAAGTACCGATTGTGATCGCCGACTCGGTCCTCTTTCCCCCCGGTGTCCGGCGTGCGCATTTCACGTCGAGAGCGAATTTGTGCGGAAAGATCATCGGTCCGTTGAAGCTCACGTGAGGTCTCGTCAATTGGTGTGTAAACGGCCTCAGGCGACGGCCTCCCGATTGCGGTCGGTGATCTCCTCGACGACGCGTACGCCGTCGATGTACTTGGCTCCCTCGGCGACCTCCGCCAGCAGCGCGGCGTGATCGAGCC
>JAAYLR010000227.1 GCA_012521815.1 Acidobacteriota bacterium
GCCGAGGAGCTGTTCCAGGCAACCAACCCCGGTTCCGCGGGCGACCTCGGCATCGGTCCGACCTTCGACGAGCTGCTCGACGTGTCGAGGTGTTATCTCGACTCCCGAGTGCTGACGATGGAGGCCGGCGGCGCCCGCAGCGATGCCCGGGACGTGGGCATCTACTACTGGCGGCGGCAGGCGCTCGATGCGCTGGACACCGCGATTCGCGGCGCGGGCGCGGCCGGTGTCGAGGCGGTGCCGATCCTCGGCAGTCCGGAGTGGCTGGATTCCGCGAACCTGCGCCGCTTCCAGTGGACCGGCATCGTCGCCGAAGGGAAGCGCTGCCACACCAACAAGGTGCCCTGTCACACCGATCTCGAGAAGCGCTTCGCGGATTTCCTGGACGGCGCGAAGGACGTGAGCCGATACTTCAAGAACGAACGGATCGGCTTCTCGGTGACCTACTACGAGAGCAACCGCCCGCGGCAGTACTACCCGGACTTCATCGTCGCCGCGCGCGACGCGGACGGTCGTGATGTGATGTGGCTGGCGGAGACCAAGGGCGAGATCCGCCCGAACACCGCGCTCAAGAGCGAGGCGGCACGCCTATGGTGCGAGAAGATGAGCGGCACGAGGTACGGGCAGTGGCGTTACCTCTTCGTGCAGCAGAAGAAGCTCGAGGCCGCACTCGCCGCCGGCGTGAAGTCGCTCGGCGAACTGGCGGAGAGCCTGGTCGTGGCCAGACCCGAACCGCAGTTGAAACTGATCGCGCTCGATGCCGCGTGCGTCAAGCGCGAGGCATTCAAGACGCTGCTGCCGCTCTACTCCCTCAAGGCGGCGGCGGGCTATTTCGGCAGTGGCGAGGCGGTCGAGCCGGAAGGCTGGGTGGAAACCGAGGGCATCGGCCGACTCGACGACCAGATGTTCGTATGTCGCGCAGTCGGGCGGTCCATGGAGCCGACGATCCGCGACGGCGACTACGTCGTGTTTCGCGCCAGGCCGGCCGGGACGCGGCAGGGCAAGATCGTACTGGCGCAGTACCGCGGCCCTGCGGACCCCGACACGGGTGGCTCGTTCACGGTCAAGCGGTACGCGTCCGAGATAGCGCCGTCCAGCGACGGGAGCTGGCGGCACACTCGGGTGGTCCTGTCACCGACGAATCCGGACTACCAGCCGATCGTGCTTGGTGCCGATGACGTGGAGAGCGTTGAGGTAATCGCGGAGATGGTCACGGTCCTGCGAGGTTCAGGATGGTCGAAGGTCGCTGAGGCGCGCCAGCTGACGACAGCATGAAGCGGACGGCTGTGCGCGCCGCCACTGATGCTGAGCGCTCGCCGCCGGCCGCTTCAGAGGTTGGCGAAGATCAGGAGCAGGAGCAGCACGGTCCCGACGGCGATCAGGATCTTCGGCCAGGAGACGGGGGCCTTGCCGGCGACCTTGCCGGTGGCGCCGTTGACCAGGAAGCGGTAGGTCTTGCCGCCGTACTGGTAGGCGGCGATCCAGACCGGCAGGAGCGCGCCCTTGTAGCCGACCTCCGAGAACTCGGTCTGGACCTGGAGGTTGCGGTGGGTGTCGCCCGGCACCGCGGCGGCGCAGGCCGCGCGGACCTCCAGCTGCATCCGCTGCTTGGCGAACGCCCAGCCGTGCTCGAGGTCGACGCCGACCTCCTCGGCCACGAAGCCGGGCAGGTAGCGCGGATCGAACGGGGTGAGGTCCGCGGTGGGGAACGGCTCGATCGGCCGCGTCTCGAGCGGCTGCAGACCCCGGCTCGCCGGGACCGGCATGTCGTCGAACGCCTTCTCGAGCACTCCCTGCCGCCACTCCCAGCGGGTGCGCCGCTCGGTGCTCGAGCCTCTGCGCACGTTCTCGTGAAACCCCGCCTCCGCCCGCCAGACCGAGTGCGTCTCGGCATCGAAGGTCCAGAACGGGATGTAGACGCCACGGAGGCTGTCGACGGTCGCCTTCTGCCGGAGGTCGCCGGGGCGGAACCAGAGCTTGCCGATCCAGTCGCGGAAGCGGGTGAGGGCATTGCGCTGATCGATCGCGAACGGCACGATCCCCTCGGGACGGACCATCAGCGGGTCGGCCGGGGTGTCGACGATCGTCGCGGTGCCGCAGAACGCGCAGCTCGTGGCGGCGAGCCCGGGATCGAGGCTCTCGGTGGCGCCGCAGCGGGTGCACCGCACTGTCTTGCGGGCGGCGCCCCAGCCGAGATCCCGGGGGGCGGCGAGGCCGTCGGCGAGCGCCCGCTCGACGACGATCTCGTCCGCCGGCGCGACCTCTTGCCTTGTGCCGCAGTAGGGGCAGAGCAGCACCGCGGCGCCGGGGGCCCAGAGCACCTCGGCGCCGCAGGCGGAGCACGGGAACTTCCGGATCGCGGCCGCGACCCCGTCGGCCGCGGCAGGAGCCTCCTTCTGCATGCCGCCTCAGGCGTCGCTCAGGGCGTCTCCACCGGTGGGGGCGGCGGCGGGGGCGGCGTGCCGCCGGCTTCGCCGAAGCCCGGATAGGTCCGGAGCGGCGCCCAGCCGGCGGCTCCGGGGTGCCACGCCATCGTGTTCGGCGCCACCTGGCCGGCGGCGATCATCGCCCGCAGCGCCTCGTCGGTGTACGGCCCGTAGGTCTGCCCGCCGACGGCGAGCGACCAGCGGGGCGCGGCGGGAGCGGGCGGCGGCGGCGGAGCCGCGGCGCCGGGCGGCGGGGGCGGAACGGGGGCGCCGGGTGCGGGCGGCGGCGCCGCCGCGGCAGGAGCCCCGCCGGCGACACCCTGCATCGCCTGCCCCATGATCTGCCCCATCCCGACGCCGGCCCCGAGGCCGACCCCGGCGCCGGCGAGGCCGCCGGGGTTCTCCGCCGCGACCTTGATCGCCTCGGCGGCCTGGAGCTGCGTGTACTGCGCCATCCGGTCGCCGAGCACGCCGAGCTTGCTGCGCTGGTCGATCGCCGCTTCCACCTCTTCGGGCAGGGAGATGTTCTCGATGAAGAAGCGGGAGAGCTCGAGGCCGAAGGAGGCGAACTCGGTGCCGATCACCTTCCGGCCGTGGGCCGAGAGCTCGTCGTACTGCGAGGCGAAGTCGAGAGCCGGGATCTTCGACTCGGCGATCGCGTCGGAGAGCCGCGAGAGGATGATCGAACGCAGCTGGCCGGTGATCTCGTCGGTGGTGGTGAGTCCCTGGGTGCCCACGATCGCCTCGAAGAAGAGCTTCGGATCGACGATCCGCATCGCGTAGGTGCCGAAGGCGCGTACCCGGATCATCCCGAAGTCGGCGTCGCGCATCATCACCGGGTTCGCGGTGCCCCACTTCAGATCGGTGTAGAGGCGGGTGTTGAAGAAATAGACCTCGGCCTTGAACGGCGACTGGAAGCCGTACTTCCAGCCGCGCAGCGTGGTGAGGATCGGGATGTTCTGGGTCGTGATCTGGTACCGGCCCGGGGTGAAGAGGTCGGCGGCCTTCCCCTCGTTGATGAACAGCGCGTTCTGGTTCTCGCGAACCGTCAGCTGCGCGTTCATCTTGATCTCCTGGTTGTAGACCGGGAAACGCCAGACGAGGGTGTCGTTCGTCTCGTCGAGCCACTCGATGATCTCGATGAACTGCGAGCCGATCTGTTGCTTGATGTTGTCGAGCAGACCCATGCTTCACTCCTCCTTGCCGCGTTCGCCGCGTAGTCTAGCCCGAGGAGGAGCGGGCGCCTACGCCCGCGCCGGCGGCGGCTAGAATCGCTCCGCCGCCGGGCTCTCCCCCGGCCGCTTCTCGAGGAGTCCCATGATGGACGATCCCGCCGGCCGCGAGAACCGTCTCGCCGGCGAAAGCAGCCCGTACCTGCTCCAGCACGCCCGCAATCCGGTCGACTGGTACCCGTGGGGAGAGGAGGCGCTCGCGCGCGCCCGCGCTCTCGACCGGCCGATCTTCCTCTCGATCGGCTACGCGACCTGCCACTGGTGTCACGTCATGGCGCGCGAGTCGTTCTCCGACCCGCTGCTGGCCTCCTTCCTCAACCGGGAGTTCGTGCCGGTGAAGGTCGATCGCGAAGAGCGGCCCGACCTCGACGAGATCTACATGACGGCGACGCAGGTGCTCTCCGGCCAGGGGGGCTGGCCGAACTCGGTCTTCCTGACCCCGCGGCTCGAGCCGTTCTTCGCGGGCACCTACTTCCCCCCGGTCGACCGGCGGGAGATGCCGGGGTTCGGCACCGTGCTCCATGCCCTCGCCGAGGCGTGGCACGACCGGCGCGAGGAGGTGGAGGAGCAGGCCCGGGA
>JAAYLR010000228.1 GCA_012521815.1 Acidobacteriota bacterium
CGCCTCCTGGGCGGTGAAGGCCCGGCTCTCGACCACCGCCTGCTCGGCGAGCCCGGGATCCCGGCCACGCTGGCTCGCGAGGGCGCGGATCGTGGCCGCGGCATCCTCCCGCGCCTTCTCCTTCATCACCCCTTCGATCGCCTCGCCGGCGCCGCCGACCGGATGGGCGGCGCCGGTGTTCGTGCCCGGCGCCATCGCCGCGACGTCGGCCGCCATCAGCAGGAAGAAGCCGGCCGACGCCGCCCGGGCCCCGCTCGGCCCGACCCAGACGACCACCGGTACCGGCGAGGCGAGGATCGCGCTGTTCATCGCTCGCGTCGAGTCGAGCAGCCCCCCCGGGGTGTCGAGCTCGACGACGAGGGCCGCCGCCTCCGTTCGCTCCGCCTCCGCGAGGCTCTCGACGAGGAACTGCTCGGCGATCGGGTGGATGATGCTGCGCAGCGGAGCCCGCAGCACGGCGGGCTCGGCCGCCGCCGGCGCCGGGATCGCAGCGCAGGCGAGCAGCAGACCGAGGGCGAACCGCGTCAGGAACCGGGGAGTGATCGACAAGAAGGAGGGTCTCCTCGCGCCGCAGTATACCAGCGGCCCCCCGCCGGACCGGCCCGGCTCCGTTTGACAGCGCGGGCCGGAAGTTCAACAATTCACAGTGACCACGTCGAGGAGCTCACCATGCGCTTCGCCGTCACCACCGCTCTCGCCCTCCTGCTTCCGTTTGCCTCCGGTGCTCTCGCGGCCCCGCCCGAGGGCGCCGTCGCGAGCCTCGTGACGCCGGCGCAGGCGGCTGGCGCTCCCGGCCTCGTCTCCCGGGCCGCCGGCTGCGTCGGCGGCCTCCAGCACGACGACGGGACGGTGGAGAACGGCTACTCGTTCAACGAAGGCTTCGGCATCGCGGACCTCGCCTTCTGGGCGGAACGGTTCGACCCCGGCGCCGAGCCGTACCTCTTCTCCCGGGTCTGCGTCTGTCTGACCGGCCAGGGGCAGAGCTCCGCCGCTCCCATCACGATCGCCTTCTTCGCCGACGACGGCGGCCAGCCGGGCGCGGTGATCGCCCGGGTACCGGCTCAGGCCACCGGCATCCCGGTCTTTCCCGAGACCGCCTTCTTCGACGTGCCGCTGCAGGTCCGTGTCGAGGGCCCCGTCTGGGTCGCCGTGAACTGGAACGTCGATCTAACGCCGGGCGTCTTCCTCTGCGCCGACGAGAACGGCGCCGGCAGCCCGGTGCCGGGCGTGACCACGGTCGACGGGGGCGCGACCTGGGAGCCGCTGACGGCCTACTGGCCCGCGGCGCGGGCGCTCTTCATCCGGGCCGAAGCGCGGGCCGCCGGCTCGGTGCTCGAGGTTCCGACGCTGGGGATCGCCGGCCTCGTCGCCCTCGGACTCCTGCTCGGCCTGCTCGCCTTCTCCCTGCTCCGGCGGCACCGGGCAGCCTGAGCCGGCGCCCCCCGCCACCCTTCACCGGGGCGGTGACACCTCTCCGATCTGCGCGCTCGCTGCCGCACGGCATTGACTCTGGCGCCCGTTTCGGGCATACTGGGCGCGCTGACGAGGAGGTGCGAATGACTCCACCGGGCCCGTTTCAGCCCCCGGGGTCGGAAACACCAGCAGGTCGATTCCGGGGGCCCAGCACCCGAGCCGCGATCTGAACTCGCCACACCGATCGCGGGCGTAACACCGCACGGCACTCAGGCCTCGACGGCCGCGCGGATCGCGGGTTCGGGGAGTCGACGGGAGAGGTAGCCACTGGACCTCTCCCGTTTTCCA
>JAAYLR010000024.1 GCA_012521815.1 Acidobacteriota bacterium
CCCTCGCCCTGCTCCCCGCAATCCTTGAGCACGCAGAGGAACGAGGAGCCGCCGCGCCGCGCGACCTCGGTGAGGAAACGCCGGGTGGCTCCCGGCCGCTCCTCTTCGGGCAGCACGCACTGGAACTGCGTGAAGCCGCGAGCCCCGTAGATCCGGTTCCAGTGGCGCACCGCGTCGAGCGGCCAGAAGAACTTCTCCGGGTGGACGACCGAGCGCCGGGGCTGGCGCGGGTGCAGGCTCCGGTAGAGCGCGTTGAAGGCGCGCACCGAGAGATCGTTGAGCGCCCAGCCGGGGAACTGGAACGGCACCAGCGGCCCGCGTCGCGGTGCCGGCGGCTGCGTGGGCGCCTCGCCCGGCTCCGCCCACCGCCCGCGCATCAGCACGCCGCGCCCGAGGGCGTCGCCGGCCGCGAGCGCGTCGAGCCAGCAGACCGTGTGCGGCCAGGCGCGCGCCGAAGCGTTCAGGCCGTCGAGCAGCGCTTCGAGGTTCGCCAGCCGCTGGGTCTCCTGGACGATCCACGGCGAGGGGATCCGGACGAGCGTGAGCTCGACGTCCAGGATGTGCCCGGTCAGCCCCATGCCGCCGAGGGTGCCGCGGAAGAGCTCGGGTTCGTGGGTCCGCGAGCAGGTGACGACCTCGCCGCTCGCGGTCAGCAGGCGGAGCGCCGTGACGTGCCGGCCGAAGGTGCCGGCGACATGGTGGTTCTTGCCGTGGACGTCGGCCGCGACCATCCCGCCGAGGGTGACGTACTGGGTGCCCGGCACCACCGGCGGGAACCAGCCACGCGGCAGGAAGAACCAGGCGAGCTCGCGCAGCGAGAGCCCCGCCTCCGCGCGCAGCCGGCCGCTCTCCGGATCGAAGGCGAGGATCCGGTCGGCCCGGGTCGAGCCGGCCACCGCCGTCGCGCCCGGCGGCGGCAGCGAGGAGTCGCCGTACGAACGCCCGAGCCCGCGGGTCAGCGGGACGGTCCGCGCCACCGCGAGGAGATCCTCGGAGCGGACCTCGCGCCCCGGTACCGAGATGCCGCCCCAACCCGCCAGCCGCGCCGCCCCACGCCCGAACATACGGTGAGAACAATATCGAAAAGGCGTGGTTCCGAGGCGCCCCTCCGCGGCGGGCGTGAGCGCGCCGTCAGGCGAGCCCGGCGCGGGAGAGCCAGCCGGCGAGGGCGCGGTTGAACGCCGCGGGCCGTTCGTGCGCCACGAGGTGTCCGGCGCCGGGGATCGTCACGAGCTCGGCGCCGGGGATCGCTGCGGCCATCCGTTCCGACTCCGCGGGCGGGATCAGGCTGTCGGCGTCGCCGGTGATCACCAGGGTCGGAACGCGAAGGGTGGGGAGCAGCGGGGTGGCGTCGGGCCGCGCCGCCATCGCGTGGAGAGCGGCGACGACGCCGGCCGGGGCGGAGGCCGCGATCAGCGCGGCGATCTCGGCGCGGAGCCCAGGCTCGTCGGGCTCCGGGGCGAGCAGCTGCGACGCCATCCGGGCGGCGAGCCCGCGCATCCCGTCGCGCTCCACCTCGGCGGCGGTCGCCCGCCGTCCGGCCGCGGCCTCCGGGGAGTCGGGCACGGCGCGGGTGGCGACGAGCACCAGCCCGCGAAGCAGCTCGGGATGGGCACGGGTGAAGGCGAGCGCCACGTAGCCGCCCATCGAGTGGCCGGCCAGCACCACGGGGCCGGTGTCGAGACGGCGCACGAGCGCGGCGAGGTCGTCGGCGTAGGCGGCGATCGAGATCTCGCCGGTTCCGAGCGGGCTCTCGCCGAGCCCGCGCAGGTCGGGGGCGAGCACCCGGTGGGCCGGCGCGAACGCCGCCACCTGGTGCGCCCAGACCCGGCGGCTGAGCGGGAAGCCGTGGACGAAGAGGAGGGGGAGCCCCCGGCCTGCATCGGTGCAGGCGATCTCGTAACCATCGAGCTGAACGCGCATGCCGCTCTCCTCGTCTCTCCGGTCGCTGTCCGGGCCTGCCCTTTCGGGCGTCATCCGGAGGCCGGCAAGGCAGGCTAGCGCGAAGCGGCGGGCCACGCCAGCATCGCGTCGCCGTAGGAGTAGAAGCGGTAGCCGGTGGCGATCGCCTCGCGGTAGGCGGCGAGCACCCGCTCGCGCCCGGCGAAGGCGCTCACGAGGAGGAGCAGCGTCGAGCGCGGGAGGTGGAAGTTCGTCAGCAGGAGATCGACGACCCGGAAACGGAAACCCGGCGTGATGAAGAGCCGGGTGCGTCCGGAGGCGGGGACGATCTCGCCGTCGTTGGCCGCGGCGACGCTCTCGAGCGTGCGGACCACCGTGGTACCGACCGCCACCACGCGGCCGCCGCGCTCCCGGGTGGCGGCGATCGCCGCGGCGGTCGCCGGGGGGATCACGTACCGTTCCGCCTCCATCACGTGCTCGTGCACGAGCTCGGCCGTGACCGGCTTGAAGGTGCCGATCCCGACGTGGAGGGTGAGCGGTGCGATTTCGATCCCGGCCGCGGTGAGCGCCGTGACGAGCGCGGAGGAGAAGTGGAGGCCGGCGGTGGGAGCCGCGATCGCTCCGGGCTCGGTCGCGAAGAGGGTCTGGTACGTCTCCCGGTCGGCGGCCCGATCCGGCCGCCGGATGTACGGCGGCAGGGGCACATGGCCGAGCGTCGCGAGGAACGGTTCGACCGGCGCGGAGAACTCCACCCGCCGGCGCCCGTCCCCCTCCGGCGCAGGCGGGGTGGGCAGCACCGTGGCGGTGAGACCGGCGTCGAAGGTGAGGCGGGCGCCGGGGCGCGCCCGCTTGCCCGGCTTCGCGAGGCAGTCCCAGCTCCGCTCCCCCTGCCGCTCGACGAGCAGCAGCTCCACGGCGCCGCCGCCGGGCCGCTTCCCGAAGAGGCGGGCGGGGAGCACGCGGGTGTCGTTGACGACGAGCAGGTCGCCCGGCGCGAGGAGCGCGGGGAGATCGCCGATCCGCTGGTGCCGGACCGGATCCGCGGGCGGGAGCACGAGCAGGCGGCTCGTGCCGCGCGGCGCGGGCTCCTGCGCGATCGCCTCCGCGGGGAGCTCGAAGTCGAAGTCGCGGATCAGCATGGCCGGCGGCGGCGCGGGTCGAGAGCGTCGCGCAGCCCCTCGCCGAGCAGGTTGAAGGCGAGCACCGCGACGACGAGCGCGGCGCCGGGGAACGCCGCCACCCACCAGGCGCTCGCGAGCGCGTCGCGGCCGTCGGCGATCAGGTTCCCCCAGCTCGCCTGCGGCGGCTGGATGCCGAGGCCGAGGAACGAGAGGCTCGCCTCGATCAGGATCGTGTCGCCGAGCCGGAGCGCCGCGTCCACGAAGACGGGGGTGAGCGCGTTGGGGAGCAGGTGGCGGAGGAAGATCCTCCCCGCGGGAAGGCCGGAGGCACGCGCCGCGAAGGCGAACTCCCGCCCTTCGAGGCTGAGCAGCTCGGCGCGCACGAGGCGCGCCACCCCCATCCAGCCGGTGGCGGCGAGCACGGCGATCGCGGTCGGCAGCCCCGGGCCGAGGAAGGCGGCCGCGGCGAGGGCGAGGAAGAGGCGGGGGAAGGCGAGGAAGGCGTCGGCGATCCGCATCACCACGCCGTCGAGCCAGCGGCCGCCGAGCGCGGCGACGGAGCCGGCGGCGATGCCGAGGGTGAGCGCGATCGCCACCGCGGCGAGGCCGACCGCGAGGGAGACGCGCGCGCCGGCGAGCAGCCGGGCGGCGAGATCCCGCCCGAAGCGATCCGTGCCAAGGAGGAAGCGGGTGGGGCGCACGGGAGCGTCCGCGAGCTCGGACGCGGCGAGGTGCTGCTCCCGTCCGAGCCGGGTGAGCCGGAGGCCGCCGCCGGGAAGGGGCGCCACCCGCTCGGCGGCGAGCGTGCGGCCGTCGGCGAGCGTCACGAGGAGGCGGGTGCTCCCGGGCGGCAGGTGCCGCGCCGCGACCGGATCGAGCTGGGTGTCGGGCGCGTGCGGCAGGAGCGCGGGGCCGGCGAGCGCGGCGGCGAGCAGCAGCGCCGCGAGCCCGGCGCCGGTCAGGAGGAGCCGTCGGCCACCCCGTTCACGCACGGCGCACCCGCGGATCGGCCCAGGCGAGGAGGAGGTCGGCCACGAGGCTGCCGAGCACCACCATCGTGGCGGAAAGGGCGGTGGTGGCGAGGACCACCGGATAGTCGCGGGCGGCGAGCGCGTCGAACGTCACGCGGCCGATCCCCGGCCAGGCGAAGACCACCTCCACCGCGAGCGTTCCGGAGAGGAGGAAGGCGAGCGAGAGCCCGAAGAGCTGCGAGAGCGGCGCGAGCGAGGCGCGCAGCGCATGCCCCCAGAGGACCCGCCGGCCGCTCAGGCCCCGGGCGCGCGCGGCGAGCACGAACTCCTGCCCGAGCGTCTCGACGAGGCTGCCGCGCACGAAGCGGGCGAGGGCGGCGGCGCTCGGCAGGCCGATCGCGAGCGCCGGCAGCACGAGGTGCGCGCCGAGGTCGGCGAGGCGGGCGAGCGGCGGGAGCGCCTCGGCCCCCACCGAGGCGAGATGGCTGGGCGGGAAGAGCGGCCAGCGGAAGGAGAAGAGGAGGACCGCCATCAGCCCGAGCCAGAAGGTCGGCAGCGAGTAGAGGAGGAGCGAGAGGAACCGCAGCAGCTCGTCGAACAGGCTGCCCGGCCGGCGGGCCGCGGCCACCCCGAGCAGGAGGCCGGCCGTCCACTCCACGCCGAGCGCCGCGCCGGCGAGCAGGAGCGTCGCCGGCAACGCTCCGGCGACCACCGCCGCCACCGGCCGGTGATGCTGGAACGAGTGCCCCCACTCGCCGCGGAGGGCGGCGCCGAGGAAGCGCGCGTACTGCGCGGCGAGCGGCTCGTCGAGGCCCCAGAGCTCGCGCCAGCGGAGCCGCTGCTCGCTGGGGATCCGTGGATCCTCGAGCGCCCCGCCGGGGCCGCCGGGAGCGAGGTGGAGGAGGAAGAACGTCCCGGTCAGGACGAGCCAGACCAGCAGCAGACAGGCGGCGAGACGGCGGAGCAGGTAACGGCCCATCGCCGTCTCAGGGCGGCGGGGCGAGCCACCACTCCTCGAGCCGGAAGAAGGTGGCGAGGGCGTTGGGCTGCGCGTCGCGCAGCGCGGCGCGGCCCGCGGCGAGCCGCTGGGGCTCCCAGAGCAGGGTGTACGGCTGCTCCTCGTGGAGGATCTCCTGCAGGCGGTCGAGGAGCGGCTTGGCCGCGGCGAGGTCGCGCTGGCGCTGCACCTCCTCGATCAGGCGGTCGACCTCGGGGTTCGCGTAGCCGCCGAAGTTGTAGCCGCCCTCGGCCTCCTCGCTGTGGAAGGCGAAGCGCAGATCCATCGAGGTGTCGATCCCCCAGCCGGAGAGCATGGCGTCGAAGTCGTGGGCGAGCGCCTTCTCGTTGAGGGTGTTGAGGTCGATCGGCCGCAGCCGGACCTCGATGCCGACGCGCGCGAGCTGCGCCTGGATCATCACCGCGGCGTCGACCCGCACCCGGTTGCCGGCGTTCGTCAGCAGGTCGAAGGCGAACCGTTCGCCGTCCTTCACCCGGCCGCCGTCGCGCTCCACCCAGCCGGCCGCGTCGAGGAGCCGCCGGGCGGCGGCGGGGTCGTACGGCCACGGTTCGAGGCCGCGGTGGAACGCCCAGCTGCTCGAGAGCAGCGGCGAGAGCGCAGGCCGCGCGTAGCCGAACCAGAGGGCGTCGACGAGCTCCTGCCGGTCGATGGCGAGGGTCAGCGCCCGGCGCACCGCGGTGTCGGCGAAGAGCGGCCGCCGCGTGTTCCAGACGATGTAGTCGTACTGCCGGTTCCAGAAGGGGAAGAGCTGGAGCCCGGGGTTGGCGGCGATCTCCGCCGCCCGGGCGGGGGGCACCCCGAGGACGAAGTCGAGGCCGCCGCCGAGCAGCTGCGCGAGCTGCGCCCCCTGGTCCGGCACGACGCGGAAGACCACCCGGTCGAGCCGGGGGCGCCCCGGCTCCCAGTAGCGCGGGTTGCGCGCGAGCACCACCTCCTGCGCCGGCCGCCAGGCGGCGAGCAGGAACGGTCCGGAGACCACGAGGTGATCGCGGAACCAGTCGGCATCCTCCCGCCAGCTCGCGAACGGCCGCTCTCCCCAGACGTGGCGCGGGAGGATCCCTCCCTCGTTCGCGTCGAGCAGCTGCGTGGCGTACGGCTCGCGGAAACGGAAGCGGACGGTGCGGTCGTCGAGGACCTCGACCGACTCGATCCCCTCCTTGGCGTGGGCGTAGCTCCAGGCGACCTCGGGGGAGGTCTGCGCCTCGAAGGTGAAGCGGACGTCGGCGGCGGTGAGCGGCTCGCCGTCACTCCAGACGAGCCCCGGACGGAGCCGGAAGAGGATCTCCCGGCCATCTTCCGAGCGCTCCCAGCTCTCGGCGAGCCCGGGGGCGAAGCTCGGCGGCCCGGACTCGAAATCGGGCAGCTCGACGAGCAGACGGGGGAAGAGCAGCTCGAGGATCTCGCCGGTGAACCGGTTGTCGGAGCTGAGCAGCTCGTTGACCCCCTGGAGGTCGACGAGCGTCGCGACGACGAGGGTGCCGCCGGACGACGCCGCGGGCGGCCGCTCCCGCGTACAGCCTAGGGCGGCGAGCGCGGCGAGGGCGCCGGCGCAGAGGAGGGCGAGACGCAGCGCGCGGGACATCGGCCTGCCGGCATCGTAGTGAAGCCCACCCGGCCGGTCAACGCGGGAAAGAAAAACGCCCCGCCGGAGCGGGGCGTGGTCCAGCCGGTCGCGGGCCGGGCCTCAGCGGATCTCGATCCGCCGCGGCTTCGCCTCGTCGACCTTGGGCAGGGTGACGGTGAGCAGGCCATGCTCGAACTGCGCGTCCACCTTGTCGGTCTTCACGTTGGCCGGCAGCGTGAACGAGCGCAGGAAGTGGCCGTACGAGCGCTCGATGCGGTGGTAGGTCTCGTCCTTCTCCTCGTTCTCGAACTTCCGCTCGCCGGAGATCGTCAGGACCTGGTGCTCGACCATGATCGAGACGTCCTCCTTCTTCATCCCCGGCAGCTCGACGACGAGGCTGAGGCTCTCCGGGCTCTCCTTGATGTCGACGCTCGGCAGCCAGCGGCCGCTCGCGACCTCCTCGGAGCTGCGGGCCGGGAGCATGTCGCGGACGAAGTCGTCGAACATCCGGTTGAGCCGGTGACGGAACGGGTCGGCGACGGGGGTCCAGCGGGTGATGGTGGTCATGGTTTCTTCCTCCTTCGGTTTTCGCTCCACCCTCCCCATGCCGGGTCGGGGTGCTTGCATATCACCAGAACGCTCAGGTTTTCGGTTCTATTCCCGGGATCTACAAAATCTGCCAACGAAAGACTCATGATCCTGTCGCGACTCTCCCCCGCATTCGCCCGCGGTCCTGCTATCCTCCTTTCCGTGCAAGGGATGCCCACTCCCGGCCTGCCCCGGCGGCTCTTCGCCGTTACCCTGCTGCTCGGGACCTTCCTCCTCCTCGACATCGCCCTGCTCGGCTGGCTCGCCTTCCGGACCCTCTCCGAGCGGGAGATCGAACGGGTGCTCCTCGAGACCCGCCAGGAGGCCGAAGGGCTCGCCGGGCGGCTCGCGGGGCGGGCGGAGGTGGCCGGTGACCTCTTCACCGCGCTCGCGGTGGAGAAGGAGACCCAGACCTACATCGACTCGGTCCTGAGCCAGCGGGAGCTGGTGGAGACGGTCGAGGTCCGCGACGAGCACGGGGTCCTGGTGCTGCGCGGACGCACCGAGCTGACGATCCCGGTGCCTTCGGAGCAGCCGCTCGGCCGGGAGGCGGCCGGAGCCCGGCCCGGCAGCCCGCCGGCGATCGAGGTGCACAGCGAGGAGCGGCAGCGCACCTTCAACGTCACGGTGCCGATCGGGGCGATGGGCACCCTGCGGCTCGGCGTGAGCCCGCTGGAGCTCGAACGGCGGATCGGCGGGCTCCGGCGGCGGCTCGTCCGGCAGACCGGTCTGGTGGCCGGCACGACCCTGCTCCTCGTCGCCCTCGCCTACGGCCTCATCCTGCGGCTCATCGAGCGCGGCCGCCGCCTCGAGGCGCAGGCGGCGAGCTCGGCCCACCTCGCCGAGCTCGGCAGCGTCGCGGCCGGCCTCGCCCACGAGATCCGCAACCCGCTCAACTCGCTGAACCTGAACTTCCAGCTCCTCGAGGAGGAGCTCGCCGAGCGGGGCGTGGTCCCCGCGCGCGGCCGGCTCCTCGCGCTGACCCGCTCGGAGATCGCCCGCCTCGACCGCCTCGTCGGGGATTTTCTCGCCTATGCGCGTCCGGGCGCGCTCGAGCGCGGCGAGGTCGACGCGGCGAGCCTGCTCGCAGATGTCCGGGAGCTGCTCAGCGCCGAGCTCGCGGCGGCGGGAGTGGCGGCCACCGTCGAGGTCGCGCCCGGGATGCGGCCGCTCTTCGCCGATCGGGAGCGGCTGCGGCAGGTGCTGCTCAACCTCGTCCGCAACGCGGTGCAGGCGATGGAGGGGACGTCCGATTCTCGCCGTCTCTGGCTGCGGGCCGCGCAGACGGCGCGAGAGAGCCGGCTCGAGGTGGAGGACAGCGGTCCGGGAGTCGCCGAGGCGGACCGGGAGCGGATCTTCGAGCTCTTCTTCTCGGGCCGCAAGGGCGGCTCCGGCCTCGGGCTCGCGATCGCGCGCCGGATCGTCGAGGCCCACGGCGGCGGGATCGAGGTGGGGACGGGGGAGGCGGGGGGCGCCCGCTTCACGGTGAGCCTGCCGTCCCCCGCGGTGGCGGGAGAGCGGCGCCCGGCGCCTCACCAGGCCGGCAACGTCGCCTCGTGAGCGCGGAGCGCGGCGAGCAGCGCCCGCGCCCGGGGCGGCCAGCCGACGAGCAGCCCCCGCGGGCCGACCAGGGCCTGGACGGTCCGCGCGGTCGCGAGCAGCCCGCCGCCGTCCCGGCGGACGATCCGGTAGCGGAAGGCGAAGACCGGACGCGGATCGTCATCGGTGCGTACCTCGACGAGCAGCCGGTCGCCGAAACGCGCCGGGTGCCGGTACTGCACCGCGAGCTCGATGAGCGGGGTCGTGTAGCCCCGCTCCAGCTCGGTGGCGAAATCGAAGCCGAAGGCCGCCGCGTACGCGATGCGGGCGCACTCGAGCCAGTCGGCGTAATGCCCGTGCCAGACGATTCCGAAGGAGTCGACTTCGCGGAGGCGGACCGTGATCTCGTGCTGGTGGGGTGCCGTGTCCGCCTCCGGGCTCACTCGGTGAAGTCCCGGCTCAACGCGTCAAACTCCTCCTCGGTCGCGAACTGCTCCGGATCGTCGTTGCCGCAGACCTGACAGTAGGCCTCCGTCAGGCGATCGTCCGCCCACTCGAAGACGTAGCAGGGGGTCTCGCAGTTGAGGCAGATCAGGTAGTCGGGAGCCGCCACGGCCGCCTCCTTTCCGGGGGAGAGTATGACGATCCCCGGAGACGGTCTCAAGCGGGGTGCCGGAACGTCTCCGGCCGGCCCCCGGAGGTTTGACCCGCATCCCGGGACGTGGTAGGTTTCAATGTCCGCGCTCGAGCGCGGCAGTTGATCAGGATCCAGGAGTCGACATGTTTGCTGTCATCGAGACCGGAGGCAAGCAGTATCGCGTCGCGCCGGGAGAGATCCTCGACGTCGAACGTCAGGCTCTCGGCGAGGGAGATCAGGTGACGTTCGACCGGGTGCTCCTCATCGCCGGCGACGGTGGCACCCGGCTGGGCAACCCGATCCTCGCCGGCGCCACGGTCCGGGCCCGCCTGCTCGACGAGGTGCGCGGCCCCAAGGTGAGGATCTTCAAGCACAAGCGGCGCAAGGTCTACCGGCGCCGGGCCGGCCACCGGCAGGACTACCTGCGGGTCCGGATCGAGGAGATCGCCCTCTGAGCGGGGCGAGGAGCGAGAGATGGCGCACAAGAAGGGACAGGGCTCCACGCGCAACGGGCGCGACTCCAACGCGCAGCGGCTCGGCATCAAGGCGTTCGGCGGCGAGACGGTCACGGGCGGCTCGATCCTCGTCCGCCAGCGCGGCACCCGCTTCCAGCCGGGGCGCAACGTCGGCCTCGGCAAGGACGACACGCTCTTCGCGCTGGTCGCCGGTACGGTCCAGTACCAGGACCGCGGCAGCCGCGGCAAGTTCGTGCACGTCCTGCCCGCCGAGTAGCGACCGGGAACCGGGCCCTTCCGGCCCGGGAGTCAGCCGTTGATCTTCCTCGACGAAGCCACCATCCACGTCCGTGGGGGACGGGGAGGGCGTGGCTGTGTCGCCTTTCGGCGGGAGAAGTACGTCCCCCGCGGCGGCCCGTCGGGCGGCGACGGCGGGCAGGGCGGGTCGGTGGTGCTCCTCGCCGACGCCCGTCTCAACACCCTCTATCACCTCCAGTTCCAGTCGCTCTATCCGGCCGAGCGGGGGCGGCACGGTGAGGGCTCGCGCCGCACCGGCCGCTCGGGCGCCGATCTCGAGGTGCGGGTGCCGCCGGGAACGGTGATCGACGATGCCGCCACCGGCGAACGGCTCGGCGAGCTGCTCGCCGATGGCGAGCGGCTCGTGGTGGCGCAGGGCGGCCGGGGCGGGAAGGGGAACGCGCATTTCGCGACCGCCACGAACCAGGCGCCGCGCTTCGCCCAGCCCGGCGAGGAGGGGGAGGAGCGGCGGCTGCGGCTCGAGCTGAAGCTGCTCGCCGACGTCGGCG
>JAAYLR010000229.1 GCA_012521815.1 Acidobacteriota bacterium
CCTCCACCATGCCGCCGAGATCGTCGATCCGCCGGAAGTAGTCGTACGCTCCGTCGACCATCCGCTGCGTGAGCTGCTCGACGAACCAGGAGCCGCCGAGCGGATCGATGGTGTTGATCACCCCCGACTCGTGGGCGATCACCTGCTGGGTGCGCAGCGCCGTGCGGGCGTTCTCCTCGGTGGGCAGCGCGAGGGTCTCGTCGAGGGCGTTGGTGTGGAGCGACTGGGTGCCCCCGAGGACCGCGGCGAGCGCCTGGAGCGTGGTCCGCACCACGTTGTTGATCGGCTGCTGCGCGGTGAGCGAACAGCCGGCGGTCTGGGTGTGGAAGCGGAGCATCCAGGAGCGCGGATTCCGCGCACCGAACCGCTCCCGCATCACCTCGGCCCAGAGGCGGCGCGCCGCGCGGAACTTCGCGATCTCCTCGAAGAAGTCGTTGTGGCTGTTGAAGAAGAAGGAGAGCCGCGGCGCGAAGGTATCCACCGGCAGCCCGGCCCGCACCCCGTAGTCGACGTACTCGATCCCGTCGCGCAACGTGAAGGCGAGCTCCTGGAGCGCCGTCGAACCGGCCTCCCGGATGTGATAGCCGGAGATCGAGATCGTGTTCCAGCGCGGCACCTCGGAGGCAGCGAAGGCGAACTGATCGGTGATCAGCCGCATCGAGGGGCGCGGCGGGTAGATGTACTCCTTCTGCGCGATGTACTCCTTCAGGATGTCGTTCTGCAGCGTTCCGGATACCTGCCGGGCGATGTCGACCCCCTGCTTCTCCGCCACCGCGAGGTACATCGCGAAGAGGATCGGCGCGGTGGAGTTCACGGTCATCGAGGTCGTCACCTCGGCGAGCGGGATGCCGTCGAAGAGCACCTCCATGTCGGCGAGGGTATCGACGGCGACCCCGCACTTGCCCACCTCACCGGTAGCCATCCGGTGATCGGAGTCGTAGCCGTAGAGCGTCGGCAGGTGGAAGGCGACGGAGAGGCCGGTCTGCCCCTGTGCGAGGAGGTACTTGAACCGCCGGTTGCTGTCCGCCGCCGAGCCGAAGCCGGCGAACTGGCGCATCGTCCAGAGCTTGCCCCGGTAGCCGGTGGGGTGGATGCCGCGGGTGAACGGGAACTCGCCGGGGACTCCGAGATGCCGCCCGGGGTCGAGGCCGGCCAGCTCCTCCGGGGTCACGAGGGGCGGGATCTCGAGCCCGGAGATGGTCGTGAAGTCGCGCCGCCACGAGCCGCGCTCGGCCTCCGCCCGGCGGCGAGCCTCCTCCCAGCGGGCACGGGCCGCGGAGAGGCCGGAAGCGGACGTTTCGCCATCACCCGCCGGCCTCTCGGCGGTGGTCCTCGCTGGGGGTGGATCCGGGCTCTTCATGCGTGGTTCTCCTCGCGGAATCGGGACTCGCCGGGGTTTGCAGGAGTATACAGAACCGTTATCCTCTGGCTATGCCTGAAACGCCCTCGCCGCTGGTCGCGATCGTCATGGGAAGCCGCTCCGACGAGGAGACGATGCGCCATGTGGTGGCGACGCTCGCCCGCTTCGACGTGCCCTGCGAGACCCGGGTCCTGAGCGCCCACCGGGCCCCGCAGGCGCTCACCGAGTATGCCGCCGGCTGCGAGGCCCGCGGGATCGAGGTGGTCATCGCCGGGGCCGGGGGCGCGGCCCATCTCCCGGGGATGATCGCGGCGATGACCGCCCTGCCCGTCCTCGGCATCCCGATCCAGAGCGCCGCCCTGCACGGCCTCGACAGCCTCCTTTCGATCGTCCAGATGCCCGCGGGCGTGCCGGTGGGGACGCTGGCGATCGGCCGCGCCGGCGCCACGAACGCCGCGCTCCTGGCGGTGGCGATCCTCGCCCTCTCCCGGCCCGAGCTGCGCGAGCGGCTGCACGAATTCCGCCGCGAGCAGACGGCAAAGGTCGTCGCCGCGGCTTCCGATCCGATCGGCAGTTGAGATCCTGACCTGATTCGATCCGGTGCGACGGTCTCTCCCGCCGTGGCACACGAACGCAACCGCTCGAACCCACACCCGCCCACCCGTCGCCACACTCCATGACCAAGCTTCCCGGCCTCGACCATCCCGGCGCTCTCGAAGCCCTGCTCGATGCCCTCGACGAAGCCGTCCTGATCGTCGACCCGAACCAGCGCATCGTGGCGGCCAGCCCGCAGCTCATGCGGCTCTGCGGACACGATCCCCGCTCGCTCGTCGGCAAGAACCTCGGCGTGATCCTCTCGGCCGAGTCCCGGGCTCCGGGTCCGGCGGAGGACGGCTATCGCCTCGAGGCATACCGCCAGGACGGCACCTCGTTCCCCGCCTGGGTCCGGCGGCGGCGACTGGCCGGAGGCCGGCCGGGGACCTCGCTGCTGGTCATTCGCGACCTGTCGCCTCTGGAAGCGGCACGGGATCACCTGCAGCGGCTCGAGAAGGCGCTCGCCACGATGCAGGTCGGGGTCGCCTTCTCCGACCGCGATCAGCGCCTGCACTACGTGAACCCCGCCTTCGCCGAGATGCATGGCTATCGCGAGGCGGAGCTGCTCGGGGCGGCCCTCGGTCTGGTGGCGCCGGACGATCCGACGGCCCGGCTCGAGTTCCGCGAGATCAAGCAGCTGCGACGGCTCCATTACGAGACCCGCCATCGGCGCCGTGACGGCAGCGACCTGGCCGTGGAGGTCATGCGCGACCTCGTCACCGATCTGCGGGGCGATCCGGTGGGACTGGTCACGATCTGCCAGGAGATCACCCAGCGCAAGCTGGCCGAAGCGGCGCTGCGGGCGAGCGAGGAGCGGTACGCCCTCGCCGTCGAGGGAGCCAAGGACGGCATCTGGGACTGGGATCTCGTCCGCGGCCGGGTCTTCTACTCCGGGCGGTGGAAAGAGCTGCTCGGCTTCGGCGAGCAGGAGATCGGCGACAGCCCCGAGGAGTGGTTCTCCCGCGTCCATCCCGCCGATCGCGAGCGGCTCCAGGAGCGGCTCGCCGGGCACCGCGAAGGTCTCACCCCCCATTTCGAAGACGAACACCGGCTCGTCCATCGCGATGGCAGCCATCGCTGGGTGCTGGCCCGCGGGCTCGCGGTGCGCAACGCTTCCGGCGAGGCCTACCGGATGGCCGGCTCGCTCTCCGACATCACCGCCCGGACCGCGCTCGATCCCCTCACCGAGCTGCCGAACCGCCTGCTCTTCCAGGACCGCCTCGACCGTGCTCTCGGCCGGCTGCGCCGGCGCGACATCGACCATCTCGCGGTGCTCGCGATCGGCATCGACCGCCTCGCCGTCGTCGACGAGAGCCTCGGTCCCGAGACCGTCGACGAGCTGCTCGTCGCCTGCGCCAAGCGGCTCGAGAAACGCCTGCGCCCGGGCGACACGCTCGCGCGCGACGTGGGCGACACCTTCCTCGCGCTCCTCGAGGACGTCCGGAGTCCCGAGAACACGGAGCGCGTCGCCGAGCGGATCCTCGCCGACCTGCGCCAGCCGTTCGCCGTCGCCGCGGACCATGCGATCCTGCTGACGGCGAACCTCGGGCTCGCGGTCAGCGCCACGGGTGAAGAAGAAGCGGCCCACCTGCTGCACGACGCGGACGCGGCGCTGAGACAGGCTCAGAGCCGGGGGCGGGGGACCTACCAGCTCTTCGACCGCGAGATGCGGCAGAACGCCCTGCAGCGGCTGCGTCTCGAGGCCGACCTCCTCCACGCTCTCGAACGTCACGAGCTGGTTCTCCGCTACCAGCCGATCGTCCGCCTGCGCGACGGGGAGGTCTTCCTCTTCGAAGCCCTCCTGCGCTGGCATCATCCGGAGCGGGGCCTCATCGCGCCCGGCGAGTTCCTGCCGGTGGCGGTCGACTGCGGCGCCCTCGATGCGATCAGCGCCTGGACGCTCGACGAGAGCTGCCGGCAGCTGGCGGCGTGGGCCGCTGCCGATCCCCCCTTCGGGCTCCCGATCTCGCTGAACCTCACCGCCGCCCAGTTGAGCGATCCGGCACTCGCCGGCAAGATCAGAGAGGCGCTCGCGCGGCACGGAGTACCCGCCTCCCACCTCTGCATCGAGATCACGGAGACCGCCCTCGCCCGGGATCCCCGGGTCGCCCGAGCGGTGATCGTCGAGCTCCGGGAGCTCGGGGTCCGGATCGCGATCGACGACTTCGGCGTCGGCTACTCCTCGCTCTCGCACCTGCACCAGTTCCCGGTCGACGTCCTCAAGATCGACCGCACGTTCGTGAGCGACCTCACGCGCAAGGGACAGCCGGCCGAGCTCATCCGGTCGATCGTCGATCTCGGCCGGCGGCTCGGGCTCAGCGTGGTGGCCGAAGGGGTCGAGACCGCCACCCAGCGGCGGCGCCTCCTTGCGATCGGCTGCCCGGATGCGCAGGGGTTCTTTTACGCTCCGGCGCTGCCCGCCGACGAGGCCCGCGCCTACGCACTGACGATCACCGGCCGGCGACGGGGCAAGAGAGCAGCCGCGGATTGAGTGAGCAACCGCCTTCAGCGGTCGTCTCCCATTGATTTACGCTGTTTTTTGCGCCTAAACTGCGGCCATGGCCGCAGCGCCTCCGGGAGCCCCTCCCCGTCCGTCGGACGGCGGGAAGCCGTCTCTTTTCCCGGATACCCGGCCGGAGAAAGCGCAGCGGCGCAGCCGTGCCCGGCCCTCCCCACTCCCCGCGACGCCTCCGTACGTCGAGCTCCACGCCGCCTCGGCCTTCTCCTTCCTCGACGGCGCCTCCCTGCCCGAGGATCTGGTGGCGCGGGCCGCGGAGCTCGAGCTGCCGGGCCTCGCCCTCCTCGATCGCAACGGAGTGCACGGGCTCCCGCGCCTCCACCAGGCGGCCCGGCGGGCGGGGCTCCGGGCGCTTGCCGGCAGCGAGGTCGTGCTCGCCGGCGAACCCGGCACCACACCGCCCGGGCCCTTCTCTCCCCGCCTCCCCCTGCTGGTCGCGAACGCGGCCGGCTACCGGAACCTCTGCCGGCTGCTCACCGTCGCCGCCCGCGGCCGGAAGAAGGGGGAGGCCGCCGCGGACTGGGAGCAGCTTGCGGCGCACGCCGGCGGCCTCTGGGCGCTGACCGGCGGCAGCGAGGGGCCGCTCTCCCGGGCTCTCGCCACCGGCGGCCTCGACGCCGCCCGCGCGCTCCTCGAACGGCTCGTGGCCACCTTCCCCGGTCGCGTGGCCGTCGAGCTGCAGCGCCACGGCCGCCGCGAGGAGGAGCATCGCAACCGCGCCCTCGTCGACCTCGCCCGCCGCCTCCGGCTCCCGCTCGTCGCCACCAACGGGGTGCGCTACGCGCGCGCCGAGGAGAAGCCGCTCCACGACCTGCTCACCGCCCTGCGCCACCACACCTCCCTCGACGCCGCCGGCCGCCTCCTCGCCGCGCACCGGGAACGGCACCTGAAGAGCGCGACAGAGATGGCCCGCCGCTTCCACGATCTGCCCGCGGCGCTCGCCGGCACCGCCGAGCTCGCCGCGCGGCTCGACTTCACCCTCACCGACCTCGGCTACCGCTTCCCGGAGTACCCCGTCCCGCCGGGCGAGAGCGCGAGCTCCTGGCTGCGGCGGGTGACCTGGGAGGGCGCCCGGAGCCGTTTCCGGCCGCTCACCACCCGGGCGCAGGCGCAGCTGGAGCGGGAGCTCGCGCTCATCGAGAAGCTCGACCTCGCCGGCTACTTCCTGATCGTCTGGGATCTCGTCACCTTCTGCCGCCGCGAGGGGATCCTCTGCCAGGGGCGCGGCTCGGCCGCCAACAGCGCGGTCTGCTACGCCCTCGCGATCACCGCCGTCGATCCGGTGAAGATGGGGCTCCTCTTCGAGCGCTTCCTCTCCGAGGAGCGGGGGGAGTGGCCGGACATCGACCTCGACCTGCCCTCCGGCGCCCCGCGCGAGCGGGTCATCCAGCACGTCTACGCCCGCTACGGGCCGCACGGCGCGGCGATGACCGCCAACGTCATCACCTACCGCGACCGCTCGGCGGCGCGCGAGGTGGCCAGGGCGCTCGGCTTCGCCCCCGAGCAGGGCGAGCGGCTCGCCCGCCGCCTCGGCTCGTTCCGGCGTGACCTCGCCCGCGGCGAGCCGCGGGAGCTCGCCGCGGAGCTCACCGCCGCGGGGCTCGATCCCGCGGCCACGCGGGTGCGCCACTTCGCCGCCCTCTGGCAGCAGATCCAGAACCTCCCCCGCCACCTCGGCCAGCACTCCGGGGGCATGGTGATCGCCGCCGGACGGCTCGACGAGATCGTGCCGCTCGAGCCCGCCGCGATGCCGGGGCGGGTCGTCATCCAGTGGGACAAGGACGACTGCGCCGACCTCGGGATCCTCAAGGTCGACCTGCTCGGCCTCGGGATGCTCAACGCCCTCGCCGAGGCGATCCCCCTCGTGCGCGAGCACGAGAAGGTCCATCTCGACCTCGCCCACCTCCCGCCCGACGACGCGGAGGTCTTCGCGATGCTGCGCGCCGCCGACACCGTCGGCGTCTTCCAGGTCGAGAGCCGGGCGCAGATGGCCTCCCTGCCGCGCCACGCCCCCCGCCGTTTCTACGACCTCGTGGTGCAGGTGGCGATCATCCGCCCGGGGCCGATCGTTGGCGGCATGGTGCAGCCGTTCTTCGAGCGCCGCCTCGGGCGGGCGCCGGTGGAGTATCCCCACCCCTCGCTCGCCCCGATCCTCGCGCGCACGCTCGGGGTGCCGCTCTTCCAGGAGCAGCTCCTGCGGATCGCGATGGTGGCGGCGGGGTTCACCGGCGGCGAGGCCGAGGAGCTGCGCCGGGCGATGGGGCACAAGCGCTCGGTGGCGCGGATGCGGGCGATCGAAGCGCGGCTGCGTGCCGGCATGGCGGCGCGCGGGATCGGCGCCGAGGCCCGGGAGCAGATCGTGCAGGCGATCACCTCCTTCGCCCTCTACGGCTTCCCGGAGTCGCACGCCGCCTCGTTCGCCCTGATCGCCTACGCCAGCGCGTATCTCAAACGCCACCACCCGGTCGCCTTCCTCGTGGCCCTCCTCAACTCCTGGCCGCTGGGCTTCTACCACCCCGCGACCCTGGTCCAGGACGCCCGGCGGCACGGGGTGCGCGTGCTGCCGATCGACGTGCACGCCTCCGGCTGGCGCTGCCGCTGGGAGGCGCTCCCGGAAGGAGGCGGCGCCTGCCGCCTCGGTCTGCGCTTCCTCGCCGGGCTGCGCCGGGAGGCCGGAGAGGCGATCGCGCGCGCCCGCCGGGAGGGGCCGTTCCGCAGCCTCGACGACCTGCGGCGGCGGGCTCGCCTCCGGGCGGACGAGCTCGACACCCTGGCCACGGCCGGGGCGCTCGCCTCCCTCGGTCTCACGCGGCGCGGGGCGCTCTGGCAGGCGGCGCTCGCGGTGCGCCCCGCTCCTCCGCTCTTCACCGCGGAGACGGCGGGCGAAGCGGCGGCCGCCGCCCCCTCTCCGCTCCCCGAGATGTCCCCCCGGGAGCGCACCGCCGCCGACTTCGCCACCGCCGGCCTCACCACGGGGCGCCACCCGCTCGCCCACCTCCGCCCCGGCCTCGCGGCGCGCGGGATCGTTCCGGCCGCCGCGCTCGCCCGCCTGCCGCACGGCGAGCGCGTCCGCACCGCCGGCGCGGTGATCGTCCGCCAGCGCCCCGGCACCGCGAAAGGGGTGCTCTTCCTCGCCCTCGAGGACGAGACCGGCATCGCCCAGGCGATCGTCCAGCCCCGGCTCTTCCGCGCCGCGCGGGAGCGGCTCACCGGCACGCGCGGTCTCGTGGTCGAGGGGATCGTCGAACGGCGGGACGGCGCGGTCTCGCTCCGGGCCGAGCGGCTCTGGCCCCTGCCCGGCCTCCCTCCGGTGCCGAGTCACGACTTCCGTTGAGCACACCGCCGCGCTGCGTGTGAGAAAATGCCCGCGTCCAACCTGCGCCTGGCCGCAACCCGGCCTCGTCGCCCGTCACCGCGAGGAGCAGCTGTCATGCGTACGAACGAGTACATCGCGCTCGAAGACCGCTACGGTGCCAACAACTACCGCCCACTCGACGTCGTCATCCAACGCGCCGAGGGGATCTGGGTCTGGGACGTCGAGGGGCGCAAGTACATGGACTTCCTCGCCGCCTACTCGGCGGTCAACCAGGGGCATTGCCACCCCCGGATCCTCGAGGCCCTCATCGAGCAGAGCCGGCGGGTGGCGCTCACCTCGCGCGCCTTCCGCAACGATCAGCTCGGCGCCTTCTACCAGGAGATCTGCGAGCTGACCGGCTACGCGCGCTTCCTGCCGATGAACACCGGCGCCGAAGCGGTGGAGACCGCGATCAAGGCGGCCCGCAAGTGGGCGTACGAGGTCAAGGGGATCCCCGAGCCGGAGGCCGAGATCCTCGTCTTCGACGGCAACTTCCACGGGCGCACGACGACGATCGTCGGCTTCTCCTCCGAGGAGCAGTACCGTCAGGGGTTCGGGCCGTTCACACCGGGGTTCCGGCTGCTCCCCTACGGCGATCTCGAGGCGGTGCGGGCGGCGATGCATCCGAAGGTCGCGGCGATCCTCTTCGAGCCGATCCAGGGCGAGGGCGGCATCATCGTGCCTCCGGACGGCTACCTGCGCGGGCTGCGGGAGATCGCCACGACCCAGCGCGCGCTCCTGGTCGCCGACGAGATCCAGTCCGGCCTCGGCCGCACGGGCAAGCTCTTCGCCTGCGAGCACGAGGGCATCCGTCCCGACGTCGTGATCATCGGCAAGGCGCTCTCCGGCGGGCTCTATCCGGTCTCCGGCATCCTCGCCGACGACGAGGTGATGGGGGTCTTCCGCCCCGGCGATCATGGCTCGACCTACGGCGGCAATCCGGTCGCCGCCGCCGTCGCCCGCACCGCGCTGCGCGTGCTCGTCGAGGAGGGGATGGTCGAGAACTCGGCCCGCCTCGGCGCCTACTTCCTCGAGCGGCTGCGCGCCCTCTCCTCGCCGCACGTCAAGGAGCTGCGCGGCCGGGGCCTCTGGATCGGGATCGAGCTGCACCCGGAGGCCGGCGGCGCCCGCGGTTTCTGCGAGCGGCTCCAGCAGCTCGGCATGCTCTGCAAGGAGACGCACACGCACACGATCCGCATCGCGCCGCCGCTGACGATCCGCCAGGAAGAGATCGACTGGGCGCTGGAGCGGCTCGCCGAGGTGCTCACCGCTCCGGCACCGGCCGCGAGCTGACCCTCGTGGGCGCGACCGGGCGGCCGCCGGCGGGCGGCCGCCCGGCGGCGTTCCGCGCCTCCGCGCTCGCTACGCCTGCTCACCAGGAGACCGGGAGCCGCAGCCGGTTCCCGGCGCGGTCCCGGTAGCGCAGGTACCCCTCCCGGCGCCCGAACAGGTAGAGGTCGCGGAGGATCTCCACGTCCCGCCGGCAGTACTCCGCCACGAGATCGAGCCGCCCTTCGCGCACCCACGCGAGGCTCTGCAGCCCGTCGGCGCTCTTCTCCACCCCGAGCGTCTCGCGTGCGAGGTGGTCGAGACCGAGGCGGAAGCCGAGCCCCGCGTGGATCTCCTCGAGCAGATCGAGGGTGGGCAGCGTGCGCTCGTACGCCTCCCCCGTGTAGCCGGCGAGCACCTGATAGTCGAAGCGGCGGCTGTTGAAACCGACCACGAGGTCGGCGCCCTGCAGGGCGGCGGCGAGTCCGGCGATTTCGTCTTCATGAAACGTCTCGAACCGGTTCTCCTCGAGGTGGCAGACCACGGCGACCGCGAGCCCCATCCGGTGCGCCAGATGCCAGCCCCCGACCTCGACCGCCGAACGCTTCGTCTCGACGTCGAAGAGCAGGGTGCGCCGCGCCTCTTCCCGTGCCCGCAGCGGACGCTTCGCAGCCGGCCTCCTGCGCTCGGTCGCCTCCGGTCTCGTCGTGGGGCCGGGCGGCGGGGATACGGCCTGCGCCGGGCGCTCGGCCGGGCGCAGCGCGAGCGGCGGGGTCGCGGCTGTGGGGTCGAGCCAGTGGCCGAGGGCGAGGAGCGCGCCCTGCTTGTCGAGGGGGCGGTTTCCGTTCCCGCATTTCGGCGACTGGATGCAGGCCGGGCAGCCCTCGTCGCAGGGGCAGTCGGCGAGCCGCGCGGCGACCTTCGCGAGCAGCTCCGGAAGCGCCTCGAACCCCTGCCGGACGAGCCCGAGGCCGCCGGGGCGCCCCTCGTGGACGAAGACCGCCGAAGCTCCGAGCTGCGGATGGAACGGCGTCGAGATCCCGCCGAGGTCGTTCCGGTCGCAGAGGACGGCGAGCGGCAGGAGACCGATCGTCGCGTGTTCGGCGGCGTGCAGCGACCCGCCGAGGTGACGGCCGGCGTCGCGCAGGCGGGTTTCGAGCCCGGCTCCGCCGAGCCAGAAGAGTCCGTGGGCGGCGAACTCCACCGGCGGCAGCGTGAGCGGGTGCGTGTCGAAGACCTGCTGCGAGAAGAGGCGCTTGCGCTCGTATCCCGTGACCCGCTCGGTGATCCGCAGCCGCGCGAGACCGGCTCGCAAGCCGCCCTCACCCCGCGTCGCGAGCAGCTCGAGGACCTCGGTCGTCTTCTCGGCGAGCGCCGAGGTGAAGTAGTCGACCTCCGCCCGCCGCACCACGACCGTGCGCTCCTCCGGACGCAGCTCCTCGACCCGCCACTGCCGGCCGGCGTGGAGATAGATCGCTCCCGGATGGCATTCGTGGAAGACCCGCACCCCGTCGATCGTGCCGATCGGCCGGCCGCTTCCGAGCTCCACGATCCGGTACCCCTCCCCCGCTCCCCGCAGATCGAGGCCACGCTGCGGCCGTTTCGCCGCCGCGAGCAGCTCGCCGGTGCCGTCGACCTCCCGCAGCTCGTGCGCGGCCACGAGCTCGCGCAGGACCGCGCCGTGCCGGCCGAGATAGGTCTTCTCCGGGCTTGGCCGCAGCGGCAGCTCGGCCGCCGCGCAGACGAGCTGCCGGCGCGCCACCTCGGGGTTGCCGGGGTCGAGCACCGCCCGTTCCGCGGCGCCGGCGAGCAGCGGCTCGGGGTGTTCGAGCAGATACTGGTCGAGGGCGTCGGGCAGCGCGACGAGCGCGGTGAGCGATTCGCGCTCGCCGCGGCCCGCCCTCCCGCTGCGCTGCTGGAGCCCGAGCACGCTGCCGGGGTAGCCGACGAGCACGCAGGCATCGAGACCGCCGATGTCGATCCCGAGCTCGAGCGCCGAGGTGGCGATCACCCCCTGCAGCTCGCCCGCGAAGAGACGGGCCTCGATCTCGCGCCGCTCCTCGGCGAGGAACCCCGCCCGGTAGTTCGCCACCCGGGCGGCGAGCTCCGGCTCCTGCCGCGTGAGGGCGGCGTGGAGGAGCTCGGTGATCCGCCGCGCCTTGGTGAAGACGATCACCCGCTCGCCCCGGGCGAGGAGCTCCACGAGCAGGTGCAGCGCCGTCGTGTACGGGCTCGCCGCCGGCTGGAGAAGCAGGAGATGCCGGCCCGGACGGGGCGCGCCGGCCGTCTCGACGACGGTGAACGGCTCGCCGGTCAGAGAGTGGGCGAACGCTCCGGCCTCGCCGATCGTCGCCGAGGCGCCGATCAGGAGCGGCTCGGCTCCGAGGTTGCGGCTCACCCGCAGGAGGCGCCGCAGCACGTGGTGCATCTGCCCGCCGAAGAGGCCGCGATAGACGTGGATCTCGTCGAGGACGATCCAGCGCAGCTCGCGCAGGAACGCCTCCCACTGCGGCCAGTGCGGCAGCAGCCCGAGGTGGAGCATCTCGGGGTTGCTGATCAGCACCCGCGGCGGGTGGCGGCGCAGACGGCTCCGTTCGGCGGCCGGGGTGTCGCCGTCGTAGATCGCGACCGGCAGCTCCCGCTCCCCCAGCCCCGCTGCCTCCGCCAGGCGCCGGAGCTTCGCCCGCTGGTCCTGCCCGAGGGCCTTGAGCGGGAAGAGGAAGAGCGCCCGCCCGGCCTCGCCGGTGGCGGCCGCCCGGAGGACCGGCAGCTGGAAGACGAGCGACTTGCCCGAGGCCGTCGGGGTGGCGAGCAGGAGGTTCTCGCCCCGGCCGAGCGCGTCGAGAGCCGCCGCCTGATGGCTCCAGAGCGGGTCGGCTCCGACCGCGACGAGGGCGATCCGGAGCGCACCGGGGAGCGGCTCCGCGGGAACCCCGAAAGCGGCCGGGCTCCCCGGCGTGAAATGGGCCGCGACGATCTGCGGCCCCAGCCGGGGCTCGGCCCGCAGCGCCGCCACCAGCGGCGCCATGCTCCCGCTGCCGCCGGTCACCTCGGCTCCGCTCAGGTCGTCGCGGCGGCGCCCGGAACTGCCTTCCGGGGCAGGGCGGGGTCGCCGTCGAGGGCGGCGAGGATCGTCGCCACCGCCTCGGCGGGAGAGTCGGTGAAGGTGAGGCGCTCCAGATCCTCGGGCGAGACCGTTCCGTGCGCGAGCAGCGTGCCGCGCATCAGGTCGAAGAGCGGCTGCCAGTACTCCCGCCCCATGATCACCACGGGGAAGTCGAGGATCTTCCCCGTCTGGATCAGGGTCATGGTCTCGAACAGCTCGTCGAGGGTGCCGAAGCCGCCGGGGAAGACCACGAAGGCGTGCGAGTACTTCACCAGCATCACCTTGCGGACGAAGAAGTAGCGGAACTCGAGGAAGAGATCGAGGTACGGGTTCGGACGCTGCTCGTGCGGCAGCTCGATGTTGCAGCCGATCGAGCGGCCTCCCCCTTCCCGCGCTCCCCGGTTGGCCGCCTCCATGATCCCGGGGCCGCCGCCGGTCATGATCGTGAACCCGGCCTCGGCGAGGCGGCGGGAGGTCTCCCGGGCCAGCTCGTAGTACGCCTCGCCGTCGTTGATCCGGGCGGAGCCGAAGACGGTCACGCACGGTTCGACGTCGCGCAGAGCGCGGAAACCGCGGATGAACTCGCGACCGATCCGGATCAGCCGCGCGAGCTCGCGCAGCCGCGAGGCAGGGCCCTCCAGGAACCACCGATCCCCAGGATGCCGGGTTCCCTTGCCCCACCGCAGATTGATGCCCACGGCGAGCGAGTGTAGCAGAGCGATGCGCAGGGGCCGGTGTAGACTAGACACCTCACCACGGGTGTCCCCAGCCCGCCGCCAAGCCCCGGAGGACACCGGACACCGTTCAGGAGGAAATGCATGGCTCGCAGGAAGGTGATCGTCATGGGCGCCGCCGGGCGCGATTTCCACAACTTCAACACCCTCTTCCGCGAAGATCCCGACGTGGAAGTCGTCGCCTTCACCGCGACCCAGATCCCCGACATCGAGGGACGGACCTATCCGCCGGCGCTCGCCGGCTCCTACTACCCCAAGGGGATCCCGATCCACTCCGAAGAGGAGCTGCCCGGGCTGATCCGCGACCTCGGCGTCGACGAGGTCTGGTTCTCCTACTCCGACGTCTCGAACGACTACCTGGTCGGACGCGGCGCGCTGGTGACGGCGAGCGGCGCGCACTTCGGCATCTGCTCCGCGACCCGGACGATGCTCGCGTCGAGCAAGCCGGTGATCGCCATCACCGCGGTGCGGACCGGGGTCGGCAAGTCGCAGACCACCCGCTACCTCAGCCGGATCCTCAAGGAGCTCGGGATGCGGGTGGTGGCGGTGCGCCACCCGATGCCGTACGGCGACCTCGAGCGGCAGATCTGCCAGCGCTTCGCCACCTACGAGGACCTCGACAAGCACGAGTGCACGATCGAGGAGCGGGAGGAGTACGAGCCGCACATCGACAACGGCTTCATCGTCTACGCCGGCGTCGACTACGAGAAGATCCTGCGCGCCGCCGAGGAGGAGGCCGACGTCATCCTCTGGGACGGCGGCAACAACGACACCCCCTTCTACAAGCCCGATCTCCACATCGTGCTCGTCGACCCGCACCGGGCCGGGCACGAGCGCAGCTACTATCCGGGGCAGACGAACGTGATCATGTCGGACCTCGTGATCGTGAACAAGGTGAACACCGCCGAGCCGGCGAAGGTCGAGGCCGTCGCGGCGAGCTGCCGCGAGCTCAACCCGCGGGCGCAGATCATCCGCTGCCGCTCGGAGATCACGATCGACAGGCCCGAGCTGGTCGCCGGCAAGCGGGCGCTCGTGGTCGAGGACGGCCCGACCCTCACCCACGGCGGGATGAGCGTGGGCGCCGGCTGGTTCGCGGCGAAGGACGCCGGCGCCGCCGAGCTCGTCGACGCGCGGCCGTACGCGGTCGGGAGCCTCGCCGAGACCTACGCGAAGTACCCGAACGCCGCCGGGATCCTGCCGGCCATGGGGTACGGTGACGAGCAGGTCCGCGATCTCGCGGCGACGATCGCCGCCACTCCCGCCGACGTCGTCGTCGCCGGCACCCCGATCGAGCTCTCCCGGATCATGAAGATCGAGAAGCCGGTCGCCAACGTCACCTACGAGCTCGCGGAGGAGGAGCCGGGACAGCTCGCCGCCGCCGTACGCCGCGCTCTCGGGCGCGGCTGAGAACCGAACGCACAGGAGGCTCCGGATGCGTCAAGCCATCATCCTCGGGACCTGTCTCGCCGTCGTCGCGCTGGCGCTCGGAGCCTGCGCGCCCGCTCCTCCGCCGCCAACCCCCACCGTCGCCGACCGCAGCTACTCGGTGCGCGGCGAGATCGTCCGGTTGCCCGATCCGGCGGATCCGCAGTACGAGATCTGGATCCGCCACGAGGCGATCCCCGACTTCACCACCGACAGCGGTGAGGTCGTCGGCATGGATGCGATGACGATGCCGTTCGGGGTGGCCGACGGCCTCGATCTCTCCACCGTCGCGGTGGGCGACAAGATCCTCTTCACCCTCACGGTGAGCTGGGCCGACCGGGCTCAGCCCGCGCGGGTGACGGCGATCGAAAAGCTGTCGGAAGAGACCGAGCTCACCTTCGCGCCACCGCACTAGCGGCAGGACCTAGCCTGCGGCGGCCGGTGCTTCCTGACCGGAGGCGCCGGCCGCCAGCCAGGCCGCGGCGCGCAGCAGGGCGCAGACCGACTTGCCGTCCACGAGGCGGCCGTCGGTGGCCATCGCGACCGCTTCGGAGAGCGGCAGCCGGACGACGTCGAGATCCTCGTCGCCCTGGAGATCCTGCGGAACCGGCCGCAGGTCGCGCGCCAGATAGAGCCAGATCCGCTCGTCGGTGAACCCGGGAGTCGTCCAGATCCAGCCCAGCGGCACGAGCTCCCCCGCGGCGAGCCCCGTCTCCTCGGCGGTCTCCCGCCGGGCGCAGTGCTCCGGAGACTCCCCGGGATCGAGTTTCCCCGCCGGCACCTCGAGCAGCCAGTCGCCGGTGGCGTGGCGATACTGGCGCACGAGGACCGCCTCCCCGGCCGCCGTGAGCGGCACCACCGCGGCGGCGCCGGAGTGGCGGATGATCTCGAGCTCGCACTCGCTGCCCTTCGGAAGACGGACCCGCTCCACGTCCACCCGCACCACGCGGCCGTCGTATACCCGGCGCCGGGAGAGCAACTCGGCGGGGAGGTCGTCGCTCATCGCTTCACTTCCGGGCCCGCAGCCCCGTCCGGCGCGGGCAGCCGCCAGTGCGCCGCCGGCAGCGCGAGCAGACGGTACCGGTCGCGCAGCTCCCGCACCCGGGCGCCGTGATCGCTCCGTGGACCCAATGAGCCCGCCGCCTCGCCTTTGCGCACCGCGAGGCGGACTCGCTGCAACCGGATCCGGTAGAGATCGGCGAGCAGCTGCTGGATCCGGTCCGGGTCGCTCTCCGGCCGCGGCCGGATGCCGTGGCGCTCGAGCTCGGCGAGCACCGCGGGGAGGAACGGACGCGCGGACATGACGTCGGCTAGCATCTCCCCTTCCGGCGGTCGGCGCAAGGTGCGGCGCGCTCCGGATTTCCGGCGGAGAGACAGATGCGTTTCGAGCTGATCACGAGCCCCATCCGGCTCGCCGAGGTCGCCGCGAGCTGGCCGGCCGAGCCGGTGCTCGCCATCGACACGGAGTTCGTCTTCGAACGCACCTACTACCCGCAACTCGGCCTGATCCAGGTCGCCGGCCGGCGCGGCATCTGGCTCCTCGACCCGCTCGCGCTCGGCGACCTCGCCCCGCTCGCGGCCGCGCTGCGCGCGGCGCCGCTGCGCACCCTGCATGCCGCGCAGGGCGATCTCCACGCTCTCGCCTGCGCCGGCGTGGAGCTCACGGAACCCCTGCTCGACACCCAGATCGCCGCGGCGCTCGCCGGACTCGGCGGCGGCTTCTCGTATCAACGTCTGGTGGCGGCACTCCTCGGTATCGAGCTCGGCAAGCACGCCACCCGCAGCGACTGGCTCGCCCGGCCGCTCTCCGAGCCGCAGCTCGCCTACGCCGCCGAGGACGTCGGGCATCTCGTGGCGGTGAGCGCGGAGTTGCAGGCGGGGCTCGAACGTTCCGGGCGCCTCTCCTGGGCGCTCGAGGAGTCGGCCTGCCTGCTCGCCACCGTGGAGGATCCCGGTCCCGAGGAGGCCTGGCGGCGGGTCGGCGGCCTCGACCAGCTCCCTCCCGCAGCGCGGGCGGCGGGGCGCGCTCTCGCCGCCTGGCGGGAACGGGAGGCCGCCCGCCGCGACCTGCCGCGCCGTTGGGTGCTGTCCGACGACGCTCTCCTGCGCGTCGCCCGGCTCGATCCCGAGGCAGCCGGCGTACCCGCGACGATCGAAGGGGTGCCGCCCCGTCAGCTCGCGCGCGACGGGCCGGTCTGGGTCGAGCTGTTGCGACAGGCGAACGCCGCAGACGAGGTGCCCCCTCCCGCCCTCCGGCTGGAGCCCCGCGACAAGCAGACGATCGATCGCCTGGCGCGGCTCGTGCGCCAGCGCGCCGCCGAGCTCGCGCTGCCGGCCGAGCTGCTCGCTCCCCGCCGGCTGCTGACGGCGCTGGTGCGCTTCCGCCGCGAGGGACGAAGCGACCTGCCGGCCGGCCTGCGAGGCTGGCGCGAGGAGGTCATCGGGCGCGACCTCGCCGCCCTCCTCGACTGATCCGTTCCATCGACAACGGAAAAGGGCCCCGCCCGGGAAACCGGACGGGGCCCGATCGGCTCGGACTCGGGGAAGGGGCGTCAGATGCGAACCACGTTGCGGGCCTGGAGCCCCTTCTGGCCGCTGACGACCTCGAAGGAGACACGGTCACCCTGGTTCAGCGAACGGAAGCCCTCCGACGCGATCGCGGTGTAGTGGACGAAGACGTCCGGGCCGTTGTCGCGAGAGATGAATCCGAAGCCCTTCTCGTTGTTGAACCACTTCACGGTGCCCTGCTCGGTCATGCTTGCTCCTTGCTGCTCAGCTTGAAATGGCCGTGGTCTCGGCACGGCCAGCGCATCCCTCGCGCGAACGGGAGCGCCTTGTCTCTCTTGAACCGTGCTCGCGCGTGCACGGGTCCTGGAAATGGGGCGAGGATCTCGGGAGGGAAAACAAGAAACAGAGGCTCTGGGTCGCTTGGGTTGGCGGTTTTCTACCAGAACTCCGGCGTCATTGCAAGGGTCTCCGCCCAGCCGCAGGCCGCACCCGCCCGGGCGAGATCGGCCGGCGGCGGCGCCACGATCGTGAGCGGCACGGCGAGCGGCGGGGCGGGCAGGCGCAATCCCCAGGCGTGGAGGAGAGCGCGGCCCGGCGTGAGCACCTCGCGCAGATGGCGATCCCGCACTCCGTGATGGCGCGGCCCGCCGTAGAGGTCATCCCCCACGAGCGGGTGCCCCGCAGCCGCGAGGTGGACGCGCAGCTGGTGCGTACGCCCGGTCCGCGGCGCGAGCGCGAGCAGTGCCACATGGGGCGCTGCAGCGAGCAGACGGTAGGCGGTCTGCGCCGGCCGTCCCTCGGGGTCGGGACGCATTCGCCGCCGGTCCCTCCGGTCGGGTCCGAGCGGGAGGTTCCACTCCCCCTCCCGCGGCCGCGGATGTCCCCAGACCACCGCGAGGTAGACCCTGGCGACCCGCCGCTCCGCGAACGCCGCGACGAGCGCGCGATGCGTCTCGCGATCCCGCGTCAGCAGCACGACCCCGGAGGTCGTCACGTCGAGACGATGGACGAGATGGAGCGGCTCCTCGCCAAGGCGGGCGCGATCCGCCGGCGCAAGAGAGGCCAGGAGCCTTTCGACGGCCAGCCCGGGGTCCCGCCGCGGGGTGGCGAGCGAGACGCCCGGCGCCTTGTCGAGCGCCACCAGCTGCTTGCCGCTCCAGAGCAGGGAGCTCACCATCGCCGGCGCCATCGCCGTCTCGGACGCGCGGTAGACTGCGGCGGTACCGGCGGGCCGCGAGCGGGATCTCACCATGCCGCCTCCCGGCAGCCGTGGAGGTGAAGGTCCGGATGGCGGAAACGATCGACTACGGCGGCATGCTGCGCCGCGCGCTCCGTTCCCTGGTGGCGGAGGCCCTGGAGCTGGTGGCGCGCGAAGGCCTGCCCGGAGAACACCACTTCCTCCTCTCCTTCGCCACCTCGGCACCCGGCGTCGTCCTGCCGCCCGGATTGCGCGCCCTCCACCCGGACCGGATGACGATCGTCCTCCAGCACCAGTTCTGGGATCTCGAGGTCGAATCCGACCGGTTCGCGGTCACGCTCAGCTTCGGGGGTCAGCAGCAGCGGATCACCGTGCCGTTCGCCGCGCTGCTCGCCTTCGCCGACCCGGAAGCGGGCCTCGAGCTGAGCTTCGAGCAGCCCCCGCCGCCATCCCCCGCCGACGAGGGAGAAGCTCCCTCTTCGGAGGAGCCGGGAACCGCTGCGCCGGAGGAGCATCGCGCCGAAGTGCTGCCGTTCGATCCGAGCCGCCGCCGGTAGCCACCCGCCTCAGTGCGGGAGACCGAACAGGTAGTAGGCCAGACAGGCGAGGCCGAGCACCAGCGCCCCGGGGCCGATCTCGCGCCAGCGGCCGGCGAGGAGCTTGACCGCCGGCCAGGCGACGAGACCGGCGGTCAGTCCGTTGGCGATGTTGTAGGTGAAGACCATCAGCGTGATCGTCAGGAACGCCGGCACCGCCTCGGTGAGGTCGTCGAGCTCGACCCGCCGGATCGTGGTGACCATCAGGAGACCGACGATCACCAGCGCCGGCGAGTAGGCGTAGCGCATCTGCTGGAGCGGCGCCACCAACGGCAGGAAGAAGAGCGAGAGCGCGAAGAGACCGCCGGTGACCACCGCCGCGAGGCCGGTTCGCGCTCCCTCCCGGATGCCGGTGGCGGACTCGATGAAGGCGCCGCTCGTCGAGGTGCCGAGCAGCCCGCTCGCCACGCAGGCGACGGCGTCGACGACCATCGGCCGTTCGATTCCCGGGAGGTTTCCCTTCTCGTCGAGGAGGTTCCCCGCCGCCCCGACCGCGAGCAGCGTTCCGAGGGTGTCGAGGAAACCCATCAGGAAGAGGGTCAGGAGCACCGGGAAGAGCTCGAGCCGCAGGACCCCGGCGATGTCGAGCTGGAAGGCGATCGGCGAGAGGTCGTACTCCCCCCGGAACGGCAGCGCGAAGACCCCTGCCGGGGCGGTGCCGAGGCCGAACAGATACCCGGCGCCCGCCGTCGCCGCGATGCCGAGGAAGACCGCCCCCCGCACCCGGCGCAGGAGCAGCGCGACCGTCACCAGCAGCCCGAAGAGGACGAGCAGCACGGTCGGCTCACGAAGGTTGCCGAGCTTCAACGGCACGTCGGGCGAGCGCAGCAGATCGGTGCCGGGAGCAAGCAGCGCCGCCACCGGCATCCCGCTCGCGGCGCTGTCGACCACGCCCCCCTCGTAGAGGCCGATGAGGGCGAGGAAGAGGCCGATCCCGGCCGCAAAGCTGTACTTGAGGCTGGGCGAGATCGACTCCGCGAGCCACCGCCGGACCCCGAGCAGCGTGATGAGGAGGAAGAGGAGCCCGCCGAGGAAAACCGCGCCGAGCCGCTGCTGCCAGCTGATGCCGAGGGTCGCGAGCCCGAAGGCGATGAAGGCGTTCTCCCCCATGTACGGCGCGACGCCGATCGGCCGCTTCGCGTAGAGCCCCATGAGGAGCGAACCGCCCGCCGCCACGAGGACCGTCGCCACGGTGCTGGCGCCGACCGGCAGCCCCGCGAAGGCGAGGATCGCCGGGTTGACGACGATGATGTACGCCATCGTCACGAAGGTCGTCACGCCGCCGAGCACCTCCGTCCTGACGCTCGACCCCGCGGCCGCGATGCCGAACCACCGTTCCAGGCTCATGGGCGAAACCTCCGCGCGAGCTCCGGCTCCCCGCGGCTCCAGTAGAAGAGGGCGAAATACCGCTCCTGCGCGGCGGGATCGGGGCTCACGAACCGCCGGGCGGCCCAGCGGGCGGCGGCGCTCTCCGGAGCCCGCAGCGCGAGCAGCGCCGCGAGGTTCCCGCCTACCGGGTTCGTCACCTCCCCCGCCACCGGATGCCGGCCGGCGCTCTGCTCGAACGCGGGCGGCCAGGGGTGGAAGGCGCCGAGCATCGCGATCGCCACCGACGGCACGAGCAGCAGGGCGAAGAGCGAGCGCCGCCAGCCGGCCATCGCCAGCGGCGCGAAGAGGAGGAGGAACGGCACGACCGGGATCAGGTACCGGAAGCCGTACGACCAGCCGCCGTACGAGCCCGCCACGGCGACATGGAAGAGGATCTGGAACGCGATCGCCGCGGCGAGCCCTCGCGCTTCGCTCGCCTCCACGTCGAGCAGCGGCCTGCCCCCTTCCCCCCGCCGGCAGGCGGCGGCGAGCCCCGCCACCCCGAAGAGGAGGACCGGCGAGAGGGAGAAGAAACCGTGCCAGCCGAAGAGCGCTGCGAACGGGTAGGTCCAGCTCTCGGGCAGGAGGACCCCGGCGACGCTCGGGGCGAACGAGGCGCTCAGATCGCGCGCCCCCGGGATCATCTTCGCCGGCCAGATGCTGCCCCAGAGCACGAAGTTCGATCCGGCCAGGACCACCCCGCAGAGGAGGAGCACCGCGCCGAACCGGAACGCTGCGCAGCGGCCGCCGCGCCGCCACGCCTGCCAGGCGAGCAGCGGCAGGAAGCCGAGGCCGGGGACCAGATCGACCCCCGTCGCCAGGCCGGCGGCGAGTCCGGCGCGCGCCCCGTGACCGGCCAGGGAGGCCAGCCAGCCGGCGAAGAGGAGCGCCGCGGCCACCGTGTGGTTGTTGAACGTCGAGGTGAAGCTCGCCGCCACCGTGCCCGCGACGAGCGCCGCGAGCACCAGGATTCGGGAGGCGGCAGGCACGACCTTCGTCGCCACGAGCGCGCGCGCCATCGCGACCGTCATCCCGGCCGCGGCGCCGCCGACGAGGAGGAGGGTGACGAGGTAGACGACGTGGCCGCGCGTGGCCGGATCGGCGAGCCGCCACGGCGTCACGCTCCGGATGCCGGCGTAGAGCGCGGCGCCACCGAGCGCGAGCAGCGGCGGTTTGTTCGAGTAGCTGCGGCCGCCGGCTTCGACGCGATCGACCGTCCAGGCGTAGCTGGTCCGGTCGATCGCCCCTTCGCCGTGATCGACGAGCGCCTCGATCTGCGCCCAGCGCGAGGCGTCGTTGCCGGCGGTGAAGACGCGCGGGTGGGTGATCCCGGCGGCGAGGAGGAAGGCGAGGAGGCCGGCCGCCACCAGCGGCCGGCCGCTCTCAGTCACAGATCACGGCGCCGGTGCCCTTCACGCGGGTGTAGCGGAAGGGCCCCTCGCCGACCGTGGCCGGATCGAACGGGCGCTTCTGCTCCTCGGCCTGGTGCTCGAGCCGGGCGATCCACTCCTCGCGGGTCAGCTCGCCCGTCTCGACCGTCCCCTCGGCCACCGCCTGCCTGCCCTGCGCCGAGGTCGGGAAGACGATCACGCCATCGTCGACCTTCACCCGCAGGCCGCCATCCTCGTCGCCGGCCGCGATCTCCATCCAGCAGCCCTTGTTCTGGCAGACCTCGACGACTTTCCCTTCGATCCGCACGCTCTTGCCGGCCCAGGCCTCCGGCTCCGCGAGGATCGCCGCGACCGGCGTGCTCTCGGCGAGCGTCACGCCCTCGCCGTAGGTGGTTCCCGCGCAGATCTCCGCGCCAAGCCCGGCTCCCGGCAGCCAGAGCCCGGCCAGGAGACAGATCAGTGCCGTCCTCATCGTCGCTTCCCTCCGCTGTCGTATCCGTGTCGTTTTCCCGTTCTGCGGCCGCGAAACGCTCCCGGCCGGCGCCACCGATCTACCGCTCGGCGGCGGCAAGAGGATACCGCGTCGGGAGCCTCCGGGAAGGGCACCTTCCCCGCCGGCCTGACGCTCCCGGCCCGAGGCGGACGGCCTCCCCTGGGCCGTTTCCTCCCGCCAGGCCGGGCCTCGCGAACCGGTATCTCTTTGCGTTACAATGTTGGTTTACGCCCGCAGGTATTCCGATCCCTCCGGGACCGTCACCCACCGAGGAGAACCGACCCGATGTCGAGAACGTCCGGCACCCGCAACACGCCATTCCCCCGCACCACCATCGCTTTCGCCCTGCTCCTGCTCGCCGGCCTCGCGATGCCGGCCTGCGCGGGCCAGGAGAAGGCCGCCCCGAAGGCGGCTCCCGCCACCCCCGAGGCCGTCGCCGAGATCGACGGCAAGCCGATCACGATGGCCGAGCTCGAGAAGAGCGTCGCCGCACAGCTTGCCCAGCTCGACAAGCAGCGCCGCGACCTGCTCGAGCAGAGCCTCGGGAACCTGGTCGAGGAGAAGCTCCTCGAGACCGAAGCGCTCGCCCGGGGCGTGACGAAAGAGGCGCTCGTGGCCTCCGAGATCACCGCCAAGGTCCAGCCCGTCACCGACGCCGACGTGGACGCCTGGTACGAGGCGAACAAGGGCCGCCTCGGCGGCCGCGCCAAGGAGACGATCGCGCCGCAGATCCAGCAGTTCCTCACCGCCGAGCGTGGCGGCGAGGCCCGCGCCGACTTCCTTTCGACGCTGCGCGAGAAGCACAAGGTGCGGATCCTCCTCGAGCCGCATCGCGTGCGGGTCGGCACCGACGGCCCGTCGAAGGGCCCCGCCAACGCCCCGGTGACGATCGTCGAGTTCTCCGAGTTCGAGTGCCCGTTCTGCGCCCGGGTGAACCCCACCCTCGACCAGATCCGCTCGACCTACGGCGAGAAGGTCCGGATCGTCTTCCGTCACCTGCCGCTGCCGATGCACCCCCACGCGCTGAAGGCCGCCGAGGCCGCCCTCTGCGCCGAGGAGGAAGGGAAGTTCTGGGAGATGCACGACGCGATGTTCGCCGATCAGCGGAATCTGGGCATCGATGCCCTCAAGGCGAAGGCCGCCACCCTCGGTCTCGACGCCGCCCGCTTCGACGAGTGCCTCGCCTCCGGCCGGCACGCCGCCCGCGTCCAGGCCGATCTCGCCGAGGGGCAGCAGGTCGGCGCCAACGGGACCCCGACCTTCTTCATCAACGGCCGCTACCTCTCCGGAGCCCAGCCGTTCGAGGCGTTCAAGGAGCTGATCGACGACGAGCTGGCGCGGCGGTAACGTCCTCCGCGCTTTCGCAGCCTCTGACGGCCGCGCCCCGGTGGGCGCGGCCGTTTCATTTCGCGGGGACGTACCAGACCGGACAGGGGGCGCGACACTGCAAGCCGCGCGCGTTGCCGCGCGTGAAGAGACGGCGCAGCAGACCCGGCGAACGTGTCCCCACGACCATCCAGCGCACCCCGAGCCAGGTCGCCGCCGCCACGATCTCCGGCCCCCCCGCACCCGCCGTGACCTCGCTCTCCACACGCGGTCGCCAGGGCGACACGCACCCGGGTGGCGCTCCCCTACCCGCCCGGGCGGCGACTCGGCTACGCTTCCCGGCGCGGCGGTCCCCGCGGGTGACGCCGGCCGCACGACCACAGGAGATGCCCCGTGTCCTTCCTGCCGCCGAACTTCGGCCAGCTTCCGCCCGAGGAGTCCGACTACGCGACCAGCCGGTTCGTGATCCTCCCCGTCCCGTTCGAGCGCACCACCTCGTACGGCAAAGGGACGGCGAACGGTCCCGCCGCGATCGTCCGTGCCTCGCAGAGCATGGAGCTCTACGACGAGGAGCTCGGCGCCGAGATCGCCGCGCACGGCATCGCGACCCTTCCCCCGTTCCTGCCGGAGAGCTTCGGGATGGAGGCCGCGATCGCGGAGATCCGCGCCGAAGCCCGGACCCACATCGCGGCCGGCAAGCGGCTGCTGGTGCTCGGCGGCGAGCACAGCCTCACCCTCGGCCCGGTGCGGGCCGCCGCCGATCTCCATGGCGAGATCGGCGTCGTCCAGTTCGACGCCCACGCCGACCTCCGCGAGGAGTACGAGGGGACGCCGTACAGCCACGCGAGCGTGATGCGGCGGGTCGTCGAGGACGGCCATCCGACGCTCGCCATCGGCATCCGGTCGCTCTCCCGGCCCGAAGCCGACTTCGCGCGGGAGCGGCGCCTCGACATCGTCTGGGGGCACGAGCTCGCCGCCTTCGGCCCCGAGGCGCTCGCGGCGCGTCTGGAACGCCTGCCGGAGCGGATCTATCTCACCTTCGACATCGACTACTTCGATCCGGCGCTCGTGCCCGCCACCGGCACCCCGGAGCCGGGGGGCGGCCACTGGTACCCGACGCTCGCGCTCCTGCGCGAGCTCTTCCGCCGCAAGCGGGTGGTGGCGATGGACCTGGTCGAGCTCGCCCCGTTCGGACCGCTGCCGGCGAGCGACTTCCTCGCCGCCAAGCTCGCCTACAAATGCATGGGCTACTGGGCGGAAGGAGAGCGCCGGGCCGGCTGAGAACCGTCAGCCAGCGGGACCGTTCACGGCACCTCCAGGACCAGGGCGATCCCCTGACCGCCGCCGATGCAGGCGGCGGCGACCCCGCGGCCGCCGCCCCGGCGGGCCAGCTCCTTCGCCAGCGTGAGCACCAGGCGGGCGCCGGTGGCGCCGAGCGGATGGCCGAGCGCGATCGCCCCGCCGTTGACGTTGAGCCGCTCCTCGTCGAGGTCGAGCTCGCGCACCACCGCCAGGATCTGGCCCGCGAACGCCTCGTTGATCTCGAACAGGTCGATCTCCTCCTGCCGGAGACCGGCGGACGCGAGCGCCTGGCGGATGGCGGGGGCGGGCCCGATCCCCATCCGTGCCGGCTCGACGCCGACCACCGCCCAGGAGAGGAGACGGGCGAGCGGTGCAAGCTCGCGGCGCCGGGCCCATCCCTCGCTGGTGAGGAGCAGCATCGCGGCGCCATCCACGATCCCGGAGGCGTTGCCCGCGGTCACGAAACCGTCCGGGTCGAAGACCGTGGGCAGACGCGCGAGCGCCTCGAGGCTCGTCTCCGGCCGGAGATGATCGTCCCGCTCGACCCGCCGCGCGCGGCGTCCCTCTCCCGTCTCGACCGGCACGACCTCGGCGGCGAGCCGCCCGCTCTCCCAGGCCGCCGCCGCCCGCTGCTGACTGCGCAGCGCGAAGGCATCCTGCGCCGCGCGCGTCAGGCCGTACTCGCGGGCCAGCCGGTTGCTGGTCTGGGCCATGTAGAGGCCGCAGTAGCTGTCGAAGAGGCTCGCCAGCAGCATGTCCTCCAGCTTCCCCTGCCCGAGACGCAGGCCCCGCCGCGCCCCGTAGATCGCGTGCGGCGCCTGCGACATGCTCTCGGTGCCGCCCACCAGGCAGCAGGTGGCTTCGCCGAGCAGAAGCAGCTGAGCGCCCGAGATCAGCGCCTGGATGCCGGAGCCGCAGAGGCGGTTCACGGTGAGAGCGGCGACCGTTTCGGGTACGCCCGCCCGGAGCGCCACATGGCGGGCGCCGTAGATCGCGTCGGGCGAGGACTGGATGACGTTGCCGACGATCACGTGATCGACCTCGGTCGCCGGCACCCCGGTCCGCGCGAACAGGGCTCGCGCGGCGTGCGCTCCCAGGTCGAGCGCCGAAACCCCGGCGAGCGCGCCGTTGAACTCCGCCATCGGCGTCCGCACGCCGTCGACGATCACCAGCTCCCGTCGTTCCATTGCGCCTCCCCGGCGCCCTCGCGCGGGCGCCTCATCTTCATCCGGCGGCCGGCGAGCTCCCGCGCGCCGCGTCCGCCAGAGCGATGCCGAGCGCGTGGAAACGCCGCCGCCAGGGGTTGAGATCCGGCTCGAGAGCGCGCCGGTGGCCGGCGATCGCGAGCAGCAGACGGCGCTCCGGATCGAGCCAGAGGCTGCCGCCGGTGAAGCCGGTATGGCCGAACGCCGTGGCCGGAAGGGCGGCTCCCGCGCTTCCCCGCACCCGCCGCCGGGCCCAGCCGAGCGCGTACGGACCACCACCCGCCAGCGCCCGGCGTACCAGCTCCGGAGTCAGCACCCGTTGCGGTGCGAGCCACTCCTGCCCCAGCACGAGAAGGCTCTCGAGATCGCCGAAGAGCCCGGCGTGCCCGGCGCAGCCGCCGAGCCAGCGGGCGTTGCCATCCTGCACTTCGCCCCGTCCCGGTGCGGGACGCCGGCCGAGGCCGATCCCGAGCGCGCGGGCGAGCTCGCGCTCCCGCCGGTTGTCGAGCGGCATCGACACCACGTTGGCGCGAGCCCCGGGGGAAAGGCCAACCCGGTCCGCGAGCCCCAGCGGGGCGAGGAGCTCGCGCGCGAGCAGCGCCGCCAGCGGTTCCCCGAGTGCCCGTTCGGCGGTCAGACCCCAGAGGATGTAGCCGAGGTCGCTGTAGGTTCCGGGAGGCGCACCCTGGAAGCGCGGACCGGCGAGCAGCCGGACGACGGCGTCGCGATGGCGGACGAGGCGCGGCAACGGCGCCCACGCCCGCAAACCGGCCCGGTGCCGCAACAGCGCCGCGAGCGAGCGGCGCGCGAGCGGGGGGACCGCCTCCGGCAGGAGCGATCCCACCCGCAGGCCGAGCGGCAGCCTCCCGGTCCGGTCGAGCACGAGGGCGAGGGTCGCCACGAACGGCTTGGTCAGGGAGGCCAGATCGAATCGCCCGCTCCCCTCCGGGCTCGCCCAGAGGCGCTCCCCGCCGGCGGTCGCCACCGCCGCGGCCACCGCTCCCCACGGCCCCTCGCCCGGCACGCGGAAGAGCCGGTCGAGCGCCATCCGCGACTCGCTCGCGGCGGGCTCCTCCGGCGTCTGGCGCGCTCGGCGGCTCATCTTCCGCATGCTATCCTCGCTCCGGCGCGGGAAGATGCAGAGAATCGGCAAGTTCGAGATCATCGAACGGATCGGTGCCGGCGGCTTCGGCGCCGTCTTCAAGGGTTACGACCCGCTCATCAAGCGGCACGTCGCGATCAAGACCTGCACCGCCTCCGACGAAGAGGCCCGGCAGCGTTTCTCCCGCGAAGCCGAGATCGCCGGCAACCTCCAGCATCGCAACATCGTCACCATCTACGATTACGGCGTCGAGGACGGCGTGCCGTTCCTCGTGCAGGAGTACCTCTCCGGAGAGGATCTCGACCACAAGATCCGGCGGCGTGATCCGCTCTCGCTCGCGGAGAAGCTCGGGTTCCTGGTCCAGATCGCCCGTGGCCTCGAGTTCGCCCACGCCCACGGCGTCGTCCATCGGGACATCAAGCCGGCCAACATCCGCATCCTGCCCGACGGCACCGCCCGGATCATGGATTTCGGCATCGCCAAGGCGGTGCAGGGCCCGAGCGGGCTGACCCAGGCCGGCCTCACGCTCGGCACGGCCGCCTATCTCGCCCCCGAGCAGATCCGGGGCGAGCCCGTCGACGCGCGCACCGACATCTTCGCCTTCGGCAGCCTGGCCTACGAGCTGATCGCCATGGAGCGCCCGTTCCAGGGGCCGCAGATCTCGGCGGTCTTCTACCGCATCCTCAACGAGGCACCGCGGCCGCTCGCCGCGATCGCGCCCGACTGCCCCGCCGAGATGCAGCGGATCGTCGACCGCTGCCTCCAGAAGAAGCCCGACAGCCGGTATCCGGACTGCACCGCCTTGCTGCGGGATCTCGAGCAGATCCGCGCCCGCCTTTCGGGCCGGGAGACCACTCTCCGCACGGTTCCCATCCTCGATGGGGCGCACGATCCGACCCTCGAGATCCCGGCGCGACGCCTCGCGGCGGACCGTGGGGAGGGCGTGGCCGAGATCGAGATGCGCCCGGGCGGCGCGCCGCCGCCGCTCTCCAGAGCCGCCGCCGCGCGGTCGTCGTCGTGGGGCCGCCGCGCCCTCTGGATCGTGGCCGTCATCGCGCTGGCCACGGCGGGGATCGCGGCCTGGAACTGGATGGAATCGGTCCGGCCCGCATCGCCAGCGAAGGTGCTGGCGACCCCGACCCCCGCACCAACCCCGGTGCCCACCCCGACGCCCGCGCCGAACCCGGAGCCGACCCCGGTGCCCACCCCGACTCCCACGCCGACCCCGGAGCCGACGAGCACTCCGGCCCCGGCGCCGGCGGTGCTCACCCTCCAGTCCGGCTGGACCGATCAGGTACGGGTCGCGGTCGGAAAGCGGGAGCTGCGTCTCGATCGCCCCCAGAGGATCGAGCTCCCCGAAGGGAGCCATCGTCTCCGCTTCGTCAGCGAGCTGCCGGGATACGAGATCGTCGAGGAGCTGACGGTGCGGCTCCGCGCGGGCGAGACGCGCCGTCTCGAGATGCCGATCGCCCGTCCCGCGTTCCTGACCCTGCTCCCTTTCCTCAATACCCCGCAGGCCGAGGTTCGGCTCGACGGCAAGGCGATCTCGACCACGCCGATCCAGCGGCTCATGGTGCGGCCCGGGGCTCACCTGCTCGAGCTCGTGCGGCCCGGCGGCAACGACTCGGCCGGACGCCTCTCCACGACGCTCACGCTCGCGGCCGGGTCCGAGACCCTCGTCACCTTCGACCTCACCGGAAACCAGCCGCTCCGGGTGCGGGAACAGCCCGCCGCTGCGCCCTGAGCCGCGCGGGGCTTCTGCTACCATTTTCGGCGCCATGCGCGCTTCCTCCGTCCTGCTCGCCGCCGCGTTGATCGGCCTGCCGCCCTCCGTTCAGGCGTCGCCTCCCGTCCGGGTGGAGGTCGAGGATCTCGCCCCGGACACCGGCTCCGGAGAGGTGATCCGCCAGCTCGAGGCGCAGGCCGCGACCGCCTTCGCCGACGGCGATCTGGCGCACGCGGCGGCGCTCTACCGGCAGCTCGCCGCCACCCACGACCAGCCGGCCGCGCGGGCCGCGGCGCTGGTGACGGTCGGCTGGATCGAGCAGCTCGCCGGCCATCCCGAGCAGGCCGATGCCGCGCTGGAGGAGGCCCTCTTCGTCGATCCGGAGCTGCGGCTGCGCTCCGATCTGTACGACGAGACGTTCGTCCGCCGTTTCCTCGACGCCCAGCCGCGGGCGCAGGCGGCTCGCACCAGGGAAGCGGCCGAGCTGGCGCGCGCGGGGGTGCAGCTGATCGCGGCAGGGAATCTCGAAGGCGCGCGGGCGAAGCTCGAGGCCGCGCTGGCGTTGCAGCCCGATCAGCCGCGCACGCTCTACAACCTCGCGGTCGTCGATCTGCGCAGCGAGCGGAGCGAAGCGGCGCTGGCCGGATTCGAACGGGTGCTCAGTCTCGGTCAGGGACGGCCGGACCTGGTGCCCCCGGAGCTGCGGGCGCTCGCGTCGACCAGCGCGGGGCTCCTCTATCTGAAACGGGGGGACGCCGCCGCGGCCGAAGCGATGCTCGAGCAGGCCACCACGCTGACCCCCGGCGATGGCAAGACCTGGGGCTACCTCGGCATGGCCCGCCAGCGGACCGGCAAGCTGCTCGAAGCGAGCGCGGCCCTCGAGCGGGCGCGGGCATTGCGCCCCGACGATCTCGAGATCCTCGACACGCTCGCCCGGGTACAGCTGGAAGCCGGGCGGCCGATCGAAGCCGCGGCCGGCCTGCTGGAGGCCACCCGCCGGCTTCCCGACGCGGCCGTGCTCTGGCTGCGGCTGGGCATCGCCCAGCAGAAGATCGGCGGCCTCGAGGAGGCGGAAACCTCTTTCCGCCGCGTCCTCGCGCTCGACGCGGAGAACCGCGCGGGCTTCGCCGAGCAGGCGGCGGCCTTCCTGGCCCTCACCCTGAACGATCTCGGCCGCCCGGCCGAAGGGGCGGAGATGGCCCGGCGCGTCCTCGCCTGGAACGGCCATTCGGTCGATGCCTGGATCTACCTCGGGCTCGCGCAGCGCGCGACGGGTGATCTCGCCGGCGCCCGCCAGAGCCTCGAACGCGCCGCCGCGCTCGACCCGTCGCGGGCCGAGACCGCCTACAACCTCGGCAGCGTCGCGCTCGCGGCCGGCGATTCGCTCGCCGCCCGCGAGTACTTCCTCCGGGCCCTCGAGCTGCAGCCCGCCTTCCCGGCCGCCCGGGAGATCCTCGACCGTCTCGACCGCGGCGGCGCGGCACCCGCGGCCGGCACCGGGCGAGGCACGGCCGCCCGCCCCGGTTTCGGCGCCACGCTCACCGAGGCGAGCTACGAGGAGATCGGCCTGAAAGGTCTCGCCGTCGGCGCGGTGGACGCGAGCGGCGCCGCCGCACGGGCCGGCATCCAGACCGGAGACCTCCTGCTGCGGGCCGACGGACGGCCGCTCGCGAAGAGCCAGGATCTCCTCGATCTCGTCCGGAGCGCCAAGCGCGGGCAGGTCGTGGCGATCGACCTCCTGCGGGCCGGGCGCCCGCTGCGGGTCTCCGTCAGGCTCGACTGACGCCGCCGGCGAGGCCTTCCAGATAGGCCGCGCGGTAGCGGGCCGCCACCTGATCCCAGGTCAGCTCGCGTTCGGTGAGGCTCCGTCCCCCGGTGCCGAGCCGCTGGCGCAGCTCGGGAGCCGCCAGCAGCCGGTCGAGCGCCGCGGCGAGGCCAGGACCGTCCCCCTCGGCGACCAGCAGCCCGGTCTCCTCCGGCCGCACGGCCTGCGGGATGCCGGAGACCGCGGTGGCGACCACCGGCAGCGCCGAGGCCATCGCCTCGAGGATCACGTTCGGCAGCCCGTCCACGTTCCGCCGTGAATCGTGGACCGCCGGCAGCGTGAAGAGATCGGCGGCGCGGAAGAGATCCGGGAGGTCGTCGTGACCGACCGCGCCGGGGAAATGGACCCGCGGCTCGCCCGCCAGCGCCGACCGGAACGCCGGCAGCCGATCGCCCGCCCCGGCGAGGACCACGTGCAGACCGGGATGCCGGGCGAGCAGCCCGGGCAGCTCCGGCACCAGCACCTGATACCCCTTCTTCGTCGCCATCCGCCCGACCGAGAGCAGCACGGTCGCCGTCGCCGGGATCCCCAGCCGCTCGCGCCAGTCGCACCGCTGCGGCGCGCCGGGCGCGAACTTCCGGCTGTCGACTCCGTACGGGATCACGTGCGCCCGCGCCGATGGGAAGCCGAGCGCGCAGACCCGCTCCACGAGCTCCGGCGAACAGCCGGTGAGGACCGCCGTGCGGGCGAGCGCCGCGGCCGTCAGCCGGCGGACGCCTCGCCGCTCGGCCACGAAGACGTCGCTCCCGTGCAACCCCACCGCAAGAGGGGCCGCTCCCGTCGCCCCGGCCGCGGCGAGAGCGTTGGGCACCACCCAGTGCGCCTGCACGAGGTCGCAGTCGCCGCGCCGGCAGACTCGGGCCACCGCCCGGCGCGCCGCCAGCAGGTAGAGGGGCGTCACGAGCCCGGCGAGCGGGCGGATCGTCTCGTCGGCGTCGAGGCTCCGGGAGTAGCCGATCACCTCCAGGGCCGCCGGCGCGTAGCGGAAAGTGCGCACCGTCACGCCGTCGTCGTCCCAGCCGGCCGCGACCCCGCGGGCGTGGGGGGCGAGCACGGTCACCCCGTCGCCGCCCCGGACGAGCGCCCGGGCGAGGTCGCGGATGAACGGCCCGGAGGTATCCCCGGCGTGACGGGGATAGGTCTGGGTCAGGAAGACGATCCGCAGCCGCGACTCAGCCATCGACCTCGCGCACCGAGTAGCTGTCGGTGCGCCGGAACTGCTTGTGGGTGAGCATCTCGCCGAGCAGGCCGGTGGTGAGCACCTGGATCCCCACCAGCATCAGCAGGACCCCGAGCAGCAGCAGCGGCCGGTTCGAGAGCGCCTCTCCCCGCAGCCAGAGGAAGGCGAGGTAGAGGTTGATCAGGCAGCCGCCGGCGAAGCTGGCCAGCCCGATCAGCCCGAAGAGGTGGAGCGGCCGGCGGGTGTACTTGGTGATGAAGAGCACGGTGATCAGGTCGAGCAGCCCCTTGTAGAGGCGATCCCAGCCGTACTTGCTCACCCCGTGGCGGCGCGGGTGGTGCCGGACCTCGATCTCCCCCACCCGGAAACCGCGGCGGCTGGCGAGCACCGGGATGTAGCGATGCAGCTCGCCGTAAACCGCCACCTCGGCCAGGACCTCCCGGCGATACGCCTTGAAACCGCAGTTGAAGTCGTGGATCGGGACCTGCGCGAGGTGGCGGGTCACCCAGTTGAAGAGCAGGGACGGATACCGCTTGCCCGCCGGATCGAGCCGCCGCCGCTTCCAGCCGGAGACGAGATCGAGATCCTGTTCCTCGAGCGTCTGGAGAAAGCGGGGGATCTCGTCGGGGTCGTCCTGGAGATCGCCGTCCATCGTCACCAGCAGCCGCCCGCGGCAGTGATCGAAGCCGGCGGAGAGCGCCGCGGCCTTGCCGAAGTTCCGCCGCAACCGCACCAGCCGGACCTGGGGGTCGCGGCGACGGGCCGCTTTCACCTCTTCGGCGGTACCGTCGCGGGAGCCGTCGTCGACGAAGACGATCTCGAAGGAGCGGCCGGCGGCGCCGAGCACCGCGGCGACCCGTTCGGCCAGGATTCCGACCGTGGCGGCTTCGTCGAGGACCGGCACCAGGACCGAGATCTCGGGCGCCGGGTCAGCCGCCGTCGCGCCGCCCGGTCCGCGCTCGCCCACCCCGTCGGCCGCCGTCATGGCACGCATTCTAGCTTGGAATCGGAGGCCGGCCGGCGCCGCTGACGACCGCGTGGTGTAACCTTCGCACGGCGGTACCAGACAGCGCTGGCGCGTGAGCACGACGACCCTCTTCTCCCACCTCAAGGGACCGTTCAGCTTCCTGGCCCGGGATCCGGCGGAGATCCTCCGGCTCGTTCCCGACGCCGAGCGCTCCCTGCCGCTGCCCCAGCGGATCTACCTGGAGGACGAGGCGGCGACGCCGCTGATGGGCTTCCCCGTCCTGCTCTCCCCGCAGCTCCGGGCGCTCGAGGAGGCGCTCGAGGCGTACCTGCGCTTCGAAGAGGTCGTCCAGCTCGCGGTCTTCACCCGCCGGCCGTTCGATCCGAACGCCTACGCCACGGCGTGGGAGCGTTACCGGGCGCTGCTCGCCCGGGCCACCGAGAACACCACGACTTCGAGCTACGGGCGGCGCTTCCTCGCCATCTTCTGGCTCCACCATTCGCTCGCGGTGGCCCGGGTGCTGCGCGAGACGCCGCGCCGGGTCCGGCGCCAGGATGCCGGCGTCGGACGGGAGCACGGGGAGAGCATCCGCTACCAGGTGCTCGACAAGTTCCTGGATCGCGCCGTCAAGGTCACCTACGACATCGTCGACCGGCTCGCGGCGGAGACCGAGGAGGTCGAGGAGGAGCTCTTCCCCGCGCTCTTCACCCGCCTGCGCGACAACGTCCTCATCTTCACCGAGGATCACATCGGGCCGCAGCTCGGTGAGCTAACCGGCTATTTCTCGGGCCAGCTCTGCATCGACGGCCGTCTGTTTCGGGAGCGGCTCACCGCCACCGAACAGTGGCTCGGACGGGAGCTGCGGGCCGATCCCATCCTGCCGAGCACCGCGCGGCTGCTCGGCGGCAATCCGGAGGGCGAGCCGCGCGAGCTGTTGCTCATCCGCGGCTTTCTCTCCCTCCTCGCGCTGCGCCCCCGCTACGACCCTCAGCAGCTCCTCCCGCTCGAACAGGTGCGGATCTGGGAACGGCTGCTCGTCAAGCTCAAGGAGTTCGAGCTCTTCCACGCCCTGCGACGGCTCGTCATCGGGCTGGAGCCGGACGGCGGCGGGCTGATCGCGCGCGACCGCAGCCTCGGCCGGTTCGGCATCGGCCCGCAGACGATCCGGGTCTCCCAGTCCACCCGGCCGCTCGACTTCCTCGCGCCCTGGGTCGTGGACCCCCTGGTCTCCCGCTTCGGGATGATCTACGACATCAGCGATTTCACGGAGACGATCTCGACGCTGCGCCGCTCCGAGGCCTCGGTCCAGGATCGCTCCTTCCGGCAGCTCTTCCTCTTCCAGCGCCGGATCCACCGCATCGCGCAGCAGCACCGGGCCAAGATGGAGAAGTATCTCGGCGACGGCGCTTTCTTCTCCGCCCGCGATGCCGCACCGATGCTCGCCTTCGCCATCCAGGTGCAGCGGCTCTACGCCCGGGCCCGCCGCGAGGGGTTCTCCTTCGCCCGCGGCCTGCGGATCGCCCTCAACTACGGGCAGTACCGGCTGCTGCCGGTGCAGGTCGGCCGGGACGGCGACCAGGAACGGTACGAGTTCTTCGGCCAGGGCGTCGTCGAGCTCTCCCGGCTGACCACCGGCAAGGCGGCCAAGGAGGTCGACGAGCTCAAGACGTTCCTCATCACCCACGGCTACCCGGAAGGCACCGTGAACCGCTTCTTCGCTCCCCTCGCCTCCCACGGCCTCGACCTCGTGGACCGCCAGGAGGAGACGCGGGAGTTCTACGCCTACCTCAATCGCACCGGTTCGCTGGTCAACGAAGGGATCGTCGCCACCGGCGGTTTCGTCGAGCACCTCGACCGTGAAGGCGCCGCCCACCGGCTCTTTGCGGCCCACGAGAGCGGCCGGGCCTATATCGCCCTCTATCTCCCCGGCCCCGCCGGCAGCCTGCTCGTGGGGCTGCGCAAGCTCGGCAACGCCAACCTCAAGGGCCTCGACCGCCTCTCGGTCTACGAGGTCGTCGACGGCGCGGCGTGGGCCGACGACACGCTCGTGAGCCTGAGCGGGGGAAAGCTCGTCGAACGCCTGGAGCGGGATTTCATCCACCGCCGCACGGGAACCGCCTCCTAGGTCCGCCTCTCCCCCCTCAGGAGAAAAGGCGCGCGAGCAGCTCGGCCACGTCGTCGACCGCCACCGGCTGCACGCCCCGGGGCGCCCGTGGCGTCTCGGTGCCGCGAGGCAGGAAGGCGCGCCGGAAATCGAGCGCGGCCGCTTCGCGCAGCCGCACTTCCGCCTGCGATACCGGCCGGACCTCCCCGAGCAGACCGATCTCGCCGAAGAAGACGGCATCGGCGGGCAGCGTCCGGCCGCTCACCGCCGAGGCGAGCGCGGCGGCGACCGCGAGATCGGTCGCCGGCTCGCGCAGGCTGAGCCCGCCGACCACGTTGAGGAAGACGTCCCGGTCGGCGAGCGCGAGATCCGCGTACTTCTCCAGCACCGCGACCAGCAGCACGACGCGGCCGCCCTCGAGACCGACCGCCATCCGCCGGGGTGCGGGGAAGCTCGTCGGGGTCACGAGCGCCTGCACCTCGACGAGCAGCGGCCGCGACCCCTGGAGGCAGGCGGCGACCGCCGAGCCGGGCGCGCCGCTGCGGCGCCGGGCGAGCAGGACCCGGGAGGGGTCGGTGAGCGCCGCGAGGCCGTTGTCGTGCATCTCGAAGAGCGCCACCTCGCCGGTCGGGCCGAACCGGTTCTTCGTCGCCCGCAGGAGGCGGTACTCGCCGCCGTGATCCCCTTCGAAGGAGAGCACGGTGTCGACGAGATGCTCGAGCGACTTCGGACCGGCGATCGCCCCCTCCTTGGTGATGTGGCCGACGAGGAAGAGCGCCAGCCCGGAGCGCTTCGCGAGCTCGGTGAGCCGGTTGGCGCAATGGCGGACCTGGCTCACCGTTCCAGGCGGGCTTTCGAGCTCGGCGCTGCGCAGCGCCTGGATCGAGTCGACGAGGAGGATCCGGGGAGCGCGCTCTTCCACCGCTCCGAGGACCTCTTCGAGACCGGTCTCGCCGGCGACCAGCACGCCCCCTTCCGCGCAGCCGAGCCGCTCGGCCCGCAGCCGCAGCTGCCGTGGCGACTCCTCGGCGCTCACGTAGAGGGTCGTCAGGCCCTCGCGGCCGAGGGCATCGGCGACCTGGAGCAGCAGGGTCGACTTGCCGATCCCGGGCTCGCCGGCGAGCAGCACGACCCCGCCGGCGACGACGCCGCCGCCGAGCACCCGGTCGAGCAGCGGGAGACCGCTCGAGAAGCGGGCCACCGCCTCCCTCGCCACCTCGGCGAGCGGCTGCACCCGCGCCCGCGCCCCTTTCTGTCCGCTGCGCCGCCCCCGCGGAGCGGGCTCCGCCGTTTCGGAGAGCGAGCCCCAGGCGCCGCACTCCGGGCAGCGGCCGAGCCATTTGCTCGTGACATGGCCGCACGCCTGACAGAGATAGCCGCCGCTCCGGGTCATCAGAACTTCGGCACCGAACCGAGCAGGTACTTCAGGTCGCGATCGGTCCAGCGCACGCCGGCGCCCACGAAGAACGACTCGTAGTCGCGCACGAGGAAGTCGTCATAGCCGCCCCGCAGATAGACGTTCGGTGTCACGTCCCAGCGCAGGCTGGCGCGCAGGTGCGGATCGCGATCGAGCTCCCGGTTGAAATCGAACGCTTCGAGCGAGAGCCAGAGCCTTTGCTCGACCAGCCCGTAATCGACCTGCGCCCCGGCCCGCGACTCGATCAGCCCGGCCCAGAGCCGGCCCCGCTGGTTGGCGAAGGGGAGGCCGAGGAGCGCCGAGAAGAGCCGCTTGCTCCGGTCGATCGACACCCGGTTCAACGTGACCGTCTCGAGACTGCCGTCGGGGCGCTCGATCGTGTAGTACGTCTCCTTCTCCACCACCCGGCCGCGCGGATCGCTCACCAGCTCGACCCGGTAGAAGCGGTCGCTCTCGCGGCCGTGCGGCAGCAGATCGAGACGGAAGGCGGCGCGGCTGTCGTCGAGGTCGGTATAGGCGAGCCCTTCGAGGCCGAGCTCGAGCTCGAGCTTCTGGATCCTGCCGAGTGTGTCGGTGAGGGTGTCGACCCCCTTCTCCACGCTCTGGAGCGCCGTCACCAGCTCGGTGTGCGCCTCCTCGCTGTTGACGAGCTTGCCGATCGTCCCCTCGCCGCGGGCGATCCGGCCGGAGATCTCGTTGAGGTTCTCCACCGAGGTGTGCATCTTCTCGGTGAGGGAGCGGATGTTCGTCATGCTCCCCCGCAGGTCGTCGCGGTTCTCCGCCATGAGCGTCTCGACCTGGGAGAGGGTGCGTTCGATCTGTGCGGTCAGCCGTGGCAGCTCGTCGGCGAGGGTGGCGCTGAACCGCTCGAAGTTGCGCACGGTCCCGTCGAGGCTGGCACGGTTGGCGACGACCAGCGCCCGGATCTCGTCGGCGGTCTGCCGGAACGAGGCGATGAGCCCGCCGATCCCGCCCTCTCCCTCGCCGCCACCCCCCGCGAGCGAGCTGGTGACGTTCTGGATCGAGTCGCCGATCGATTCGAGCTTCGCCATCGCCTGATCGAAGGAGATCGGCGTCTCGCCGGCGATCGTCTCTCCGGCGGCAAGGGGCCGGCCGCCGTCGGGGCCGGGGATCAGCTCGACGTACTTGTCGCCGAGCAGCCCCATGTTCGAGACGAGCGCCCGCGTCCCTTCGACGAGCGTCATCGGCGTCTCCAGCAGCAGCGTCACCCGCGCCCGGCGGCCTTCGAGGCGGATCCCGTCCACCCGCCCGACGCGTACCCCCGCCACCCGCACCGCGGACTTGTCGTCGAGTCCGGCCACCGAATCGAAGAGCGCGTCCACCCGCTGGCCGGCGCTGCCCCAGAGGTTCAGGTCCTCGATCCGCAGCACGAGCCAGCCGAGGACCAGCAGGCAGATGGTCATGAAGATCCCGACTTTCAGCGCCTGATTCATCGCGTGGCTCCCGCTCGCCTCAGTCCGAGAGCGGACCGTCGGCCCGGCCCTCGATGAACTGCTGTACCCGCCCGTCCGGGCACGCCCGGATCTCCTCCGGCGTGCCGATGGCGATGATCCTTCCTTCGTGCAGCATGCCGATCCGGTCGGCGATCCGGAAGGTGCTCTTCATGTCGTGGGAGATCGTCACCGTGGTCGAACCGAGCGACCGGCGCAGGTCGACGATCACCCCGTCGATCACCGCCTTGATCACCGGATCGAGGCCCGTGGTCGGCTCGTCGAAGAGGAGGATCTTCGGGGTGAGGGCGATCGCCCGCGCGAAGCCCGCCCGGCGCCGCATCCCTCCCGAGAGCTGCGCCGGCAGCTTCTTCTCGGCCCCTTCGAGATGGACGAGCTCGAGGCACTCTGCGACCCGCGCCGCGATCCGCTCGCGCGGCCAGCCGGCGCGCCGCAGCGGGAACGCCACGTTCTCCCAGACCGTCATCGAGTCGAAGAGCGCGCCCTCCTGGAACGCCATGCCGAAGCGGCGCCGGAAGATGGTGATCTCCCGGTAGTCGAGATCGGCGAGGCGGACGCCGTCGACCTCGACGGTGCCGGCGTCGGGCGCGAGGAGACCGATCATGTGCTTGAGCAGGACGCTCTTGCCCGTGCCCGAGCCGCCGATCACCACGAGCGACTCCCCTTCGTGGACGTCGAGGTCGAGCCCCGCGAGGACCCGCTTCCCCCCGAAGCTCTTCGCGACCCCCCGCAGCCGGATCTGGACCGGTTTCGCCGTCATCTCAGTAGAGGAGCTTGGTCAGGAAGAAGTCGGAGACGAGGATCGTGATCGAGGCGAGCACGACCGCCCGTGTCGTCGAACGCCCGACCCCCTCCGCCCCGCCGGTGGTGTAGAACCCCTTCTGACAACCGACGATCGCGATCAGGAGGCCGAAGACGGCCGACTTCACGAGGCCGGAGGACACGTCGTTCCAGTCCATGAACTGGAAGGTGTTGGCCATGTAGGTGACCGGGTTGGCGCCGAAGAGGCCGACCGAGACGACGTACCCCCCCGCGATCCCGATGCCGTTGGCGAGGATCACGAGCGCCGGCAGCATGAGCGTCGCCGCCCACGCCCGGGGGACCATGAGGTAGTGGACCGGATCGGTCGCGAGGACCTCGAGGGCGTCGATCTGCTCGGTCACCCGCATCGTCCCGAGCTCCGCCCCCATCGCCGAGCCGCAGCGCCCCGCCAGGATCAGCGCCGAGAGCACGGGGGCGAGCTCGCGCACCATCGAGATCGCGACCAGCGACCCCACGTACCCCTCGGCGTTGAATCGCTTCAGCGTCGCGAAGGTCTGGAGCGCCATCACCCCGCCGGTGAAGAGCGCGGTGAGGAGCACCACCGGCACCGAGTCGACGCCGATGCGCACCATCTGGGTGCCGAGCTGCCGGAAGTCGTACGGCGGCCGCGGTGTCCAGGCGAAGACCCGCCAGAGGAGGACGAAGAACCGCCCGACCTCGACGAAGAAGGCTTCGATCCGCGGTCGCAGCCAGCCGCTCATCGCACCCTCTCCACGAGCCGCGAGCGGAGCGCCGTGCAGTTGCCGGCGGCGAGGTAGCGTCGCGGCAGACGCTGGCCGAGGAGGCAGAGCAGCTCGTAGGGCACCGTCCCCGCCCGGTCGGCCAGCTCGTGGAGGGTGATCTCCTCCTCCCCCTGCCGGCCGAGGAGGACCGCCACGTCCCCCTCCACCGCGTCGGTGTCGGTGACGTCGAGCAGCACCATGTCCATCGAGACGGCGCCGGCCAGCGGCACCCGCCGGCCGCCCACGAGCGCGTCGGCGCCATGGCTCAGGTGCCAGGAGTAGCCGTCGGCGTAGCCGACCGGGAGCACCGCCAGCCGGCTCGTCCGCGCCGCCCGCCAGCGCCCGCCGTAGCCGGCGCGGGTTCCGGGCGGCACCTCCCGCAGCTGGACGATCCGCGCCGAGGCCGAGAGCACCGGGCGCAGACCGGTCATCCGGCGGGCGGGATCGGCGCCGTAGAGCGAGAGCCCGAGGCGGACGAGGTCGCAGCCGCCGAGCGGACGATGGAGAGCCGCGGCGCTGTTGGCGATGTGCGTGAGAACGGACTCGCGCTCCGCCGGCGTGAGCAGCTCGCGCAGCGCGGCGAACCGGGCCTCCTGGACCGGGGTGTGCGGGCTCTCGAGATCGTCGGCCTCGGCCAGATGGGACATCAGCCCGGCGAGGTGCAGATGGGGCGTACGCCGTACGGTCTCGAGCGCCGCCGCCAGCTCCTCCGGCGGGATCCCGAGGCGGCTCATGCCGGTGTCGACCTTCAGATGGATGGCGAGCGGCTTCGCGCTGCCGGCGGCGGCCTCGACCCAGATCGCGAGCTGGCTCGCGCTGGCGACCGCCGGCACGAGACCGAACTTCCGCACCAGCGGCACCTGCGGCGGCTGCACCGTGCCGAGCACAAGGATCGGCGTCGTCACCCCGGCGCGCCGCACCTCGGCCCCCTCCTCGACGAGCGCCACCGCGAGCCACTCCACCCCGCCCGCGGCGAGCGCCCGCGAGATCTCGGCGGCGCCGTGCCCGTAGGCGTTCGCCTTCACCACCGCCATCCGGCGGGCGGGGCTCACATGCCGGCCGAGGAGCTCCAGGTTCGCGCGCAGCGCGTCGAGATCGACGGTGAGCCACGCGGGCCGGAGCGCGGCGAGATCGCGCACGTCGCCGTCAGCCACCGGCGTGCTCGTCACGCGCATCGCGGTTCACGAAGCGGGAGGTCTGGCCGAGGAAGACGAGCGGCACCGTGCCGATCGGCCCGTTGCGGTGCTTGGCGATGATCAGGTCGGCGAGGCCCGCGTCGGCGGCATCCTTCGAGTAGTACTCCTTGCGAAAGATGAACGCCACGAGGTCGGCGTCCTGCTCGATCGATCCCGACTCCCGCAGGTCGGAGAGCTGCGGCAGGCGGTCGTCGCCGGTGCGCCGTTCGGGCTGGCGGGAGAGCTGGGAGAGCACCAGCACCGGCACGTCGACCTCCTTGGCGAGCTGCTTGAGACCGCGGGTAATCGCCGAGACCTCGAGCACCCGGCTCTCGTAACGCCCCCCCGCCTGCATGAGCTGCAGGTAGTCGATGACGAGCAGGTCGAGACCCTTCTCCGCCTTCAGCCGGCGCGCCTTCGAGGCGATCTCGAGCAGCGTCTGACTGGCCGAGTCGTCGATGTAGAGCGGCCCCTGCCGCAGGTCGTTGAGGACCTTGATCGCCTTGCTCCACTGCTGACGCGAGAGATGCCCGCTCCGCAGCCGGCTGAACGGCACCTCCGCCTCCGCGCAGAGGATGCGCAGCGCGAGCTCGTGCTGCCCCATCTCGAGCGAGAAGATCCCGACCGGCTTGCCGAGCCGGAACGCCACGTGCTGCGCGATGTTCAGCGCGAGGCTGGTCTTGCCCATCCCCGGCCGGCCGGCGAGGATGATGAGGTTGCCCCGGTGGAGGCCATGGGTCATCTGGTCGAAGTCGATGAAACCGGTCTCCAGGCCGATCAGCGCCTTGTCGGGGCGTTCCTCGATGATCTCGAGCGTCTCGTCGGCGATGCGGGCGAACGGCACGAACCCCCGCTTGAGCGCCTTCTCGCCCAGGGCGAAGACCGCCTGCTCGGCCCGTCCGAGCGCCCCCTGCGCGTCGAGCCCGCCGTCGAGGCAGTCCCGGGTGATGTCGCGACAGACCTCGATCAGGCTCCGCCGCACCGCCCGCTCCTTGACGATCTCGATGTAGGTCTCGATCCGTCCGAGATCGGGCAGATCGACGTCGAGGGTCGCGAGGTAGGCGAGCCCGCCGGCCTCCTCCAGCTTCGCCGCCTGCTCCAGCGCCGCCTGCAGGGTGCGGACGTCGGGCGCGACCTGCTCCTCCTGCAGGTCGAGCATCGCCTGATAGATGAGCCGGTGGCGCTGGTGGTAGAAGTCGTCGACCGTCAGGCGGGCGGAAACCGCCGGCAGCAGCCGCGGGTCGAGCAGCGCCGCGGCGAGCACGGCGCGCTCGGACTCTTCGCTCTGCGGCAGCGTCGGTTGGGCGGGGAGGCTCTCGATCATCGGCGCAGGGGGAAGGTGATTCTGTCCGACGCTTCCGGATCGATCAAGCCGATGGTGCCGGAGGCGGGATTCGAACCCGCACGCCCGAAGGCGGAGGATTTTAAGTCCCCTGCGTCTGCCGTTCCGCCACTCCGGCTCCCGGTGGGATCGTAGACGAAAGCGGCACCCGGCAGGCACCCCGACGCCGGTCGGCAGCGCGTTCCATGCTGGCGGCGGAGAGGAGGTTGGAGGCGACGGCCGGAATCGAACCGGCGAATGAGGGTTTTGCAGACCCTTGCCTTACCACTTGGCTACGTCGCCCCGAGGCGCTGAGGGCCGCCCGCGGCGGCCCTCTCGTATCGAGACTCGGTGCCGGCCGATGCGGCGGCGGCCGGCGCCGTGGAAGCTATCTGGAGCGGGAAACGGGACTTGAACCCGCGACCCCAACCTTGGCAAGGTTGTGCTCTACCACTGAGCTATTCCCGCCCACCCGAGGCGGAAGGATATGAACAGCGCCGGAGCCTGTCAAGCCGACGTGGGCACCGGGAAGGCGTCGCGCACGAGCGTGACCTCCCAGCCGCCATCGGCGCGGCGATCGAGACCGAGGACATCGAAACGGCACGGCCCCGGCCACGGATGGGCGACGAGATAGAGCGCGGCGGCGCGGGCTAGCCGCCGCTGCTTGGCGATCCCCACCGCCGCGATCGCCGGTCCGAACCGGTCCGAGAGCCGCGCCTTCACCTCGACGAAACAGAGGGTGTCGCCCTCGCGCGCGACGAGGTCGATCTCGCCGCCGTGGTTGCGAACGTTGCGCTCGACGATCCGGAACCCGCGCGCGGTGAGCCACTCCTCGGCCACCTGCTCGCCCGCCCCTCCCCGCGCCCGGGTGTGCGGCGCCCGGCCGAGGTCGTCGAGCCGGCTCATCGCCGTTTCCAGCGTGGTCCGTTCGGGGTGTCCTCGACCACCACGCCGAGCGCCGCGAGCTGATCCCGGAGCCGGTCGGCCTCCGCCCAGTCGCGGCCGCGGCGCGCCGCCTCCCGCGCGGCGACCAGCTCCTCGACTTCTGCTTCTGCCGGTCCCGCCTCCGCGCGCTCCGGCCAGCGGCTCGCGTCGAAGACGCCGAAGACCTCGTCGGCCCGCGCCAGCGCGGCGAGCAGGCGTTCGCGGTCACCGGCGCCGAGGGCCTCCCGGTCGATCGCGCCGTTGACCTCGCGGATCCACTCGAAGAGCGCCCCCAGCGCGCCGGAGACGTTCAGATCGTCGGCCAGCGCGGCGTCGAACCGCTCTTCGAACGCCGTGGTGAGCGCCGCGAGCGCGGGGCCGCCGGCGGCCGCCTCCCGGGCGTGTTCCAGGCGGAACCGGAAGTCGTCGATCCGGCGCAGCGCCGCCCCGGCCGCCTCCAGCGACGGGAAGGTGAAGTTCAGCTTCTGGCGGTAATGCACCGACTGCATCAGATAGCGCACCCCCCGCAGCCGGGCGCCGCGCGCCAGGAGATCGTCGAGGGTGTACTGGTTGCCGAGCGACTTCGACATCTTCTCGCCGTCGACGAGGAGATGCTCGCTATGCACCCAGTAGCGGACATATTTCACCCCCGTCGCGCCTTCGCTCTGGGCGATCTCGTTCTCGTGGTGGGGAAAGATGTTGTCGACGCCGCCGCAGTGGAGGTCGAACGTCTCGCCGAGGTACTTCATCGCCATCGCCGAACACTCGATGTGCCAGCCCGGACGCCCCGGTCCCCAGGGCGAATCCCAGGCGGGCTCTCCCTCCTTGGCCCCCTTCCAGAGCACGAAGTCGCGCACGTCCTCCTTCTCGTACTCGTCGCTCGCGACCCGTTCCCCGCGGCGTACCGCCTCCGGGTCGATCCCGGAGAGCCGGCCGTAGTCGGGATCGCTCGCGATCCGGAACCAGACCGAGCCGTCGCTCACGTACGCGGCACCCCGCTCGACGAGACGGGCGACGAGGGCGATCATCTCCGGCACGTGCTCGGTCGCCTTCGGATACCGCTCCGCCCGCCGCACCTGCAGCCGGTCGAGATCGGAGAAGAACGAGGCGATGTACGGCTCGGTATAGGCGGCGAGCGTCACCCCCTGCTCCGCCGCCGCCCGGATCGTCTTGTCGTCGACATCGGTGAGATTCATCACCTGCCGCACGCGGTATCCCAGATGGGTGAAGGTGCGACAGAGGAGGTCTTCGAAGAGGAAGGTGCGGAGGTTGCCGATGTGGGCGTGGTTGTAGACCGTGGGGCCGCAGG
>JAAYLR010000230.1 GCA_012521815.1 Acidobacteriota bacterium
ACTCTACCGTGGGTTCGAATCCCACCCTCTCCGCCAGATCGGTTCCAGGCGAGGGCGGCTCGGAGAGAGCGCCGCGCCGTTGACAGATACGAGTACGGAGAGGTGCCGGAGTGGTCGATCGGGGCGGTCTCGAAAACCGTTGTACCCGTGAGGGTACCGTGGGTTCGAATCCCACCCTCTCCGCCAGAGATCATCGGCCGGGAGCGCGCTGCGCGTCCGGCCAGCGACGGGAAGAAAGGTGGTAGGCAGTGAAGCGCACGTTCCAGCCGAACAACCGGCGCCGCAAGCGCACGCACGGCTTCCGGAAGCGGATGAGCACCCGCGACGGGCAGAAGGTCCTCGCCCGGCGGCGCCGCAAGGGTCGCAAGCGGCTCACGGTCTGATGCCGGAGCCGGCGGTCGCGATCCTCGGCGACCGCTTCCCCCGGGCAGCGCGGCTGCGGCGGCGGGGGGAGTTCGACCGCTGCTACCGGCAGGGGCGCCGGCTCCATGCCGGCGCCTTCACGCTCCACGCCCTGCCGGGGGCGGGCCCGGTGGCCCGGCTCGGCACCACGGTGACGCGCCGGGTCGGCGGGGCGGTGACCCGCCAGCGGCTCAAGCGCTGGACCCGGGAGGTCTTCCGGCGCTCGCCGAGCCGCGCCGCGCTTGCCGGCTGCGATCTCGTCGTACACTTCCGGCCTGACGCGGCCAGGCTCGTCTTCGCCGAGCTCCAGCGCGAGCTCGAGCGGTTGCTCGCCGAGGCCGCCCGGCGCCGTCGCACGCCATGACCCGCCTGCTTGCCGCCCTGTTCGCCGCCTACAAGCGCTGGCTCTCGCCGCTCCTGCCGCGCGCCTGCCGGTTCACGCCGACCTGTTCGGAATACGCCCGGCTCGCGCTGCTCGAACACGGCCTCGTGCGCGGGCTCTGGCGCTCCGGCCGGCGCCTCGCGCGCTGTCATCCGTTCCACCCCGGAGGGGTCGATCTGCCCTGAGAAGGGGCAGGACGGCATCGCTTCCGGAGCCAGAGAGAGGTTCTCGCCTTGGACAATCGGCGCCTGTTCATCGCCGCGCTGCTCTCGCTCGCCGTCCTCCTCGGATGGCAGGCGCTCTTTCCGCCACCGGAGCGGCCCGAGGGCGAAGCTCCTCCGGTCGCCGCCGCCGCGACGGCGGTTCCCGCGCCGGCCGCGGAGAGCCCGGAACCGGTGGCCGCCGCGCCGGCCGCCACGGCGACCGAGGCCCCGCCGCCTCTCGAGGCGCTGGCCGCCGAGAGCGAGCTGGAGGAGGTGGTCGAGACCGCGACGCTCGTGGCCACCTTCACCAACCGCGGGGCGGAGCTGCGCTCGCTCTGGCTCAAGCCGCAGCCGCAGGGGCTCGTCGAGGGGATCGAGCTCGTCCAGGGGCGCGACGAAGGGCCGTACCCGTTCGGCTACGCCACCGCCGCCGGCGCCCCCTCGCCGCTGGCCGGGGCGCTCTTCGTGGTGGCGCGGGAGAGCAGCCCGGAAGGGGAGCCGCGGCTCGTCTTCCGCTACCGTGGCCCGGAGGGGGAGGCGGAGAAGCGCTTCCGTTTCCGCAACGACGGCCTGATCGCGGTCGAAGCCGAGGCCCGCGGGGTCGCCGACGGCTGGAGCCTCCTGCTCGGCCCCGGTCTGCGCCAGCTCAGCCGCGAGCAGCTCGAGTCGCGCTTCAGCCGTCGGGCCGGGGCGTGGAGCGCGGGCGGCGAGATCGGGACGCTCGCCCCGGCGAGCGCGAGCGCGGCAAAGGAGCTGCCGGGCGTCGGCCTCACCTGGGTCGGGCTCGAAGACAGCTACTTCCTCGCCGCCGTGATGCCGGTCACGCCGTTGCGCGCCGCGATCCTGGAGCCGGTCCTGCTCGGCCCCGGGGCGGTCGAGGGGCGGTGGCGGGCGGTCCCGGCACCGGCGAAGCCGGGTGACGACCAGAAGGGATGGCCGCGCGATCTGCGCCTCCGTCTCGTGCCCGAGGGCTCGTCGCTCGCGCTCGTGAGCTTCTGGGGAGGCAAGGAGTACGACCGCCTCACCGCCCTTCCGTACGGCCTCGAGAAGTCGGTGCGCTGGGGGATGTTCGGCTTCCTCGCCCGGCCGCTCCTCTGGGGGCTCCACTGGCTCCACGACCACGCGGTCGGCAACTGGGGCTGGGCGATCGTCCTGATGACGATCGTGCTCAAGATCGTGCTGCTGCCGCTGACGCTCACCGGCTACTCGTCGATGCAGAAGATGCAGCGGCTCAACCCGAAGATCCAGGCGATCCGGGAGCGGTACCGGCCGAAGCTGCGCGACAAGCAGGGGCGGATGAACCCCGAGGCGCAGCGGCAGATGAACGAGGAGGTGATGGCGCTCTACAAGGCCGAGGGGGTCAATCCGGCGGGCGGCTGCCTGCCGATGCTGCTCCAGATCCCGGTCTTCTTCGCCTTCTACAGCGTGCTCTCGACCTCCGTGGAGCTCTGGCACGCCCCCTGGATCGGCTGGATCCACGACCTGAGCGCGAAAGACCCGCTCTACGTCCTGCCGATCGTCATGGGGGTCACCCAGTTCGTCCAGCAGAAGATGACCCCGGCGGCCGCCGATCCGATGCAGCGGCGGATGTTCCAGCTCTTCCCGGTGATCTTCCTGATCTTTTCGCTTCAGTTCCCGAGCGGCCTCGTCCTCTACTGGCTGGTCAACAACCTCCTGACGATCGCGCAGCAGGCGATCCAGAACGCGGTGAAGACGCCCGCGGCTCCGGAGCCGGCGAAGCGGGGAGGGCGGTCGTGAGCGGCCCGGAACGGCGGTTCTTCTCCGGGGCGACCCTCGCCCAGGCGCTCATGACGGCGGCCCGGCATCACCATCTCGCACCCGAGGAGATCGCCTACCGGGAGCGGGACCGGCGGCACGGCTTCACCCACCGGGTGCGCGGGGTGGTGATCGAGGTCGATCCGCTGGCTCCCCGCCGGAAGGGGCCGGCTCCCGCTTCGACCGTGGAGGCGAGCGGCGTCGCCCGGCCCCCGGTCGCCGACGCCCCGCCGGCCCGGCCCGCCGCCATGGGCAGCGGGCGGGCACCGCGGCGGCAGGAGCGCCCCGAGCTGCCGCGGGGCGAACAACGGCTGCCGGCCCGCCGCGCGGCCGGCCGCGCCGAACCGGCCCCGGAACACCTGCCGCTCGCCGAGGAGGCGGCGCAGGCGCTCATCGCGCTGCTCGCCGCCGATCTCGCCCCGCGTGCCGAGCTCGGCAAGGGACGGGTCCGGGTGGTCCTCGAGGGGCCGGATGCCGACTGGCTGGTCGGCCAGGGGCCGGAGCTGCTCGGCGCTTTCGAAGAGCTCCTGCGGCGGATGCTCCGCACCCCCGACGGCCGGCTGGTGCCGGTGGAGGCCGACTGCCGCGGCGTGCGCGAGGAGCGGGCGGGCGAGCTGCGTTCGCTCGCGATCGCGGCGGCCACCGCAGTCCGCCGGACCGGCCGTCCCGTGCTGCTCGACCCGCTGCCGCCGGCCGAGCGGCGGCTCATCCATCTCGCGCTCGCCGACGCCGCCGACCTCGAGACCGAAAGCCTCGGCCACGGCCGGGAAAAGCCGCTCGAGATCCGGCTCCGCGCCGGCGGCCCGGCGCCTCAGACGCCGTAACGCGCGCGCATCGCGCGGAACCGGGCGTGCGCCTCCGGATCGAGCTCGGCGGTGAGATGTCTCGCGAGCAGCGGGATGAGCCGCTCGCGCAGGAACTCCCCGCGCGCCATCCACTGGTAGTAGGAGCGGCCGCCGTGGCGGTACGGCCCGTAGAGCTTCCCTCCGGGGAAGGTGGTCGTGAGCCAGGTGAAGAGCTGTTCGCGGCGCGTGTGCATGCGCAGCGTCACCTGTGCCTGGCGGCCGTCGCCGCCGAAATGACCCTCGCCGATCAGGAGCCCCACGAGCACCCCTTCCGCGAAGGGGTCCGGAGGGGTTGTTTCACCGTCAGGTTTCCCGTGAAACGTCATGCCATGGGATTGTTTCACCGTCAGGTTTCCCGTGAAACCCCGGCCACCTCCCGGGGGGGTGGCCGATGAGCCTGCCTCCCCTCTCGGCGGCCGAGTTCGCCGCTCGCCTCGCTCCCTGGGCTCCGGAACCCCTCGTCCCGGCGGCGGTGGCGGCGCTCCACCAGCATTACGAGGAGCTGCGCCGCTGGGCGCCCCGGGTCGATCTGCTCGGTCCGGGAGCGGCGGCCGAGCTCTTCTCCCGGCACTACGGCGAGTCGCTCGCCGCCCTGCCGCTGCTGCCCGCCGGGCCGGGACGGCTCGTCGATCTCGGCTCGGGGGCCGGCTTCCCGGGGTTCGTCCTCGCGGCGGCGCGGCCCGATCTGGAGGTGTTTCTGATCGAGCCGCGGGAGCGGCGGTGGGCGTTCCTGCTCGCCGCGGTCCGGCGGGCGCGTTTGGCGGTCACCTGCCTGCGTGCTACAGTCGGCGCCGCTCCCGCGCCCCCCCTGCCACGGCCGCTCGCCGTCGTCACGGCCCGGGCCCTGCGGATCACCCGTTCGATGGTCGTCGCGCTGACGCCGCTGCTCCTTCCGGACTCCCGCTTCCTCCTCTGGGGGGGCGCGGCCGAGCCGGATCCGGAGACCGGGCTGCGGCGGCTCGCCGAGCTGCCGCTGCCGGGGAGCGAACGGCGCCGGATCCGCGTCTTCGCGCTCGCCGGCCCGGAGGCGGGCGGATGAGTGGCCGGATCGTCGCGGTCGCCAACCAGAAGGGCGGGGTGGGGAAGACGACCACCGCCATCAGCCTCGGCGCCGCGCTGGCCGCGCTCGAGCGACGAGTCCTCCTCGTCGACTGCGACCCGCAGGGGAACGCCACCCGCGGCCTCGGCGGGAGGGCCGGAGAACACCACCTCTACCATGCCCTCACCGGCGAGGTCCCGCTCGCCGGGCTCCTGCACCCGAGCGGCTTCCCGCATCTCGATCTGGTTCCCTCCGACCGCGATCTGGTCGGCGTGGAGGTGGAGTTCGTCGGCCTCGACGGCTGGGAGGGGCGGCTCGCGGCCCTCCTCGCCCCGGTCCGCGACCGCTACGACACGATCCTCCTCGACTGCCCCCCCTCGCTCGGACACCTCACGGTGCTCGCGCTGGCGGCCGCCGACGGGGTGCTCGTCCCGCTCCAGTGCGAGTATTTCGCGCTCGAAGGGGTGAGCGATCTGCTCGCGACGGTGCGGCGGGTGCGCGGCGGGATCAACCCTCGCCTGGAGATCGAAGGGATCGTGCTCACGATGTACGACGAGCGGACGAACCTCTCGCGCGACGTGCAGGCCGAGGTGCGGCGGCACTTCCCGGGACAGGTCTTCGAGACCGTCGTCCCCCGCAACGTCCGGCTCGCCGAGGCGCCGAGTCACGGGCAGCCGATCCTCCAGTACGACATCAAGAGCCGCGGCGCCGAGGCGTATCTCGCGCTCGCCCGCGAACAGCTGCGGAGGCGCGGATGAGCGAAGGAAGCCGCAGGCGCGGTCTCGGCCGGGGGCTCGACGCCCTGCTCCGCCCCGAGCAGGGGGTGCGGGAGATCGAGATCGGGCGGCTGCGGCCGAACCGGTTCCAGCCCCGGGCGCAGTTCGACGAGACCGGGCTCGAGGAGCTCGCCGCCTCGATCCGCGCCCAGGGGATCGTGCAGCCGCTCCTGGTCCGCGCCGAGAGCGACGGCAACTTCACGATCGTGGCGGGCGAGCGGCGCTGGCGGGCCGCCCAGCGGGCCGGGCTCGCGACGGTGCCGGCGGTGGTGCGCGAGGTGGCCGGGGACCGGGAGCTGCTCGAGCTCGCGCTCGTGGAGAACCTCCAGCGCGCCGATCTGAACCCGGCCGAGGAGGCCGAGGCGTTCCGGCTCCTCCAGGAGAGCTTCGGCCTCTCCCAGGAGGAGGTCGCGGTGCGGGTCGGCCGCAGCCGGGCGGCGGTGAGCAACACCCTCCGGCTCCTGCGGCTCGCGCCCGAGGTGCTCGACCTGCTCCGCGGCGGCCGTCTCACCGCCGGGCAGGCGCGTCCCCTCGTGGGGCTCGCGCCGGAGCGGCAGGTGACGCTCGCCAACCGGACGGTCCGTAGCGGGCTTTCGGCCCGCCAGGTGGAGCGGGCGGCGCAGGGGGCATCGCCCCGCCGCCCGCCGGCGCCGCCGGAGGCCCACGCCGCGGCGGCCGCCGAGCGTCTGACCCGGCTGCTCCAGGCCCGGGTCGAGATCGTCCGCCGCCGCCGGGGCGGGGAGGTCCGGATCCATTTCCACTCCGAGGAGGAGCTGATCCGGCTCTTCGATCTCCTCGCCGCCAAGGGAGGGCCGACGCGATGAGCACACGGGAACGGTTGCCGCGCGGGGAGCTCAACGGCTTCCTCGATCAGGGCAGCGAACTGCACGGCGAGCTGCGGTTCGAGCAGACCTTCCGCGTCGAGGGCCGCTTCGTGGGCGAGGTCGTCTCCGAGGGGGACCTGATGGTGGCGGAGCGGGGCGAGGTGGAAGGGGAGCTGCGGGTGGGCGGGCTGCTGGTCGCCGGCACGGTGCGCGGGCATGTGGTGGCCAGCCGCCGGGTCGAGGTCGGCCCCGGCGGACGCCTCCTCGCCGAGGTGGAGACCCCCTGTCTCGTCGTCGCCGACGGCGCGGTGCTCGAGGGGCCGTGCCGGATGGTGAAGGGCGAGTAGCCACCCGCGACCACGGCTCCGGACGGGCTGCCGAGCCGGCGGCTCAGCGTCCGGAGGGTGGCGGCAGCGTCTCGTAGGTCGGCACGAAGGCGAGGGGACGGGCGGCGAGGAAGGCCGGCGGGAAGAGCTCGATCAGCACCCGCCCGTCGAGATCGCGCGGAACCGGCACTCCGTAGAGGTAGTAGAGGGTGGGGACGAGGTCGACGCCGCGGGCGTTGAGCGGCTCGCTCCGATCGCGTCCGCCGGCGCCGTAGAGGACGAGCGCGCCCCGGCCACCCAGCCGTCCGCCGAGCGGCGGCCGCTGGGAGATCGCCGCCCGGAACCGCTCCCGGCGGTTCGGACCATCCGCGCCGGAGGGAGAGACGAGCAGGAGGAGCCGGTCGCCCCGGGGTATCGCCTCCCAGAGCGAGGCGAGGATCCGGTCGAGCTCCGCCCCGTAGGCGACGAGCTCGCGGGCCGCGGCCCGCTGACGGTTGTTGCGGCGCCCTTCGAGAAGCGCGCCGGCGAAGCCGCCGTACGTCTCCTCGACCGCCCGGGCGAGGCCGGGCAGGTGGACCCAGAGCAGGTCGAGCTCCGGCCGGTCGACGAGCAGGCGCCGCGCCAGATCCCGCCGCCAGAGATCGCCGGCGAGCGCCTCGGCGAGCGGGCCGGGCCCGAGCGCGGCGCGCACCTCCGGGGTGAGCTCCGCGGGAACGATCCGGAACAGATCGACCAGCGCCGAGAGCTCGGGAGGAGAGGTCGGAACGTCCGCGGCGAGCGGGGTGGCGGCGAGGCGCTCGGCGGGGACGACCCAGCGCACCTCGGGCGGGAGCGGGGAGGCGAGCGGGACGCCGACGAGGGCGGTGCGCAGGTCGAGCCGGGGGAGGACGCGCCAGACCGGGAGCGCGGCGAGGTCGCCGCTCTGCAGCGCCCGGGAGGTTCCCATCGTGGCGCGCCAGAGAGAGTCCCGGAAACCCCAGGGCAGGAGCCGCAGCTCACCCCCGGGCGCGAAGACGTCGGCATGCTGGCGGTGCCACGAGAGCACCCCGTGCTGGAACGGGAGCTTGCCGGTGATCAGGCTGCCCCAGGCCGGCGCCGTGCGGAACGGCGTGGGCGCTTCGAGCGCGGCGACCGCGCCGGTTTCGAGGATCGACTTCAGGAAGAGCGTCTGCCCCTGCTCGGCCAGCGGGAGGAGGAGCTCGAGCCCGCCGCCCGGGAGGCTCACGACGACGATCTGGGGCGGCGGCGCCGGGGTGAGCCGCGCCACCGGCGGCAGCGTCACCGGCAGCAGCGTGGCCGCGTGCCGGCGCTCGACGACGGCGTAGATCGAAAGGAGCACGAGCACCGCGTAGAGGGCGCGGCTCCGCTGGCCGTAGCGGCGCCGGTGGAGGGAGTGGAGCAGCGCGGTGTAGAAGCCGATGAGCGCGGCCAGTCCCAGCCAGAGCGCGGCACGCAGGAGCCGTTCGTTGACCCCTGGCGGCAGGTAGAAGGCGAAGCGGGAAGCGTTCGTCGCGGCGCCGGTCGCCGCGGCGGCGAAGACCGCCGTGAGGGTCCAGGGGAGCGAGAGCAGCTTGCTCGCCGCACGCTTAAGCGGCGGGATGAGCAGGTGGAGCAGCAGGCTCACGAGCGATAGGGGCAGCGCGAAGCGCAGGCTCGCGCGCGTGAGACCGCCGGCGGTGAGCGGCAGCTCGGGATTGAGGAAGAGAACGAGGCCCGCGAGATGGATGGCGGCGAGGAGCCCCGGCAGGAGCGCGGAGCAGAGGAAGGCGACGCGGGAGCGGTAGCGGGATCGGGCCATGACCTCGGCGTTGCCGGAGGCTCTCTGCTAGAGTGCCCGGGCGCCCATGCTGCCCACCGATCATCTGGCCGTCGTCGAGCGCGTGGTCGAGCACCCCCTGCCCTACTTCTCCCTGCTGCTCGCGGTACCCCGGGGGTGGGCCGACCTGGCCGCCGGCCAGTTCGTCATGGTGCGCACCGGAAGCGGTCTCGAGCCGTTCCTGCGGCGAGCGTTCTCGGTGCACGATGCTACCAGCAGCGCGACCGGGGACCGGATCGAGCTGCTGATCAAGGCCGTGGGCCGGGGGACCCGGGCGCTCGCCGCGCTCTCCCCCGGCGCCCGGCTGCCGGTTCTCGGACCCCTCGGGCGCGGCTTCTCGCTCGCGGCCGAGGGGCCGGTGGCGCTCGTGGCCGGCGGGGTCGGCGCGGCGCCGCTCTACCTCCTCGCCCGGCGGCTCGCTGAGCGGGGCCAGCGCTTCGACTTCTTCTACGGCGGCCGCAACCGGGTCGATCTCCCGCGTCTCGAAAGCTTCGCGGCGCTGGCTCGCCGCTCGGGAGGCCGGCTCGTCGCCACCACCGAAGACGGCTCGGCGGGCGCAAGCGGGCTCGTCGCCGAACCGCTCGAAAGGGCGCTGGCCTCTGGAGAGTTTCGCTTTGTTTACGCCTGCGGGCCGATGGGGCTGCTCGCCCGTCTGGCCTCGCTCGTCGCCGCCCACGGCCTCGGCGGCGAGGCGGCACTCGAGACGCCGATGGGCTGCGGCTTCGGCGCCTGTCTCGGCTGCGCGGTGCCGCGCCCCGATGGCCGCTTCGCCCTCTGCTGCCAGGACGGCCCGGTCTTCGCCTTTTCGGAGGTGGCCTGGTGAGCGCGCCCGTCGACCTCTCCGTCGCGCTCGGGCCGCTTGCGCTCGCCAACCCGATCCTGACCGCGAGCGGCACCTTCGGCTACGGCCTGGAGTTCGCCCATCTGACCGACCTCGGGCGGCTCGGCGGGATCGTGACCAAGGGGCTCTCGGTCGCCCCGATCCGGGGCAACCCGCCGCCGCGCGTCTGCGAGACCCGGGGCGGGATGCTCAACTCGATCGGGCTGCAGAACATCGGCATCGAGCGGTTCCTCGCCGAGGTGCTCCCCGGCCTCGAGCGGTTCCCGCCGCGGGTGATCGTGAACCTCTTCGGGGTGAGCGTGGAGGAGTACGTGCGCCTCGCCGCGCGGGTCGAGCCGGTCGCCGGCGTGGCGGCGGTGGAGCTGAACGTCTCCTGCCCGAACGTCCAGCGCGGCGGCCTCGAGTTCGGTCAGGATCCGGAGATCCTCGCCCGCCTCGTGCGGGCCGTGCGCGCGGTGACCGGCAAGCCGCTCATCGTCAAACTCTCCCCGAACGTCACCCGGCCCGTCGAGATCGGCGAGGCCGCGAAGGCGGGCGGCGCCGACATCCTCTCGGCGATCAACACCCTCCTCGGGATGGCGATCGATCCGGTGAGCCGCCGCCCCCGGCTCGCCACCGTGCGCGGCGGGCTCTCCGGGCCGGCGATCAAACCGGTCGCGCTGCGGGTGGTCTTCGACGTGGCCCGCCAGGTGGGGCTGCCGGTGATCGGGATCGGCGGCATCGAGACCGTCGACGACGTCCTCGAGTTCCTCCTCGCCGGCGCCTCGGCGGTGCAGATCGGCAGCGCGCTCTTCCGCGATCCCACGACCGCCGAGCGCCTCGTCACCGCGCTCGCCGACCGCCTCGCGGCCGACGGCGTCGGCACCGTCCGCGAGCTGATCGGCGCCGTGCGCCTGCCCTCCTGAAGGAGCCGTCATGCCCCGTCTCGAACGCCTCGCCGTCGCCCTCGACACCGCCGACTGGGAGCGTTTCGACGCCTGGTGCGCGCTCTTCGGCCCCCGGGTCGGCTACCTGAAGGTCGGCCTCGAGGCGTACGTCCGCTTCGGTCCCCGGGCGGTCGAGCGGGCGCGCGCGAGCGGGGCGCGCGTCTTTCTCGATCTCAAGCTCCACGACATCCCGAACACCGTGGCGGGGGCGGTGGGGGCGGCGCGCGAGCTCGGCGCCTCGCTGCTGACCCTCCACGCCGGCGGTGGCCGGGCGATGCTCGCGGCCGCGGTCGAGGCGGCGCGGGGCGAGCTCGGGCTGCTCGCCGTGACCGTGCTCACTCATCTCGATCCGGAGGCGCTCGCCGAGCTCGCCCTGCCCGGGGCGATCGGCGACCGCGCCCTCGCCTGGGCCCGGCTCGCGCAAGCGGCCGGCTGTCGCGGGATCGTCTGCTCGGCCCAGGAGCTCGGTCTGCTCCGCCCGGCGCTCCCGCCGCCCTTTCTCCTCGTCACCCCGGGGATCCGGCCGCCGGCCGCCGCCGCCGGCGATCAGCGCCGGGTGGCGACCCCGGAGACGGCGCTCGCCGCCGGCTCCGATCTCCTCGTGGTCGGCCGCCCGCTCACCGCCGCCCCCGATCCGGACGCGGCGCTCGCCGCCTTCGCCGCCGCGCGCTGAAGCCCCGGAAGGCGACCGGCCGCGCGAACGCGGCCGGGGCGAGGAAGGACGGAAGGAGCCGCGGCCTCAGAAGAGGTAGATGGCGCGGTCGACCTCCAGGTTGAAGTTCCACTCGTAGGTGTAGCCGGGAAACTCGAGCGGGACCATGAAGCGGGCGCTCATCTTCACCCGGCCGCCGCCGAGCGAAACCTGGATGTCCTTCTGCTGGACCGGAAGGTTCAGGCGCCGGGCTTCGTCGTAGATGCTCTTGTGGAGCGTCTCCGCCTTCTGGCTCGCGGCCCACTTCGCCTGCTCGACCATGAAGTCGTAGAGCTGCGAGGTGGCGATCTTCACCGGGATCGCCTTCCAGCTGATCAGGACGACGATCACGAGCAGGAGCATCCAGAGGATGCAGCCGATCTTGCTGTCTCCGGCCATCGCTCTCATGCGCGTCATGCCTCTCCTCCCTCCCGAATCGGCTCGAAAAGTCACCTGAGTCTAGCGCACCGGACGGAAAGTGCGGCTCCAGCGGGTCTCGGACAGGAAACCGATCACGGTGTGGAACAGGTCGCGCACGCGCTGTCCCCAGCTGCGCGACGAGCCGTCGGGGGTGCCGCCCGCCCACGACCAGTAGATGACGAGCGCCCGGCCTTTCAGGAAATGGCCGGGCACCGTGCCCCAGTAGCGGGAATCGTAGGAGCGGTCACGGTTGTCGCCGAGAAAGAAGTACTCGCCGTCCGGAACCCGGAACGGTCCGAACTGATCGCGCAGGCGGTACTCCTCGGGCAGGCTCGGCCGGTTGGGGAAGATGCGCTGGTCGCGGTAGAGCGTGTACCCGTCATCCTCCACCCGCTCGCCGTTGACGAAGAGCCGCTTGTCGACGATCTGGATCGTGTCGCCGGGCAGCCCGACGCACCGCTTGACCAGGTCCACGGTCGGCTTCTCGACCGAGCGGAAGACCACGATGTCCCCGCGCCGCGGCTGCCGCACCGGCAGGAGCCACCGCTCGAAGGCGGTGGGCGCCGGCGCGTAGAGGAGACGGTTCACGAAGAGGTGATCGCCGATCAGGAGGGTCTCTTCCATCGAGCCGCTCGGGATGAAGAAGGTCTTCACCACGAAGGTGTTCGTGAAGCCGAGGAAGATGGCGGCGATCAGGAGCGCCTCGATGTATTCGCGCAGCGTCGACCGGCGACGGGGAGCGGGTGCGTCCATGACCGGTCGAATCTAACCGAAAGCGCGCGGTGGCAGGGAGCGGGGGGAGAGAAACGCGCGTTCGTCAGAAAGATCTGACAGACGGGGCAAGGGCCATCTCCGGCTCGGGTTTGGCCGCGCGCGGCGGGGGCGGAAACGATCGAGAGGTCGCCTTCGACTGCCGGCCGGAGCCCCGACCCGATTTCGGCGACTCCATATAACCCCAGTAATTGCAACAGTTGCGTAACTCCTGCCGGGTTGGCAGCGACCTTGATCTCTCTGGCCGGCGAACCGCGAGAGGAGGTGAGCCGAGACGAGAGAGAGCCCCTGACGCGAACCGCAGAGAACCGGAGAAGCCCGTGCAGGTCGCAATGAACCCCGGATCCACCCCGATGGCGGATCCACCAACCCGAAGGAGAAACCAGATGATCCGTACCCTGCGCATCACCAGCCTGATCCTCGCCGCCGCGCTGCTCGTCGGCGTCCTCCCGGCCTTCGCCGCCGAGGGGAAGGTGAACATCAACACCGCCTCCGTCGAGCAGCTCCAGCTCCTGCCGCGGATCGGCCCGGCGGTCGCCCAGCGCATCGTCGAGCACCGGGAGAAGAATGGCGCCTTCAAGGCCGCCACCGATCTGATGCTCGTGCGTGGCATCGGCGAGAAGAGCTACGAGCTGCTCGCGCCGTACGTCGCCACGAGCGGCGCCACGACGCTCGCCGAGAAGGTCCGGGTGCCGCGTCCGCAGAAGGCGGAGGGCGCCAGCTGAAGGCGGAGGGGCGGGGGGCCGCGGCCGGCGGCCTCCCGCCCCTCGCTTCGTTCGGTGGAGAGCGCCATGACGTCCCGTGACGGTTTCACCCTCGTCGAACTGCTCCTCGTCGGCGCGCTCGCCGCGCTGCTCCTCATGCTCAGCGCCCCGCCGCTCCTGCGCGGCGCCGGGCGCGCCCGCGTGCGGCTCGCCGCCGCCGAGGTGACCGCGGCGCTGCGGCACGCGCGCGCGCTCGCGGCCCGGCACGCCACGCACGTCGCGGTCCGTTTCGAAACCAGCGACGACGGTCGGATCGGCTATCTGATCTACCGGGATGGCGACGGCGACGGAGTGCGCCGGGACGACATCGAGAGCGGCGTCGATCCGCTCCTGGTGCCGCGGCAGGAGCTCGCGCATCTCGGCCGCGGCGTCGGCTTCGGCTTCGCCCCGGGCCCGGCGCCCCGCGATCCCGGCGATCCCCGGCGCCGCCTCGACCAGCTCGACGATCCGATCCGCTTCAACCGGTCCGACCTCGCCTCGTTCGGACCGTTCGGCCAGGCGACGCCCGGCTCGGTCTACCTCACCGACGGCGTGCGGCATCAGGCCGTGGTGCGCGTCTTCGGCCGCACCGGCCGGACCCACACCCTCTGGTACGACCCGGATGCGGAGCAGTGGCGGTGAGGCGGTGGCCGCGCAGCGTCCGTGCGAACACCCCGCGCCGCGGCCGGCGCGTTGACGGCGGCGAAGGGGTTGCAGTACGGTTCGCCGCATGGAGGCACTGGCGGTCCTCACCACGGTGGGCAACGAGGAGCAGGCGAACACGATCGCCCGTGAGCTCGTCGCCCGCCGGCACGCCGCGTGCGTGAACATCGTCGTCGGCGTGCGTTCGGTCTATCGCTGGAAGGGGAAGATCTGCAAGGACAGCGAGTACCTCCTCCTCGCCAAGACGACGGTGGCGGAGTATCCGGCGGTGGTGGAGACGATCCGCGAGCTCCATACCTACGAGCTGCCCGAGATCCTCGCGCTGCGCGTCGACCTGGCGACCGACGACTTCCTCGCCTGGATCGCCGCGAGCCTCGACAAGGACGCCGCCTTCGTCGACGACGACGTCGACGAGGGGGTCGCGATCCCGCTCGACGACACGAACTTCTGAACGCCTCCGCGCGGCGCCCGGAGGCGTACGCCGTTACCTGACCCCGATCGGTTTTCCAGGTTTCACCGGCGCCGCCGGTCACCGAGGAGGTTCGTCGTGCCGGACCGGTTCCCCGCTCGCGTCACGCTCTGCGCCCTGTTCCTCGCCGCGCTGCTCCCGCCTCTCGCGGCGGCCGCCGTCGAACCGCCACCCCTCGCCCCGGCGCCGCAGCTCGCCCGGATCGCGATCGACGCGATCGGCGCCGCGCGGCTCGACGCCCTCGAGGCCGACCCGGAGCTCTACTGGTGGGTCGAGCTCGACCGCACCCTCGTGGTCCTCGCCCCGCCCGCTACCCTCGCGCGCCTCGCCCGTGACTTCACGGTCGAGCCGCTCGCCGAGCCGCCGGGCGCCGGACCGCTCGTGCTCGTGCGCGATCGCCGCCCCGAGGCTGCGGCCGACGCGCTCGCCGTCCTTGCCCGGGGCGGGCGCTGGACCTTCGGCCGGCTGCGCGAGGCGCCGCGCGACCCACTTCTGTCGTGGGCGGAGAGTGCAGCGCCGGTCGCGCCGGAGGTGGTCCCGCCCGAGGGGCTCCGCTTCGCCTTCACCCCGAACCGGATCCTCGCGCGCGCCGGCTCGAACCTCCCGCGCACGGAGCTGGAAGAGGCGCTGCGCGCGGTCGACCCGGCAATCGTCGACGCCGTCGACTCCGATCGCTGGTTCGCCGCGGTGGTCGCGCTCGCCGGCTGGAACCGCTGGACTCACGGCACGGAGATCCACGACGCCCGCGAC